>CALFXW010000120.1 GCA_937957805.1 uncultured Sphingopyxis sp.
CCGATCTCGGCATTGCGCAGGCTCTGGGCCATGTTGCAGGCGACAATGGCGTGCATCCGCCGGTCGGCAATATCCGCCTGCACCACGGCGATGCGCTGGACGTGTTACGCCGCATCCCCGACCGCGCGCTCAGCTTTGTTTACTTGCTGCACCCCGACCCATGGCCCAAGGCGCGCCATGCCAAACGGCGGATGATGAACGATGGCCCGTTGGATCTTATCGCGTCAAAGCTGAAAATCGGGGGTGAATTTCGCTTTGGCACCGACCATCCGATCTATGTTGCCCATGCGATGATGGTGATGCGCCGGCACCGCCACCAATTTGCGTGGGTCGCTGACGATGCCAGCCAGTTCCTTAATCGTCCGAGTGGCTGGGCTGAAACCCGCTATGAAGCCAAGGCGCGCCGCTTGGGGCATGAAGTCTGGTATTTCCGCTACCGACGCTGCGCATGACAAGGGCGGCCACCCGAAAGCGGCCGCCCTTTACATAATGTAATTTGGACTAATTGCCCGACGGATTCGTCGATGCGGTGGCAACCGCATTGCCATTGTCGGCGCGGGCTTCTTCGACACCAAGGATGCGCAAGGCTGAACGGAATTGGCGCGCAGCCGGGCCTTCGCTGCGGGCTTCGCAGAGCGAAACACCCGTCGCGAGGAAGCGTTGCGCACGTGCAACCGCCGCCGCATCATTGGACGCGCTGCTTGCCGCACGCACCTGTTCAGGCAGATTGGTGCAGCGATAATCCTGCGACACGGCCTGCGCATGCGCACCCGTCGGAACCGTCAGCGCGGTAACCGGTGCCAGAGCAAATGCCGAAGCGATTAATAGGGGGGAGAGTGAAAGGCGTTGCATGGGAGAGTTCCTTTTCATGTTATCGACCGATTATGCATTTGACCTTTGGCCCTTTTTGCGGTTCGGTTCGTTTCGTTATGCAACCTATTTAGCAAGGCTTTGCCTTTTTGTGAAGTGCGCATAATATGGAAGCGCTATGAAGCAGGGCTTACAAAAAACACGCGGCGCGCTCGATGGGGTGGAGGCATTTTTGCTGATTGCCGAACATCGCAGCTTCACAACCGCCGCACAGCATCTGGGGGTCAGCCCATCGGCGATCAGCCAGACCATCCGTGCGTTGGAATTGCGGGTTGGCGTGCCATTGCTCACCCGCACCACACGCAGCGTTGGCCTGACGCAGGCGGGGGAACAATTCCTCGAACATGCACGGCCCGCCATATCGGGCATTGGGCAAGCGATCGAAGCGGCACGATCGCTGGGTGAAAAGCCGGCAGGCAGATTGCGAATCAATTTGATGCGCGCGGCCATTGTGCCGCTGTTCGAACCGATATTGGGCGAATTTTGCGCGGCATTCCCCGACATTGAATTGGAAATTTTTGCCGATGAGGGGCTTTCCGACATCATGGTCGGCGGCTTTGATGCGGGGGTGCGGCTGGGCGAATCGCTCGCAGCCGACATGGTTGCCATTCGTTTGACCGCGCCATTTCGCTATGCGGTGGTCGGCACGCCAGAATATTTCGAGAAAAATGGGGTGCCACAAAGGCCGACCGAGCTGCTCCAGCATAAATGCGTCCGTATGCGCCTCGCCGCTGGTGGTTTTTGGGACTGGATCTTTGTTGATGGCAACCGCCCCATCCAAATTCCGGTCAAAGGCCCGATCATCGTCAATGATTCGGCAGCCTATCTGATGGCGGCACATAGCGGTGCGGCGATCGGCATGTTTGCCTTGCCCGCCGTTCAGGCGGATCTGGAACGCGGCAATTTGGTCGAAGTCCTGTCTGATTTTGCTGCTTCGTCCAATGGTGCCTTCCTCTATTATCCCGACCGACGGCAAATTTTGCCCAAATTGCGGGTATTTATTGATTTCATGCAGGCCAATCGGGCACGTTTGCAGACACATTATTGGAACAAGGCACGCTTGGGGTAGCGATAGCCAATCACGCTGGCATTGCTGTATCAGGCGCACCATAAGCGGTTCATCTGTAAGCGCGCGGGAGCAGGCGTTTGATGTTTGACGTTAGTGCGATGGATTTGTCGGCATTATTGCCATTCATCCTCGTCGGATTTGCCGCGCAATTGGTTGATGGCGCACTGGGCATGGCGTTCGGTGTCATCACCTCCACCTTGCTCGTTGGCGTGCTCGGCGTTCCGCCAGCGCAGGCGTCTGCGCGCGTCCATCTGGTGGAGATATTCACGACGGGCGTTTCGGGGATCAGCCATTTGCTGCACCGAAACATCGATGCACGGCTATTCTGGCGATTGTTAATCCCCGGCGTCATCGGGGGGGTAACAGGTGCCTATCTGTTGTCCAACATATCGGGCGAAACGGTGAAACCATTTGTCCTCGTCTACCTCATATCCATCGGACTGTGGCTGCTGTGGCGCGGGTTGGACCACCAACCGCATATCCGCGACCCCAAGGTGGTGGCGCCGCTCGGCTTGATTGGCGGCTTTTTGGATGCGGCGGGTGGCGGCGGCTGGGGTTCGGTCGTCACCTCCAATCTGCTTATCCAAGGTGCCGAACCGCGCAAAGTCATCGGCACGGTCAACAGCGTCGAATTTTTCCTGACCATCGCCATTTCGGCTGCCTTTATATGGAATTTGGGCGTGGCACATTTCGGTGTCGCGGTCGTCGGGCTGCTGATCGGCGGCATGGCAGCAGCACCCATGGGGGCAATGCTGGCCAAGCGCGTGCCCGCCAAAGCCCTGTTGTTGATGGTCGGCGTGGTGCTGACCCTGACGTCGAGCTATGGCCTCTATCGCGCCATAGTGGGTTAGGCGGGACAGGATATTGGCATCAACATTGACGTGCGGGCGTTCTGATGGCTGGGTCACCTGATTGGCAGGGTTATAGCCAAACCCCGTCGTCATATCCCCCAAGAAACGGAAACGGCGGGCGCGTGGTTAATGAGTCCTGACCCTAAGTGCATTTAGTAAACTGGCACCTAGTTCAGGTTTCACGCAGAGGCGCGGAGGCACAGAGTCTCTATCCCCCTCCCCTTCAGGGGAGGGGTTAGGGGTGGGGGATTAATAGCCCGGTGGGGGATTAATAGCCCGGTGGGGGTTTTCGTGCACTGGATTGCTGCGTCACCTTTGCCTTGTCGCAATGACGATGCCCGATGCACCAACCTCTTGGCGACTTGGTTTCTCGGCGATCTTGGCGCGAACCGCCGAATTGGAAGCTGGGTTCCTGCCTGCGCAGGGGCACGTTGGGCTGGCGAGCGGCGATGATTGCGCTTAGGCTTGCTCTTGTCGGGCGCTATGGTTATGGCGCGCGACGCCGGACGGCAGGGCGGCCCATAGGGGTATAGCTCAGTTGGTAGAGCATCGGTCTCCAAAACCGAGGGTCGCGGGTTCGAGTCCTGCTGCCCCTGCCAGCCTTGCCAAGGCGCGTTGCCCTCTGTAGAGCGCGACGACAGATTTTATGGCTCAATACCGTCCGCAGCCATGCCCAACCCCCGAAAACGGGTGGGGTGGCGCGGGCGGATTATTGCCTTTTTTCAAGGCATTGGGCGGTGAAAGCTGGTGGGATATTGCACGGGGTGACTGCCACCCCATATGGCCCAAAGCCATGGGGTAAAGCGGCCATGGCTTGGGCTATTTTGAGGATGCGATGATGGCGAAATTTTCCCCGGGCAAGTTCGTCCGCGAAGTGCGGCAAGAGGCGAATAAGATCGTCTGGCCGACTCCGCGCGAAACCACCGCGACGACGATCATGGTGTTGATCATGACCACCATTTTGGCGGTTTTCTTCCTCGGCATCGACAGCGCCTTTGGTGCGCTGGTCAACTGGCTGCTTTCCTTCGCCCAATAAGGCGAAGCTCAACGGAACGGACGTAATTATGGCGCGCTGGTACATCATCCACGCTTATTCGGGTTTTGAAAACAAGGTGCGCGACGCCATTTTGGCGGAGGCCGAACGGATGAGCCTGTCTCCGCTGGTCGAACAAATCGAAGTGCCGACCGAAACGGTGACGGAGGTAAAGCGCGGCAAAAAGGTGCAATCCGAACGCACCTCCATGGCGGGCTATGTCCTCGCCAAGCTGACACTTACCGATGATGTCTACCACCTTGTCAAAAACACGCCCAAAGTTACGGGCTTTTTGGGCACCAACAGCAAGCCACAGGCGATCCGTGAGAGCGAAGCGTTGCGCATGCTCAACATAAAGGATGCCGCCGCCGCCCGGCCCAAGCAGGAAATCCGCATCGATTATGAAATTGGCGATGCGGTCAAAGTGCTGGACGGGCCGTTCACCAGCTTTTCCGGCACGGTCGAGGAACTCGACTTTGAAAAGGCGCGGGTCAAGGTTTCGGTGTCGATCTTTGGCCGCCCGACGCCGGTCGAACTGGAATTCGACCAGGTCGAACGCGTTAAGTAACAACATTATTTTGTTCAAAATCCGCCAAAACGGCGAATTTTGGCACGGCACCAGCCCACTCCCCCACCCGGCCACCCACGGGATCGTATCTTAAGGGCGGCCGGGTGGGGGAGTGGGCTGGAACAGCACCCCGAAACGATAGTTTCGGCTCAGATTGCTTTTCAGGCGCGTTGCCGCTAAGCGCGCGCCTTCGCCTCGGCATGATCGGAGCGATTCCCGTGCGGGAGGGGGTTTTGGCCCCTGTTTGACCGCTAATTTTGCGGGGTTGGCCAATGGCTTACCCCAATAGAATGAAAGGAGGCCGTCATGGCCAAAAAAATTACCGGCTATATCAAGCTGCAGGTGCCCGCAGGCGCGGCCAACCCGTCGCCGCCGATCGGCCCGGCGCTGGGTCAGCGCGGCGTCAACATCATGGAATTCTGCAAGGCGTTCAACGCCGCGACCGACAGCCTGGAAAAGGGCATGCCGATCCCGACGATCATCACCGTTTATGCTGATCGCAGTTTTTCCTTTGAAACCAAGACCCCGCCTGCGACCTTCCTGATCAAAAAGGCGGCAAATCTGAAGTCGGGTTCGAAGGAGCCGGGCAAGTCGAGCGCGGGCAAAATCGCCCGTTCCAAGCTGGCTGAAATTGCCGAGATCAAGATGAAGGATCTGAACGCCAACGATATCGAAGCGGCGACCAAGATCATCGAAGGTAGCGCCCGTTCGATGGGCCTCGACGTGGTGGAGGGCTAAGAATATGGCAAAGCTGACCAAAAAGGCCAAGGCGCTCGCCGGCCAATTCGACCGTGATACGCTGCATGGCGTTGATGCCGCGATTGCCGCGCTGAAGGGCGTTGCATCCAAAAAGCTCGACGAAACGCTGGAAATTGCGATGAATCTGGGCGTTGACCCGCGTCACGCCGACCAGATGGTGCGCGGCGTCGTTACCCTGCCCGCTGGCACGGGCAAGGACGTCAAGGTTGCCGTCTTTGCGCGCGGTGCCAATGCCGAAGCGGCGCTGGCTGCTGGTGCGGACAAGGTGGGCGCCGAAGATTTGATGGAAGATATGCAGGCCGGCAACCTCGACTATGGTCGGGTTATCGCGACCCCCGACATGATGGGGATCGTCGGCCGTCTGGGCAAGACGCTCGGCCCCAAGGGGCTGATGCCCAACCCCAAGCTGGGCACCGTCACCCCCAATGTTGCCGACGCTGTCAAGGCGGCCAAGGGCGGGCAGATTGAATTTCGCGTGGAAAAGGCGGGGATTATCCACGCCGGGCTGGGCAAAGTCAGCTTTGCCGACGCTGACCTGCGCCGCAATTTCGATGCCTTTGTCGATGCGATCGTCAAGGCGAAGCCGGCTGGCGCCAAGGGCAAATATGTCCGCAAGATCAGCCTCAGCTCGACCATGGGGCCGGGCCTTAAAATCAATATGGAAGATGTAGCGGGCGTTTAATCGCGCCGTTGCACCCATGAAAAAAGAGGCTCGGAAGCAAATGCTTTCGAGCCTCTCTTTTTTTTGCCTCGATCTAAATCAGAAGCGGGTTTCGACCGATAAGGTGAAGCTGCGTCCACGCGGGTCGGCGACGCGCGGTTCCCAACTCGACCCCGCGCCGGTATTGCTGTCATAGGTGATGGCAAAGGGCGGATCGCGGTCGAACAAATTACGCACGCCGACAGTCGCACGGAAATGTTCGTTCAGCCGGTAGCCGACCGACAGATTATAGATGATATATTCATTGACCCGTGGGTTGAAACCGGGGCGCACCACGCTGCCGTTGGCGATGCCGGGCAGTGCCTGATTGCGGTATCCGCTGCGGAAAATCTGGCTCAGCGAAACCGTCCAATCCTCATTCGTCCAGCTGATGAACGCATTATGTTTCCAGCGCAGTCCCAAATCGCCAGCAAAGGTGAACTGGCCAATCAGGCTCCCCCCCAAGCCGCTGGTCGGGGTCAGCGCTTCGCGTTTTTGCAACAAATAAGTGCCGTCCAAGCCAAAGGTCAGATTGCCACCAAAGGCCGCTTCCGCGCCGCGAAAGCTGATTTCCAGCCCCTGTGTGCGGCGACCACCGGCGTTAATCCACGTCCGGTCAATCGCCGTCACCATCCCCGTTCCGTCGCGAATGAAGCGGTCCGGAAAGATTGCGGCATTGTCGATAAGCTGGCGCTCGGTCAAAATGACGATCGCACTATCGACCGCAATCCGCCACCAGTCGAACGACAGGCTGTAACGGTCGGCCGGTTCGATGACGACACCCAGGCTGAATTGTTCGGCGCTTTCGGGGCCGAGGTTCAAATTACCCCCGGTCAGGATATTGGGTTGGATCAGCACACAATTGGGGTCGGTCGTGTTGGGGATACCGCCGGGGCACCGCACCGGATCGGCCAGATCACGCCCGGAATAGGGCGATTCGGTGATGCCGTTGAACACCTGATTAAAGGTCGGCACACGGAAACTGGTGTTGTAACTGCCCCGGAAACGCAGCCAGTCCACCGGACGATAGATAAAGCTGATCTTGGGGTTCGTCGTCGTGCCAAAACCGGTATAATCGTCGATGCGGGCAGCCGCCGTAACTTCCAGATTTTCCAATATCGGGAATAATATTTCGGCATAGGCCGCGCGCACCGTTCGTTCCTTGGGCACCAGTGCATTCACATTGTCAAATGCAGCAAGGAAGATGTTGGGCGCGGTCGCCGCGCCTGCCGGTGAGCCATTAAAGCTGTATGTTTCGCGGCGATAATCGACGCCAAAGGCGGCGCGCACCGTGCCGCCCCAAATGTCGAACAAGGACCCTGAAACCGAACTGTCAAATTGCAGCACTTCATATCTGCCGCCGTAAAGTGTCGTTCCAGCCGCCGAAATCGCCGCCAGCCCGTCGAGTGCGGCCTGACTTTGTTCGATCGAAAATGGGTTTAATATCCCCGCATTGAGCAGTCCGGCGAGGCCCGGCGTGGTTGCCCCCGGTGCAATCGGTGCATTGGGGTCTGGGGCACCGTTCGACAATGTCCCGCGATAAAAATAGCCGCTGCCGAGCAGCGAGGAAGATTCGCTGCGCGCATAGCTGCCGCCGACGCGATAATCCCATGCATCGGACAATGGCCCGTCGACCCCGCCCGCGATGCGGAATGTATTGGTGTTGGTGGTATATTCGCGCGGGCCACAGGCGATGCAACGCCAGCGAAAGCCGATCGGGCGCCCATAATTGGGGATGATTGCGGGGAATTGCGCCGCAATCGCATTGAACACCGCATTATATGTCGGCGCGGTCAGCGCGTTGAGCGGATATGCCACCGGCAGGTTGGACGTATTGCCCGATATTTGCGCGTTCGAAAAACGCTTGGCAGAATCGGCATCCGACCCCGTCACCTCGACATATAGCTCATGCTCTTCGGCAAGGCGCAACGTCGCCCGCGCATAATAAGTCAGTGTTTCAATCGGCTGCTGCAACACCGATGCCCGGCCCGTATCCCATGCGCAGGCAAAGGCAGCACCGGGGTTGGCCCATAGTTCGGCGTCATAGGCCATGCCGCCGTCCATCGATTCGCAGCCCGCACCGCCCGGCAGGTCGAGCGGGTTGATCCCCGCATTGGCGCGCACCGTCGTCCCCGGAAATACCAATCCCGGCAGCAAAGTCCCGCCGCTCGACCCGCCGAGCAAGGTGCCACCGGGATAATATAGCGCAGAGGGGTTGAGCGGAAATGCGGTGGCGAGCGGTGTGCCGCGCGTGTCCACCGACAGGCCACGGTCGGGCTGGTTGCCGTTGACAAAACTGCGCTGGTCACCGCGCAGCGCGTTATTCCAGCGATAACTCACCGCCGCCATGATGTTGAAGCCATTATCGTCGAGGTCACCCCAACCCGCGATACCCGACAGGCTGTAAATCCGCCCACCGTCCGCTTCGGGGATGTCCAAAAATCCGTTGAGCCCGACCCCCTGAAAATCGGTGCGGGTGATATAGTTGATGACCCCGCCGACAGCGTCGGTGCCGTAAATCGCCGAAGCCCCGTCCTTTAGCACCTCCACCCGTTCGATCGCAGCGAGCGGAATCTGGTTGACGTCCACCGCCGAACCCGACAGCCCGTGCGCTGCAACCCGCCGACCGTTGAGCAGGATCAGTGTCGCCGCCGCCCCCTGCCCGCGCAAATTGGCCGCCGACAGGCCATTGGTGCCGCGCTGTGCGCCCGTCACAACGTCCGAATTGGATGCCAGATTGTCCGCGCCCGTGCCGTTGGTCGACAGAAATTGGATCATCTGTTCGGGGCTGGAAATCCCCTCCCGCGTCAGATCGTCGGGGGAGATTATTTGCAAGGGCAGGGCCTGATCGGTCGGGTCGCGGCGAATGCGCGTCCCCGTCACCAAAATATCGCGATTTTGCCCCGCCTGTTCGGCATTATCCTGCGGCGCATTGGGGCTGGCTGGCGGCGGAACATTTTGCGCCATCGCCGGGTCGGCGCACATCAATGCCGCAATCGCCACGCCCGTTGCCAGATGCGCGCGCGCAAACAGATTATTATCTTTCATAATACCCCCCGAAATGGACCGCATTCGGCATTATTCCGATCTGCAATTGGCACAATAAACGCCAAAAGCCGCAGCGACGCTAGCGAAAAATGGGGCGGCAATTGCAGCATGCTTGACTTTGGCCGCGCCTGTGCTAGTCGCCCGCCCCGACTGATGTCGCCGCAAGGTGTCATCGTTCGCCGTCCGAGACTGCAGGTGGGGTTAGCCCCTTAAATTGCCAGCATAGACGGGGATATGTCTTTACCAAGCTGACCAAGGGATATTCCCGGTCGGTGCAGGCGTTCAGCCCCCCAAGGGGCAGGCAACGCGACTTTCCCCACGGACATTTGAAGTAGCCGGTGCTGCCTCTGGCTGTTCCGGCATGTTTTGAGCCGTCCGCATCCTATTGATGCGGGCATGTGTGGAGAAATGGCATGGACCGCAATGAAAAGGCCGAATTGGTCGCTTCGCTGCGCGAATCGCTTTCTGATGCCGGGTCGGTGATTGTTACGCGCAATCTGGGCCTGACCGTCGCCGAATCGACGGTGCTTCGGAACAAGATTCGTGACGCGGGTGCGAGCTATAAGGTCGCAAAAAATCGTCTTGCCAAAATCGCGCTCGACGGCACCGCCTATGTCGGCATCAGCGATTTGCTGACCGGCCCCACCGCCCTTGCCAGCAGCAGCGACGCCGTCACTGCCGCCAAGATTGTGGTGGAATTTGCCAAAACCAACGATCGTTTGGAAATCGTTGGCGGCGGCATGGGTGATACCGTGCTCGACGTTGCAGGGGTGAAGGCCTTGGCCGAACTGCCCTCGCTCGACGAATTGCGCGCGAAAATCGTGGGCCTTGTCCAGGCTCCGGCAACCAAGCTGGCGCAGATCGCGCAAGCCCCTGCCGGGCAATTGGCCCGCGTGTTTGGTGCCTATGGCGCCAAGCAGGCCGCCTGACACTTTCCATTTTAACCGATTAATTTCAGGAGAATATCCATGGCTGATCTTGCCAAGATTGTAGAAGACCTGTCGGCGCTGACCGTTTTGGAAGCCGCTGAACTTTCCAAGATGCTCGAAGAAAAATGGGGCGTCTCTGCCGCTGCTGCGGTTGCAGTTGCAGCCCCCGGTGGTGCTGCTGCCCCCGCCGTCGAAGAAAAGGATGAATTCGACGTCATCCTGACCGGCGATGGTGGCAACAAGATTAACGTCATCAAGGAAGTGCGCGCGATCACGGGCCTCGGCCTCGGCGAAGCCAAGGCGCTGGTTGAATCGGCTCCCAAGGCCGTCAAGGAAGGCGTCAACAAGGCTGAAGCTGAAGATCTGAAAAAGAAGCTGGAAGCCGCTGGCGCGACCGTCGAACTGAAGTAAGTCCGACGGCAAGAATATGGGGGCGGTGCCATGCGGCGCTGCCCCCTTTTCTATGTCTGGCGTTTTTACCCTATTCTATTGCCCGTGGAACTGCGCCACGGCGCGGCTGACCCCCTGCATCAACGCCATACGCTGTGGCACGCTGGCGGTTGTATCACCCAGCATCACAGCGACCGCATAGCGCGTGCCGTCGGGCGCGGTTAAAATCGCCACATCATTATAGCCGGTGGCGACCCCGCCCAATTCCTGTCCGGTGCCGGTTTTATGCGCCACCCGCCAGCCCGCCGGAACACCCGCGCGCAGCCGCTGCGGCCCGCTGGTCACCCGCGACAATGTATCGAGCATCAACGCGGTGGAGGGTGGGGACAATAATTCTCCGCGCGCCAATGCACCCAGCGCCGCTGTAATTGCCAAGGGGCTGGCACCGTCCTCTGGATCCGCGAGATAGCGTTGCAATGCTTCGCGGCGCACCGCCATCGGCACTGCACCGCGCGCGGTCTGGAAATTGCGCGCGACCGAATAACGCTGCTGCCATTCCATGCCCGCGATGTGGCTTTGCAACAAACGCTCGCCCGGACCAAAACGGATGCGGCCCAATTGATGGTCATCGATAAAGCGGCGCACCGCGTCTGGCCCGCCCACCCGGCGCAGCAAGGCATCATTGGCGCTATTATCGCTGGTGGTGATCGCCAGGTCGAGCAGGCGGCTGAGGCTGATGTGCAAGCGCCCCTCCCGCCGCACCTGTTCCGCGAGCGGCTGGTGAAACAGCGTCAGATCATCGCTGGTGATTGTCACCTCTTCATCGAGGTTGATGCGCCCGGCATCCACCTGTGACAAGAGGGTCAGCGCCACCCATGTCTTGGAAACGCTTTGCTGCGGGAAATATTCATCGCCGCGCCGCGAAATCGACCAATTGCCATCAATCCGGCGAACCGCAATTCCCGTTCGGCCGGGAAAAGTCCGCCAAAGTTCATGTATCTGCGCCTCCAACCCTGTGGGTGGGCGATTCACGTCGGCGGTTGGCCGGTTGGCTGGCGGCGGCACGGGCCGCCACGGCGGACGGGCGTTACTGGGTGGGGGCGGACTATGGTCTGGGCTGGCTGGAACGGCGCTCGCACAACCGCCGAGCATCAACGCCGCACCCATCAAAGCCAACCCGTTACGCACAAAATTCGACAAAATCAGATCCCTTTGTTTCACGGGATATAATGCCAAGCCGCTGCCCCGGGGGCGAGGGGCGCTGCGACGAATGATTCCCTGACAGCGATGAGATGAGCCGATACTATGATTGACGCCTGCCCCTGCGGGCCTAAGCAGGGCAGCGACGCGCAAAAATCGCGCCATGGCAGGAGGATGGACGATGAGTCTCGACGGACAATTTGACGGCAATGTCTGGCAGGATGCCGCCGATGGCGAATTTGATGCCATGGTTGACCTGCGCCGCGCCATCCACCGCGAACCCGAACTGGGCCTGTCGAACCCCAAGACGCGCGACAAGATTCGCGCCGCGCTCGCCGATTTGCCAATCCAGTGGCGCGAAGGGCCATCGACGACCGGCCTCATCGGCATTTTGGAGGGGGCATCGGGCGGCAATGGCCGCACCATATTGCTGCGCGGGGACATGGACGCGCTGCCGATGAGTGAGGAAACCGGCCTGCCCTTTTCCAGCACGGTCGCTGGCGCGATGCATGCGTGCGGCCATGATTCGCATGTCGCCATGCTGGCGGGCGCGGCAAGGATTTTATGCGCCAACCGCGACCGGCTGGCCGGGCGGGTGCTGTTCATGTTCCAACCGGGGGAGGAGGGGCACCACGGCGCGCGCCACATGCTCGACGATGGGTTGATTGACCCCCTGCCCGATGCAGCCTTTGCGCTCCACATTTCGCCCAACGCGCCGCACGGCCTGTTTACCGGGCGCGCCGGGCCGCTGCTCGCCTCCACCGACAAGGTCAAGATAAAGGTCAGCGGCAAGGGCGGCCATGCGTCGATGCCGCATGATGCCATCGACCCTGTCCCCATTGCCTGCGCCATCGTTGGCGCGATCCAGCAAATGGTGACGCGCCAAGTGCCGGTTTTTGACCCCTGTGTCGTCACCATCGGCAAGATTGCGGCGGGCACCACCGACAATGTTATCCCCGAATTTGCCGATATGCTGGGCACCATCCGCACCCTGTCGCCCGAACGGCGCGCCGATGTGCAGGCGCGGATAAAATCGATCGCCGAACATATTGCGCTGGCGCATGGCGCAAGCGCCGCCGTCGAATTTACCGAAGGCTTTCCGGTGACGCTGTGCGACAGCCGCGCGGTTGCCTTTGGCGAACGGGTCATCCACGATATGTTCGGGCCGGACGCCTTTGTCACCATGCCCGCACCGATGATGGGCGGCGAAGATTTCTCTTACGTCCTCAACAAAGTGCCGGGCGCAATGTTCTTTTTGGGGGCCAGCCATGAAGGCGATGATTGGCGGCACTGCTGCGGCCTTCATTCCAACCATATGGTGATGGATGAAAAAATCATGGCGCGCGGTGCAGCCATCCACGCCGCCTTTGCCGAACGCTTTTTGGCCGAAGGCTGGGGGGATTAAGCCAGAGTTACGGCACCAGCACCGTATCGCGGGCTTCGGGTAAAAGCTTCGGGAAATCGCTGTTGTAATGGAGCCCGCGGCTTTCCTTGCGACTAAGCGCGCTGCGCACAATCAGCCGCGCCACCTCCACCAGATTACGCAGTTCGATAAGGTCGGGGGTGACGCGGAAATTACCGTAATAATCATCCACTTCGCCCGCCAGTAAATTGACGCGGTGCATCGCGCGTTCGAGGCGCTTGGTGGTGCGGACGATGCCGACATAATCCCACATGAAGCGGCGGATTTCCCGCCAATTATGCTGGACGATCACTTCTTCGTCCGCCTCACTCACCCGGCTTTCATCCCACGCCCGGATGGCGGGTGGTGGCGGCAGATCGTCAAAGCCGCGCAAAATATCCTGCGCCGCCGCATCGCCATAAACAAAACATTCGAGCAGGCTGTTCGACGCGAGCCGGTTTGCACCATGGAGGCCGGACATCGTCACCTCCCCCGCCGCATATAGGCCGGGCAGGTCGGTGCGCCCGCACCGGTCCACAACCACCCCGCCACAAGTATAATGTTGCGCGGGGACGACGGGGATCGGTTGGCGCGTCATATCAATGCCAAGCCCCAATAATTTGTCATGGATGTTGGGGAAATGGCCGCGCACAAAGTCCGCATCGCGGTGACTGATGTCGAGGTGGACAAAATCCAACCCCAGTCGTTTCAGTTCATGGTCGATGGCGCGCGCGACAATGTCACGCGGGGCGAGTTCGGCGCGGTCGTCAAAGCGCGGCATGAAGCGTTCGCCATTGGTTGGCAGTTTGAGCAGGCCACCCTCACCGCGTACCGCCTCTGTAATCAGGAAATTCTTCGTCTCCCGATTATAAAGGCAGGTCGGGTGAAACTGCATAAATTCCATATTGGCGACGCGGCAGCCCGCGCGCCACGCCATGGCAATGCCGTCCCCCGTCGCCCCCGATGGCGCGGTGGAAAATAAATAGGTGCGCCCTGCCCCGCCGGTCGCCAAAATCGTCGCGCGCGCGCAAAAAGCGTCCACCTTTTGCCCCGACCGGCTGAATGCATAGGCGCCCCAGACATGGCCCGACCCGGAAAATGCCTGCTGATGCCGCCCGGTGATGAGGTCAATCGCCACCATGTCGGGCATAAGGCGGATATTGGGGTGGGCAGCGGCCGCGCGCTGCAACGCCTGTTGCACCGCCCAGCCGGTCGCATCATCGACATGGACGATACGACGGTGCGAATGGCCGCCTTCGCGCGTTAAATGCCAACGTTCGCCCAGCGACAAATTGCCATCGTTAAAGGGGACGCCCAGCCCCGCCAGCCGTTCAATCGCTGCGGGCGCATTTTCAACAACAAATTCCACAGTTTCGCGATCATTCAGCCCCGCGCCCGCCACCATCGTATCACGAATATGGCTGTCGAACGTGTCACCCGCATCCAAAACGGCGGCGATACCCCCCTGCGCCCAGCCGGTGGCACCATCGCTGATCGCCCCCTTGGCGAGCACGGTGACCTGATATTTTTCTGCCAAAGCCAACGCGGCGGTAAGCCCTGCTGCACCCGAACCGATGATGAGGATATCGCTTTCCATCATGTCACCTGCATAAACCGGGTATAATCCGCCTCTGCCACGGTTGGCGCTTCCCATGCACCTTCCATGAAATCAAACATGGCGCGGTCCACCTCCATGGCAAAGCTCGCCCCTTTTTGCGCATTGCGCTGTTCTACCCGCCGCCAGCGTTCATCGGCGGGGACGTCGATCCACACCAGCGAAACTGGCAGGCCAAGCTGCGCGGCAAATTGCGCAAACGCCGCCCTGTGCGCGCGCTTGGTAAACCCAAGGTCGAGTATGCTGCCTACGCCGATTTGCGCCAGCGCAGCGATATTGTCGCGCATCTGCGCCTCCACCCGCCCGATGCGTTCCATCGTCCAGTCAAAGGATATGACCTCAGGACTGTCCATCCAGAACAGGCGCACCATCCAGTCATCGATGGAAAAGCGCATCGCGCCATATTGGGCGGCAAGCGCGCGGGCATGACTGGTTTTCCCCGCGCCCGCCCCCCCCTCAGGATGTGGATTTGTGCTTTGGCGGCGGTGCCGGTCATGCCGCTTCTTTGGGCTGGCTGGTCAGATGGACGAACACATCCTCCAGATCAGCTTCGCGCGTCGATACATCGATGATCGACAGGCCCGCCGCGCTCGCCGCGCCCAGCACATCGCCCGCATTTGCCCTGTCCATATCATAGCTGATGGCAATCTGGTTGGCGGCCAATTGCTCCACCTTGGTGAAACAGGGGTGCGTTGGCAGCGCTGTCACCGCATCGGCCAGCGTCAGTAGCAGCATTTTTTCGCGCGCCATGCCGATCAATTCGCGCGTCGGTTTGTCGGCGATCACCCGGCCATGGTTGATGATGGCGATGCGATCGCACAACTCCTCCGCTTCTTCGAGGTAATGGGTGGTGAGGACGACCGTCACCCCCTGTTGATTAAGATGACGAACATAATCCCAAAGCTGTTGACGCAATTCGATGTCAACCCCCGCCGTCGGTTCATCGAGTACGATGATCGGCGGATTATGCACCAGCGCCTTGGCCACCAATAATCGCCGCTTCATCCCGCCCGACAGCGTGCGGGCATAGGCATGCGCCTTGTCCTCCAGGCCGACAGCCGCCAGCAATTCCATCGAACGACGCTGTGATTTACGCACACCATATAGGCCCGCCACCAGTTCCAGCGTTTCAAATGGGGTGAAAAACGGGTCGAAGACTATTTCCTGCGGCACGATGCCGATCGACGCCTTTGCATTGCGCGGATCATGGTCGATATCAAAATCCCAAATCCGCGCGTGGCCAGCGGTTTTGCGCACCATCCCGGCCAATATGTTGATCAGCGTTGATTTACCCGCGCCATTGGGGCCAAGCAGCCCATATATCGCCCCGCGCGGGACGTTGAGGCTGACATTGTCGAGCGCGCGCTTGCCGCCTGCATAGGTTTTGCACAAATTGTCGATGGCGATGGCGGCGTCGGGCAGGCTGGTCATGGCTGCACGCATATCGCCATCATCGCCCATGCCAAAGCGTAAATGCGCGCCCGCGCCATAATCGGTCAATTTCTAAACAGCGCATTTACCTTGTCGCCTTACCTATTGCGCACGACTGATTGCTATAGGCAGGGGCAATGGGGACCAAATATATGCTTTTACGACATGGCTATCGCCTTGCCGCCGCGCTGTTCGCTGCTGGCCTGCTGGTGAATACAAGCGCCGCTCTGGCGGAAAGTGAACCCGGCCCGACGCGCACGGTTATCCTGCGCCGGCTGTCCTTTGTTACCGTCGATAATTTGGATTTTGGCGACATGATCTCGGGCACCATTCCCGGGCAGGTTCGCCTTTTCCCCGACGGTACACGCACCGCGACCGGCGGCGTAACGCTGGTCGGCAACCGTCAACAGCCCGCCGTATTTTCAGGCTATGGCACGCGCAATCAGCAGGTGCTGATTTCCATGTCGTCCAATTCCATCACAATAACCGGCCCCGGCGCACCGATGACTGTCACCATGTGGGAAATCGGATCGACCCCGACCGCCATTTTGACGACGACCCCCACACGTTTTCGCATCACCTCCACCAGCGGCCTTTTCACCTTCCCACTCGGCGCGCGCCTGTCGGTAGGCGCGAATCAGGCACCGGGGGTTTACACCGGCAATTTTTCGATCACTTTGAACTATCTTTAGCGATTTCCCTCTCCCCAAAAAATATAATTGCCGTGACGCGCCATTGAATTAGCGCGATATTTTGCACTAAGCTCCGGTTAACCATTTCCAGCCATATGTTATTGACCTTTTGGGTCGATAACCAAAACATGCGTAGGAAAGGTCCCATCCTGCGTCGCAAAGGTCGGTCGGCACTGGCGCTTATGGTCGTGGCATCGCTAACGGTCCCAGCGCATGCTCAAACAGCCAGTGCCACCGGCCGGACGACAATCATCAACCCATTGTCGGTGTCCGCGCAGCGTGACCTTGATTTTGGCAGGCTGATCGCCGGAACCACCGCCGGAACGGCCACCATCAACCCCATTAGCGAAACGCGCACCATTTCCGGCGGCGCAAGCAGCGCGGGCGGCACGCCGATCAGCGCCAGCTTTGCCGCGCGGGGGGTGGCGGGGCGTATGCTGCACATCGGCGTGCCCACAACGCCCATCATCGCCAGCAATGGCACAGGCGCGACAATGACAATCAGCAATTTTGCGCATAATGGCGGCAATGCGCCCATTTTGCTCGATGCCGGTGGTGACGCGACCATCCATGTCGGGGCAACAATATCGCTCAGCGCCGGGCAGGCCGAGGGGGCCTATACCGCCCATTTCAGCATAATTGCTATTTATCTCTAGCCGGGTGACTGCTAGTCGCTTGACCCATGATACAGGCCCCTGAAACCAGCTACACCCATGACCATCGCATCTGCTGCATGGGCGCCAGCGATACGCCGCAAGCATCGGCAACGCTGGGGCATCCGCGTATCTGGATCGAAATTGACGCTGAAATCGGCGCGGCGCAATGCGGTTATTGCGACCATCGCTATATTTTGATCGGCGGCCCCGCCGACCAGCGCTGATTGCCCGTTGCGGCCCCGCGCCCATGCACGACGACCCGCGCCAATTGCTTTACGCAACAGGACAGCTCGACCCCGATGGCGCGATGGCGCTCACCCGACAGGCATTGGCGGGGGCGGACGATGGCGAGCTATATCTGCAATATCGCGCGAGCGAGGCGCTGGTTTTTGACGATGGCGCGCTGAAAGCAGCCGACTATGCGCAAAGCGCGGGCTTTGGCTTGCGCGCGGTCGCGGGGGAAAAAACGGGCTTTGCCCATGCCAGCGAATTGAGCGCCGCTGCAATCCGCCGCGCTATCCCCGCGCTCAGCATCATCACAGACGGGCATGGCGGCACGATGGCCGCCCCGCCCCATCGCACCAATCGCCGCCTTTATGATGATGCCAACCCGATCGACGGTTTCAGCTTTGTCGACAAACTCCACCTTTGTCAGGCGGTGGATACAGCGGCCCGCGCCGCCGACCCCCGCGTGCGACAGGTCAGTGTGTCGCTGACCGGCAGCTGGTCGGTCATCGAAATATTGCGCGCCGATGGCACCCGCGCCTTTGACGTGCGCCCGCTGGTGCGGCTCAACGTTTCGCTGGTGCTGGCAGAGGGCGACCGGCGCGAAAGCGGCAGTTTTGGCATTGGCGGGCGGCGCGGTTTTGCCGATTTAATGGAACGGGCAACATGGCAGCGCGCGATTGACGCCGCGCTTTGCCAAGCATCCAATAATCTGGAAAGCCAGCCTGCACCGGCGGGTGAAATGACCGTTTTGTTGGGGCCGGGCTGGCCAGGCATTTTGCTCCACGAAGCGGTCGGCCATGGGCTGGAGGGGGATTTTAACCGCAAGGGGACGAGCGTTTTTTCCGGCCGCATGGGCACACAGGTGGCCGCCAAAGGGGTGACGGTTATCGACGATGGCAGTCTGTCCAGCCCGCTTGGCGGGGCGCGGCGCGGTTCGCTCAACATCGATGATGAGGGGACGCCGTGTCAGGCCAATATCCTCATCGAAGATGGGATTTTGACCAGTTACATGCACGACCGGCAGAGCGCGCGGCTGATGGGGGTCGCGCCCACCGGCAATGGCCGCCGCGAAAGCTATGCCCACGCGCCGATGCCGCGCATGACCAATACTTTCATGGCCGCAGGCGCGGACGACCCCGACGAACTGCTCACCCGCCTTAAGGATGGGATTTATGCCACCAGCTTTGGCGGCGGACAGGTCGATATCGTCTCGGGCAATTTCACCTTTTCCTGCACAGAGGCGTGGCGGGTCAAAAATGGCCGCAAGCTCCACCCAATCCGTGGGGCAACGCTGATCGGCAATGGTCCCAAGGCGCTGCAACAAATTGTCGGCATCGGCAATGATATGGCGCTGGATGAGGGGATTGGCGTGTGCGGCAAGGCGGGCCAAAGCGTCCCCGCCGGGGTTGGCCAACCGACCTTGCTGATTGAGGGGCTGACCATCGGCGGCACCGCCGAATAATGGCCGTACTGCTGGAACGCGCGCCCGATTTGCTGCGTGTCGCCAGTTACAATGTCCATAAATGCGTCGGCACCGACCGGCGGCGCAACCCCGAACGCATCATGGATGTGCTGCGCGAAATCGACGCCGACATCATCGCGCTGCAGGAGGCGGATCGCCGATTTGGCGCACGCGAGGCCGCCATTCCGCCCAGCCTGCTGGACGAAAGCATATGGCAGATTGTCCCCATTGCCGATGCCGCCCCCCAACGGACGGCATCAATCGGCTGGCATGGCAATGCGCTGCTTGTCCGGCGTGATGCCGAAATATTGACAAGCGGGGTCATCGCCCTGCCTACATTGGAACCACGCGGCGCAATCTTTGCCGATATCCAATTGGGCAATTTCGCGCTGCGGGTGGTTGGCATGCACCTCGACCTTTCCGGCATAAGGCGCCGACAACAGGCGCGCACCATCATATCGGCGGCAGAAAGCCGCCCGCAAAATTGCGCCGCCGTCCTGATGGGTGATCTTAACGACTGGTCACCCTATGGCGGAGTTATTGCCGATTTTGCCCGCCATTTCCGCATGCCGCCACCTGCGCGCAGCTTCCATGCCCGCCGCCCGGTCGCCGCGCTCGACCGCATTATGACGTCCCCCTGCCTCCATATATTGCGCAGCGGGGTCCACCACAGCATCTTGGCGGCAAAGGCATCCGACCATTTGCCGGTCTGGGCCGATATTGCGGTCGATGCTGCCTGAAAATTTGGCAATCTGCCCTAGATAGCGCACGAAAATATGTCGCCACCGGCCAACAGGCGTATAAAATTACGCAAATCTCGCGCATTTCCGCAATTGGTATAAAATTTGCTTTTGATCTGACGAAGCGCTGCACCGCAGCATAAGTCAAAGGTCCATGCATGTTGAAACCTCTAAAATATCTGGCCTGCTTTGCCGTATCGCTGCTGGCGGGCGCGGCGGCGGCAACCCCGTCCGGCCCCATCATCGCGCCCGATGCAGCCGCCATGGCGCATATGGTCGACAAGGGTGACAACGCCTGGTTGCTGGTGTCGAGCGCGCTGGTGTTGATGATGTCGCTGCCCGGCCTTGCGCTATTTTATGGCGGGCTGGTGCGCACGAAAAATATGCTCTCCATCCTCATGCAATGCCTGATGATCGTGTCGCTCGCCGCTGTCATGTGGGTATGCGTCGGCTATTCGCTGAGCTTTACCGGCGGCAGCGGCTGGTCCGCACCCTTTATCGGCGGCTTTGGCAAAGCGTTTCTGGCCGGGGTCACGCCCGCTAGCATGGCGGCGAGCTTTTCTAACAACGTCTATATCTCCGAATATGCCTTCATCGCCTTTCAGATGACCTTTGCCGCCATCACCCCCGCGCTGATCGTCGGGGCCTTTGCCGAGCGGGTGCGTTTTGGCCCGCTGATGGTCTTTGTCGCGGCATGGCTCCTCCTCGCCTATTTCCCCATCGCGCACATGGTCTGGTATTGGGCGGGGCCGGATTTTCTGCCCAATGCGCCCACCGATGCCGGGCTATTATGGGGCTGGGGGGCGCTGGATTTTGCCGGTGGCACCGTCGTCCACATCAATGCGGGCGTCGCGGGGATGGTCGGTTGCCTGATTATCGGCAAGCGGATCGGCCATGGCCGCGAAGCCACCCCGCCGCACAGCCTGACGATGACGATGATTGGCGCATCCCTGCTGTGGGTCGGCTGGATCGGCTTTAACGCCGGCTCCAATCTGGAGGCAAACGGTCTTGCGGCCCTCGCCGCCATCAACACTATCGTCGCATCGGCGGCAGCCGCGCTCGTCTGGTCGTTGATCGAAAGCTGGCGGCACGGCAAACCATCTTTGCTGGGCGGCGTTACCGGCGCAATTGCCGGTCTGGTGGCGATTACCCCAGCATCGGGCTTTGCATCGCCCATGGGGGCGATATTGCTCGGCGCGCTGGCATCCCCGCTCTGTTATATCTTTGTGGCGCACGTCAAAAACTGGCTGGGCTATGATGATACGCTCGACGTTTTTGGCGTCCATGGCATCGGCGGCATCGTTGGCGCTATTGGCACCGCGATTGTCGCCAGCCCCGCCTTGGGCGGTCAGGGCACCATCGATTATACCGTGTTTCCAGCGGTTCCGGCGACCTATGCGATTGGCGCGCAGCTTTGGACACAGATTTGCGCCGTCCTCATCACCATCTGCTGGAGCGGCGCAGTCTCGGCCATATTATTTGCCCTGCTCAGGAAGTTCATCGGCCTTCGCCCCGACGCGGATAGCGAACGCGAAGGGCTCGACCTCTCCGAACATGGCGAACGCGCCTATAATTATTGAATATATTGATCCAGAGGTTCCTCCTGCGAACAAACTGGCCGGAGCCATAGCGCTCCGGCCATTTTTTATGTGGCGCACGCGCCAGCCTTTTTTTCTGTGGCGCACGCGCCAGCCTTTTTTCTGTGGCGCACGCGCCAGCCTTTTTTTCTGTGGCGCACGCGCCACAATGGCGCAGCAAAATAGTCTCAATCGTAACCTTTACTTGGCCTTAGGCGCGGCTTGCGCCAAAGGATCGGCAGGGGGAAGCCAACGATAAGATTGCGCCCCCTTCCACGGAAGGAGAGATACCATGATACGCTCGACGGCCCTTCGGCGCATGACAAGCTGCGCCATCCCGGTCATCGCCGTTGCGCTGGCAACGCCAGCCTATGCGCAAGACACCAATGCCGAAACGCCCGCATCGGGCAATGACATCGTCGTGACCGCGACGCTGCGCGACAGCAGCCTGCAGGACGTGCCCTTTTCGATCAACGCCCAAACCGGCGAAGATCTGGAACGGGCCAACGCCACCACATTGGAAGCCGCATCGCGCAATGTCGCGGGCCTCAACATCCAGAACCTCGGGCCGGGGCAAAGCCAGGTTTCGATCCGTGGGGTTTCGGCGGGTCAGGTCGTGCGCGACCAGCCCGGCGTCAAGGAACAGGTCGGCGTCTACCTCGACGAATCGGTGATTTCGCTGTCGCTGTTCACCCCCGATCTCGACCTGTTCGACCTCAATCGTCTGGAAACCCTGCGTGGGCCGCAAGGAACCCTGTTTGGTGCAGGCTCGATTGGCGGCACCATCCGCTACATCACCAATCAACCGCGCCTCGGCACGACCGAAGGGGTTGTCGAAGGCAACCTCAATCTGGTCGGCGGCGACAGCCTCGGCGGGCAGATGCGCGGTGTCATCAACCTGCCGATCGGCAACAATGCCGCGCTGCGTGCGGTTGCTTATTACACGCGCTTTGGCGGTTTCATCGATGCGCTCGGCCCCAGCCGCGTGCAACAGGATGTCAATGATGGCCGCCGTTATGGCCTGCGCGTCGCGCTCGCCTTTCAACCGTCGGACAATCTGACCATCACGCCGCGCATCGTCTATCAGGAATCCGTCTATGACGGGTTCAACCGGCAGGAGATTTTCAATCTTTATGCCAACCCCAATACGACGACGCGCCCGCCGGTCACCTTTGACGAACGGCAGCAATATCTGTTGCTCGACGAGGGGTTCCGCGACCAGACGTTGATTGCGGATCTGACCACCCGTGCCGATTTGGGCGGGGCGGTGCTGACTTTGGTCGGCAGCTATATCAACCGCGACATTCTGGTCAGCCGCGATGCCAGCGCGCTTACCGGTTCGGTTTCGATTGATTTGGGTTTCCCCACCGCCGGCGTGCTGTTGCCGTCGAACCTGCGCGATACCACCGACCTGGAAAGCTGGACCGGCGAAATCCGTCTGGCGTCGGACAATGACAGCCCCTTCCAATGGGTGGTTGGCGCTTTCCATTCCAAGGTCGATCGCGCTTATTCGCAGCGTTTGCCGACACCGGGCTATGACGCCTTTACCGACGCGCGCTTTGGTGCCGGGACGTCCGCTGCGGTCGCCAACGGATTTCCGCTACAATCGCCGTACAACGCCGACATCCCCTATGATATCAAACAGTTCGCGCTGTTCGGGGAAGCCAGCTATAATTTTGCCGACATGCTGACGCTGACGGCTGGTGGGCGCTATTATGATTTCCAGGAAAGCCGCCAATTTATTTCGGGCGGTCTTTTCTCCAACGGGGATCGCAATACCGACCGCACATCGTCGAACGGCTTCACCCCGCGCCTGCTGCTCAGCTGGCGGGCCAATGATGACATTACCATCAACGCACAGGCATCGCGCGGCTTCCGTCTCGGCGGGGTCAATGACCCGCTGAACATCCCGCTCTGTTCGGGTGGCGCGGGCGGTGTGGATGCCATGACCTATGGCAACCGCCCCAGCTATGACGACGAAAAAAGCTGGAACTATGAACTGGGTGTCAAAACCCAAGGGCATGGTTTCACCTTTAACGCGGCGGCATTTTACAACGACATCTCCAACTTGCAGATGACCGCCGATGCCGGCAGCTGTTCGTCACGCGTGGTGTTCAATGTGCCCAAGGCGCATACCGCCGGTGTCGAATTTGAACTGGGGCTTGAACCGGTTCAGGGGCTGAACCTCGGTCTGTCAGGCTCCATTTTGGAAGCGCGCTTTGATTCGTCGGTCACCACGACCGCCGGTGTCGTCATCGCCGGTTTCCGCGATGGGAACCGTCTGCCCTCCACGCCCGAATTTACCCTGGCGGCGAGCGCGGATTACAGCTTTGACCTGACCGACGATACGACTGGCTTCCTGCGCGCATCGGTGCAACATATCGGGTCGCGCTATACGCAGGCCAGCGATCAGGAAGGTAACCCGCGCAGCTTTGTCTCGGGCCTTGCCTTCGGCGGCGCAACCGGCACCGTGCCGACGGTCGTCGACTTGCAACTGGGTGACTATCAACTGGTCGATCTCAGCGCCGGAGTGGAATGGGACAGCGGCCTGTCGGTCACCGTCTATGTCACCAACTTGTTCGATGAAAATGCCCTGCTGTCGTTCGACCGTGAACGCGGCGGTCGGGCACGGCTCGGCTTTTCAACCAACCAGCCGCGGACAATCGGCCTGACGGTGCGCCAGAGCTTCTAAAAGGGGTTTTGGCAGAAATAGCTGAAATAATATTTCGCAATCCTGCTTGGATTGCACCTTATCGCATAAAAAATGGCAGTGTGGCACGCACACTGCCATTTTTTTGCTTTCCAAATTACCGAATCATGGTCATAGTTTGGCCATAGTTTCGGGAGGGGAGAGCCCGGAAGGCTGGGTCGGAGCTCGCTGAGCGACTCCGACCCATTTTTTTGCCCCGATGGCAGGACTATTTCAGCGCCGCTGCCACAAAATCCGCCGCGCGTTCGCCAATCATGATCGATGGTGCATTGGTGTTGCCGCTGACCAGTCGCGGCATGATGCTGGCATCGGCCACCCACAGGCCATCCACTCCATTGAGCGCCAATTGCGGATTGACCACCGCGTCACCGTCCCCCCCCATGCGGCAGGTGCCCACCGGGTGATAGACGGTATCGGCGCGGTTGCGGATTTCCGCCTCCAGCGCCGCATCGTCGGCAAGGTCAACGGCGCGCAGCGGCTCCCCACCCAGATCGCTGAGCGGCGGCGCGGCGCAGATGCGTTGCATCATCCGTGCGCCCGCCATCAACACATCGACATCGCGCCGGTCGCTCAGAAATCCGGGGTCGATGCGCGGCGGTGACAATGGGTTGGCATCGTTCAGTTGGACGCTGCCACGCGATTCGGGGCGCAGCACACAGACGTGACAGGAAAAGCCATGCCCCTTTACCTGGCTGCGGCCATGATCCTCCAGCATCGCGGGGATGAAATGATATTGGACATCGGGGGCGGGCAGGTCGGGCCGGGTGCGCCAAAATCCGCCCGCTTCGGCAAAGGGGGTGGTCAACATGCCGGTGCGGTTCCAACGGTGCTGGATAAAGGCACGCGCCATCCGCCAACTGCCGGCCAGCGACGTGCCAAATGTGATGTTGGATTGGGTGCGATAGCTGACGACATAGTCGATATGGTCCTGCAAATCGGCCCCTACGGCGGGCAGGTTGTGGACTATCGCTATCCCCTTGTCCGCCAGATGTTCGCCCGGCCCGATGCCCGACAGCATCAAAATCTGCGGACTGTTGAATGCGCCCGCCGACAGGACGACGCCACCTGCCGCCTGCACGCGCAGCTTTTGCCCGCCCTGGCGAATTTCAACGCCGGTTGCGCGCCCATTCTCCGCGATGATACGTTCGACAATCGCGCCGGTTTTGACCGCCAGATTGGGCCGTTGGCGCGCCGGTTCGACATAGGCGCGCGCCGCTGACCAGCGTTCGCCGCGCTTTTGCGTCACTTGATAGAGGCCAAAACCATCCTGCGTCGGCCCGTTGAAATCGGCATTGCGCGGCAGTTGGAGCGCGGCGGCCGCCTCGACAAAGGCGCGGCTCGCGCCATTGGGCCAATGTTGATCCATCACATGGAGCGGGCCATCCGCGCCGTGCAAGGCATCTGCACCGCGTGCATTACCCTCCGCCCGTTTGAAATAGGGCAGGCAGTCGGCAAAGCTCCACCCATCGGCACCAAGCTGTTCCCACTGGTCATAATCCCAGCCATTGCCCCGGATATAGAGCATAGCGTTAATCGCCGAAGAGCCGCCGAGACCGCGCCCACGCGGCTGGTAACCGACCCGGCCGTTCAGGCCCGGCTGCGGCACCGTATCAAAATCATATTTGCTGCTTGCCGGAATGAAGGGCAGCAACCCCGGCGTTTTCACCGCCATGATGTCATTATGTCCACCCGCTTCGATCAGGCAGACCCGGCGACGCCCATCCGCGCTCAGCCGTCCGGCAACCGCGCTCCCCGCGCTGCCGCCACCAATGACGATGATATCGAAATTTTCCACCCAGAGGCTCCCACAGAAAAATTGAGAGCACTTACAATCATGTCAGCAATGACCTGCCAAGCAAATTCGACCACAGGGGGTATAGTGGCTATCGCTTTGGCTATTTCAGATCATCTATGCGCCACCGCCATCATCGCCCCGGGCGGCTTGCCAGCGCGCGCGGATGCTATCGCTGGTGTCGCGGCTGCCATCATGGCTCCACCCCGGTTCGCGCAATAAATAGGCCAATTTATACCGCCATGGTGCGCGCCACATGTCCTGCGCAATGCCAATCCATTCGTGAAACACGCTCCACAAGAGGTTGAAACTGCCCAATTGCTTGATGATGCCATATTGTGGCACATCATCATCGCGTTCCGCGACAAAACTACCGAACATCCGGTCCCAGATGATGAAAACCCCCGCATAATTTTTGTCGAGATAGCGCGGGTTGGTCGCATGATGCACCCGATGGTGCGATGGCGTATTCATTATAGCTTCGAACCAGCGTGGCATCCGCCCGATCACTTCGGTGTGGATCCAGAATTGGTAGATGAGGTTGATGCCGCCGCAAAACAGCACCATCGCCGGATGAAAGCCGATGAGCACTAGCGGCAGGCGAAAGATAAAGCTGATTGCCAGAAATCCGGTCCATGTCTGCCGCAGCGCGGTCGACAAATTATAATGCTGACTGCTGTGGTGGTTGACATGCGACGCCCAGAACCAGCGCACGCGGTGCGCGGTGCGGTGAAAAACATAATAGGCCAGATCGTCGAGCACAAAGCACAGCGCCCACGCCCACCATTGCCACGGGATGGTGAACAAACGAAAATTATAGAGGTTGAATAGCAGGCTGAGCACAATGCCGCCAGTCAGCAGGCCAGCAACACTGCTGCCCAGACCCAAAGCGAGAGAATTTAGCGTATCGCCCGGCGCATAAGCATTGGGCGCACGGCGCGCGGCCCACAGCATTTCGATGAGCACCAGCGCCACAAAGGCTGGCACCGCATAATCAACCGGGTCGGGCAGATTGGGAACGATCATCCCCCCAAATCCCGGAGGCGCGAGGCCCAGATTTTTGCATCCTTGCCCAAGTGCAAAATGACCGGACGGGCAAAATATTCGGACGTGGCGACATTCAGAAAGTCACGATCAAGCCGGCAATGACTGTGGCTGTCGAGCATGCGCCCGACGAAGCGCGCACCATGGCGGCGCAAAATTACGAAACGCCCCGCATCATCGCGCAGCAATGCGCCAAGCCCTGCACGGTCGAGCGCAACGTCGCGCGCCTCGAACCCCGCGATTGCCGATGCAGCCAGCGCCTTTGCCTCCGCCACATTGGCGATGCGCACATCGCGCCCCAAACGCAGCCATCTGGCGATGAGCGCCAACAACATTATCGCGACAAGGGAGCCGCCCAATTGCAGCAATTGTTCGTTCACGCCCTGCCCCCCGCCAGCATGTCGAGCATCGCGGCGATCGGGCTGAGGTCATAGCCCGCCGCCGCGGCCTGTTCGCGCAGCTTGGCGACGTCCTTGCCCGCGCCCGCTTCTGCCAATGCCCAGAGGAAGCTTGACCTTGTGCCCGACCTGCAAAAACCAAGGATTGGCCCTGCCTCTTTATCCAGCACCGCACGCATCGCT
>CALFXW010000121.1 GCA_937957805.1 uncultured Sphingopyxis sp.
CCCAGCGGGTCGAGTTTCGCCGCCAGATGCCCGCGCACGCGATAGGTGCGGATGAGCATCATCGCGCGGATGGCGCGGCTCGCCGCTTCGGCCAATTCGGCATCGCCGAGCGGCTTGCCCGCCTTGGCCGCCGCCGCCTTGACCACAAGCTGCATGCGCAGCGGGTCAAGCCCGGCGTTCAGGTCATCGATGGCGTCAATCGGCCAATTATCGCGCGCCCAACTGGGGCCTATTTCGGGTTCGAAGCTATCGTTATAGTCCATTTTGCGTCTACCGGCGAAAGCCGGTATCTCCTGCTAGCAAATTTGCTCGAACAGATCGACCCACTCCGGATTCGCGGCTTCGATCAATTCAACCTTCCATTTGCGTTGCCACTCTTTGATCTGCATTTCGCGCCGCCGCGCGTCCTGAAGATCGTCATGATATTCGTACCAAACCAGTTTCTTGCAGCGATATTTTTTGGTGAAGCCTTCGACAACGCCGTTGCGATGTTGCCAAACCCGCTGCGGCAGATTGCTGGTTACACCGGTGTAGAGGACGCCGCCTTTCCGATTGGTCATGACATAGACCGAGCCGGAGCGCATGCCGCACCGTCAGACCCCGGCCTTCGCCGGGGATCTGGCCCAGCGCCGCTTCACCCCTTGAGCACTTCGACCAATGTTTCGCCGAGCAGCGACGGGCTGGGTGACACGCGGATGCCCGCCGCCTCCATCGCGGCGATCTTGTCATCCGCGCCGCCCTGTCCGCCCGAAACAATTGCGCCAGCATGGCCCATACGGCGGCCCGGGGGGGCGGTGCGTCCGGCGATAAAGCCAACCATCGGCTTTTTGCGGCCGCGCTTTGCCTCATCGATCAGGAATTGCGCGGCTTCTTCTTCCGCACTGCCGCCGATTTCGCCGATCATGATGATCGATTTGGTTTCCTCATCCGCAAGGAAGAGTTCGAGCACGTCGATGAAATTGGTGCCGTTGACCGGATCCCCACCGATGCCGACCGCCGTCGTCTGGCCAAGGCCGGCGTTGCTGGTCTGGAACACCGCTTCATAGGTCAGCGTGCCCGAACGAGAGACGACGCCCACGCTGCCCTTTTTGAAAATGCTGCCCGGCATGATACCGATTTTGCATTCGCCGGGGGTCAGCACGCCGGGGCAATTGGGGCCGATAAGGCGCGATTTGCTGCCCGCCAGCCGCGCCTTCACCTGCACCATGTCGAGCACCGGAATACCCTCTGTAATGCAGACGATCAGCGGCATTTCGGCCTCAATCGCCTCTATGATCGCCGCCGCAGCGAACGGCGGCGGCACATAGATGCAGCTGGCGGTTGCGCCGGTTGCCGCCATGCCGTCGGCCACATTGTTGAACATCGGCAGGCCGATATGGGTCTGCCCACCCTTGCCCGGCGTGACCCCGCCGACCATTTGCGTGCCATAAGCGAGCGCTTGTTCGGTGTGGAATGTGCCGGTCGCGCCGGTCATGCCCTGGGTCAGGACTTTGGTATTTTTATCAACGAGAATGGCCATTTCTTACCCTTAATATGTGCAGCGTGGTGATTTACGCCTCAGCCGAGGCTGGGGTCGAGCGCCTTACAGGCGACCAGCAATTCCTTGACCGCGTCAACGCTGGTTTGCAGATTTGCCTTGGCCGCATCGTCGAGCGCGATTTCAATGACATCTTCGACGCCATTGGCACCGATGACCGCCGGAACCCCGACATAAAGCCCGTCCAGCCCATATTTGCCATCGACATGAACGGCACAGGGCAGGATGCGTTTCTGGTCACCCAAATAGGCCTCTGCCATCGCAATTGCGCTCGCCGCAGGGGCATAAAATGCCGAACCGGTGCCGAGCAGCGCGACGATTTCGCCGCCGCCCGAACGGGTGCGCTGCACAATCGCGTCGATGCGTTCCTTGGTCGATTTGCCCATCGCCACCAGATCATCGACCGGAATACCGCTGACCGTGGTGTAACTGGTGACCGGCACCATCGTGTCGCCATGGCCGCCCAGAACAAAGGCGTTAACGTCGCGGATTGAAACGCCAAATTCCCAAGCGAGGAAGGTTGCAAAGCGCGCCGAGTCGAGCACGCCTGCCATGCCGACCACCTTGTTCGCGGGCAGGCCGGAAAATTCGCGCAGCGCCCACACCATGGCGTCGAGCGGGTTGGTGATGCAGATGACAAAGGCGTCGGGCGCATTGGCCTTAATCCCCTCACCCACCGCTTTCATCACCTTCAAATTGATGCCGAGCAAATCATCGCGGCTCATCCCCGGCTTGCGCGGCACACCGGCGGTGACGATGATGACGTCCGCACCCGCAATGTCGGCATAATCATTGGTGCCGGTGATTTTTGCGTCAAAGCCTTCGACCGGGCCGCATTGCGACAGGTCGAGCGCCTTGCCCTGCGGCACCCCTTCGACCACGTCGAACAGGACGATGTCGCCCATTTCCTTTTGCGCGGCGAGGTGGGCGAGCGTGCCCCCGATATTGCCGGCACCGATAAGGGCAATCTTCTTGCGAGCCATCGTCGTCTCCTGTCCGGCCGAGGGAGCCAAGCGCAGCGTGTTTTCGGGGATTTACCCCGAAAGCTGTGGCGCGCGGGCGCGTTCGGCCGAAAATTTGCCCGCATGCGCGTGGCTGGCCATAGAGCAATGGCAGGGGAATGCAAGCCGCACAGGGCGGAAAATCAAGCTTTTAACGCTATTGCATACCAATATCAATAAATCAATCAAATTGCAATAATTCAAGGTCGCGCAGGATCGCCATCTGGTCATAATAAGGACGTTCACAGATGATGAGGTCGCTGTCGGGCGCAAAATCAAAGACTGCGACCATCCGCACGCGAAACACCCGCCCGGTTGGCGCAATTACCTGTCCCGCCCCTTCGAGCGGGCCAAGATGCGTGCCGGTCAACCAGAATTCGACCATCACGCTGTCGCCACCCGCCGCGATGGCGATTTCTTCGTTGCCTTGGTCGGGAAAGGCGGTGCGCGACAAAGTGAAATAATGGCGCACCGCCGTTTCACCGTCGAAAACCTGCCCGCCGCCATATAGTTCGTAGCGCGGGTGGGCGAAGGTAGCGATCACCCCGTCCCAATCCTGTTCGATTTCGAGTTGCATGTGCCGCCGCACCATCGCGATACGCGCTGCGGCCAATTCAGCTTGGTCCATCCCCCATACTCCCCCCGGTTGGGCCGCCGGTTGCGCTTGTTGCGCCATGCGCCTCTGACAACCAGTCATCGGACAGCATTTCGTTGAGGCGGCTGGCGGTACGGGCAAATTCAAAGCTGCCGTCGCCCGCCGGGTAGAGATCATCGGGCAAAGCATCGGCGGCTGCAAGCAATTTGACGCGATATTCGTAGAGCGCGTCGATGAGCGTAACAAAACGTGCCGCTTCGTTGCGCATATGCTTGCCCATTTGGGGGATGCCGACCAAAATAACGCTATGGTAATTTTGCGCGAGCGCCAGATAATCGGCCGCGCCGCGCGCATCGCCGCATAATTTCTTGAACGATAATACGGCAACGCCTTTGAGGCTTTTGGGAATGGGCAGGCTGCGCCCGCCCCCAACGTCGATGATGGCGGCGGGAACGTTCGCCCTATCCTCCACCGGATAGTCGGTCAGGCGGAAAAAGGCGTCCGACAGCGCAGCGGTTGCCGCATCGCCATTGGGCACATGCCAGCGTTCGACGCCGGCCAGCCGGTCGCGCCGGTAATCATTGGGGCCGTTTAGCGCGATGACGTCCAATTCGCGTTCGATCAGCGCGATAAAGGGCAGAAAATGTTCGCGGTTGAGGCCGTCCTTGTACAAATCATCGGGCGGGCGGTTCGATGTGGTGACCAGTGTGACCCCCGCGCCAATCAGCGCGGTGAACAGCCGCGACATGATCATCGCATCGGCGCTGTTGTTGACCACCATTTCATCAAAGCACAAAAGCCGTTGTTCACCCGCCATCGCGTGCGCCACCGCAATCACCGGATCGCCGATTTCGCTGGCCCGCGCGACGCGCAGCCGCGCATGGACATCCGCCATGAAGGCATGAAAATGTGCGCGGCGTTTTTCCTTTATGGCGATATTGTCGTGGAATAAATCCATCAGCATCGTCTTGCCGCGCCCCACCCCACCCCACAGATAGAGGCCGCGCGGGTGCGAAGCGCGCTTGCCGATCAAGCGGCTGAGGATGCCCGGCGCCGGTGCTTCCAGCGCAGCCTCCAGCGCCGCCAATCGCGCGGCGGCGGCGCGTTGTTCGCCATCCTTGCGCAATTCGCCCGCCGCAACCAGCGCGTCATATCTGTCGATCAGCCCGCTCATGCGGCGGGTGGCTTCACACCCGGTTTGCGGATGGTGCCGGTAAAGCTTGCCACCATATGCGCGTCATCCGCCCCCTGGACGATCAGCCCGCGCAGGAAAACCAGCCGCCGCGTTTCGCGCAGCAATTCGACCAGCGCGTCCAATGGCTCGCCCACCCGGCCGCCGCCGGTAAATTGTGCGGAGAGGTCGAGCGTCACCGCCGGCCCCATGCCCATCAGCCCGAACTGGTTGCACGCGGCAAACAGGCTGATGTCCATCAACGCCAGCGTCACCGCGCCATGGACATGGTTCGACAAATTGCTGTGCCGATGTTCGGCCAACATGCGCACCCGCGCAACCGGCCGCCCGTCCGCCGTGGGCGCTTCGCGGCGCACCTGCAAAGGTTCGATAAAGCCGTTAAAACGCGAACCATCCTTCAGGTTCCAGCTGACCCAGCCGCCCCCCAAATCCGCCGATTCAAAGAAAATATCGGCGCGGCTGCCAATTTCCCCCGCCGCTTTTGTACGCAGATCCCCCGTCGTCACACCGCGCGCTCAACCATCAATTTCTTAACCTCGGTTATGGCGCGCGCGGGGCTAAGCCCCTTGGGACAGGCGTTGGAGCAATTCATGATCGTGTGGCAACGATATAGGCGGAAGGGATCTTCCAGATCGTCGAGCCGTTCGCCGGTCATTTCATCGCGGCTGTCGGCCAGCCAGCGATAGGCCTGAAGCAATATCGCCGGGCCGAGGAATTTATCGCTGTTCCACCAATAGCTGGGGCAAGAGGTCGAGCAGCAAGCGCACAAGATACATTCATAGAGACCATCCAGCTTGGCGCGGTCTTCGGGGCTTTGCAGCCGTTCCTTACCCGCAGGGGTCGCCGTCTTGGTCTTCAGCCATGGTTCGATGGAGGCATATTGCGCATAAAAATGGGTGAAGTCAGGCACCAGATCCTTGATGACTTCCATATGCGGCAGCGGGGTGATCGTCACTTCCTTACCCGCGCAATCCTCTATCGCGGTGGTGCAGGCGAGGCCGTTTTTACCGTTGATGTTCATCGAACAACTGCCGCAAATCCCCTCCCGACAGCTGCGGCGAAATGTGAGCGTCGAATCCTGCTCATTCTTCATCATTATCAGCGCGTCGAGCACCATCGGCCCGCATTTTTCCACATCGATTTCAAAATTGTCATAACGCGGATTTTCGCCCGAATCCGGGTCATAGCGATAGACTTTGAAATTGCGCTTGGCGCCCGCCGTTTCGGCACGGTGGTCACGGCCCTTGCCGGTGATGCGACTGTTCCTAGGCAAACGAAATTCGGCCATGACGCGCTATCCCCCTGATGTGCAATGCTTGTGCCCATTGCCCCTAATCAGCCTGACCGATGCTGACAAGAGCGGGGCACTTATAACGCAACATCCTTGCGCAATAATATCATTTCAGCCAGCGCATGGTCGGCGGGCTTGTCCACATCAATCGCCGCCACCGGATCGGCCATCGGCACCAGCTTTGCCGTCATGCCCAGCCGCACACCCGCCCGCGCCAGCCCGTCGGCAAGGCCAATGGTGCGGGTGATGGCGCGCAGGGCCAACCCCCAGCCGAAATGGCGGAACAGCCGCCATGGCCGCTTGCGGTCCGCCTCCGCCGCTTGCCATAGGGTGAGCGCACCGCGCGCGGCAGGGCGGGTCAGCGCGAATAAATTAGCCCCCGACCATGCACCATCGGCAAAGCGCAGCCATGTGCGTTTTGCCTCTGGAAATTGCGCCAGCATCACCTGCCGTTCGACCATCGCCACCGCCAGATCCGCATCCCCAACATCACCCAGAAATTGCGCCACCATATCAGCGGTCAGCAGCGGGTGGTCGGCGGTGGTAACCAGCAGGGGGAATTGCGCCCCGCCACCGTCCGTTCCCGCATCCAATATGGCGAGGAGGGAGGAGGATATGCCCTGATTGCCGATGAAGGTCGCAACCGGCTTTGTGCACCGGGCATCGGCAATCGCATCTGCAAAAATATCCGCCGCCTGCGCCACGATGCATATGCGCGCGACATCCGTTGCGGCATCGAGCGTGGCGAGCACATGGGTCAGCATCGGCGCGCCGCACACCGGCACCAGCGCCTTCCATTGCGCGCCAAAATGCTGGGCAAGGGGGTCGACACCCGGACGCTGCCCGGCAAGGATGATCGCGGTATATTGCATCGCCCCTCCGTCGCGCGGCGCGCGGCATAATGCAAGCACCGTCGCATATTTGCGCCATGGCGCTTTGCCCCAATCGCCCCTATAGCCGCTGCGCGCATGACCCAAGCCAACGCCCCCGACAATATAGCCCCCGTCACCAATGCGCGCGTCGCATCGAGCGTGGGCACGTCGATGTTGGCGCGCCTGTCGGGCCTGATCGATGTCATCGCCCAGCCGATTTATGTCGCCTTGTTCGGCCTTGCCTCCTTCGGCCTATATGCCGTGTTGTGGAGCGCGGTGAATCTGGCCGAAAATATCGCCGATCTGGGGCAGACCAGCGCGATGCAGCGCACCGTCCCGCAAGCGGCGAGTGAGGCGGAGGCGGCCGAGGCGTTCCGCGCCGCGATGCTGCTGGGCGTGGTGCCGCCGCTGTTGCTCGCCATTTTGGGGGCGATTTTCGCGCCCCAAGTCGCGGCCTTTTTCAACGCCGACGCGATCGACAGCGAACGGCTGATTTTCGCCATTCATTTGTTCATCTGGGCCTTGCCGCTATGGGCCTTTGTCGAAGTGGCAACGTCGGCGATGCGCGCGCGCCATGTTTTTGGCGCGGAAATCCGCCTGCGCCTGTTCTGGGAACAATCGTTGCGGCTGGTTTTTGCGGTGGTGTTTTGGGCCATGGGTTGGGGGATATTGGGGCTGCTTGCCGCCCACCTCCTCTCGCTCAGCGTCACCGCATTGCTCGCCGCGCGGATGGCGCTGCGTTATTTTCACGGGCGCGCGCTCTTTGGCCGGGTGCGTCCCGCCCTCCTCAAGGAAAGCCTGATGGCGGGGCTGGCCGTGCTGCCCGCCAATATGTCGCAGCGTTTTTATTCGGATGGTGCGCCGATTGCGCTCAACTGGCTGATACCGGGCGGCGGCGGGGCGGTTGCGGCGGGGCTGTTCACCATCGCGCGCAAGATATCGAGCATCATCCAGACCATCCGCCTCGGCTTTGCCTATGTGCTCGCCCCGCTGGCGTCGGCGGCGCGGCGCGGCCGCGGGGATGAGGTGCGCGAGGTTTATGGCTTTGCCACCCGCGTGCTGACCGCGCTTGCACTGCCATCCGGCCTCGTCCTCGCAGCGGCAGCGCCCGCGATTTTGGCGCTGTTCGGCAAGGGCGCGGCGACAGCGGCAACGGCGGTCGCCATCCTCATCACCTCGCGCATATTGGAGGCGTTGGCGGGCGCCGCACAACCCATACAGCAGGTGATTTCCAGCTATCGCGCGCAAGTGCTGGCGAGTTTTGCCGGGATTGCGGTGGCGATAGCGACCGGCTGGCTGTTGCTGCCAGCGGGCGGGCTGACCGGCATGGCGGTGGCGGTGACGGCGGGGCTGGTAACCGGCGCGATGCTGCCCGTCCTGCAATTATGGGCAGAGGATGGGTTGCACCCCTTTGCCGCGCCCTTTGCCCGGATGTTCGGCATTTCTTTGATTATTGGGGTGATTTTTGCGGGCGCAACCCGTTTGACCATGGGCTGGCCGGTTGCCATCGCGCTGCCATTATCGCTCGTCCTCCTCCTCCTCGCCACATGGCTGGCGTGCCGATTTGCCCTGCCGCTCGGCGACCGGGCGGCGTTGGGCAAGACCGGCCGCGCGCTGAAGCTGGTTTGAGGGTGGCCAGCGCACACCCCGTTCCTATCTCGACACGCTCGATACGAACGGGGTTGGCGGCTATCCTCTCATCCGTTCGTGTCGAGCGAAGTCGGGACACGGGGATAATAATGTGCCCCGGCGTATGCAGGGGGTGTTCCCTTTGTGCCCATGCGGGGATCCATCGACCCCTCCACCACCCCCTCCCCCGTTGGGGGGAATAGGCGCTGCGCGGCGGTCCCCCTCCCCGTGACGGGGAGGAACTAGTTCCCGCCCCCTTCCGTCATTCCCGCGAAGGCCGGAATCCAGTGAAAGGGAAACCCCCACCGTGCTAATAACCCCCACCGTGCTAATAACCCCCACCGTGCTAATAACCCCCACCCCTGACCCCTCCCCTGAAGGGGAGGGGGATGGAACCTCTGCGCTTCTGCGCGAAACCTGAATTGGGCACCGCCCCGCAAAGGGAAGCGATTGGGGGGATGGCATCTTTGCGCCCGCTCTGCCAAAGCAGCCGCCATGTTGCGCCCGCCCGATACATCATCGATAAATTGCTGGATATTCGACCTCGACAACAGCCTCTACCCACCCGCATCGGGCCTGTTTCGACAGATTGATGCACGGATGGGCGCATATATTATGCAATTGCTGGGCGTGGATGCCGATGCCGCGCGCCGCGTGCAAAAGGGCTATTTCCACGAACATGGCACGACGCTTGCCGGACTGATGGCGCACCATCAGATCGACCCCATATATTTCCTCGACTTCGTCCATGATATTGATCTGGGCGTGCTCAGTCCCGACCCCGGCTTGCGCGCCGCACTCAGCGCACTGCCCGGCAAGCGGCACATATTCACCAATGCCGACCA
>CALFXW010000122.1 GCA_937957805.1 uncultured Sphingopyxis sp.
GCGCCGCCGACCGCGTCGACCTCGGCGACGCGCGCAACCTGTTTACCGACCTGCACCGCATCTGCGCCGTAGCCCGCTTCGAAATCCAGCGTGATGGGCAGGTCGGTAACGCCTTGAATTTCCTTTAAGTTGCTGAAGACAAGGTCAAGCGAGAGATTTTCCCCATCGACAGACCCGCGCGCGCGGGCAACACCAAAACTGCCCGTCGCAATCGCCTTTGCCCCGGCATCGGCCACCGCGCGCGCGCTGCCCGCATCCCAAATATTATAGAGGATCAGCGGATTACCCGGCTGGTGGAGAGCACCAAAGGCTTGGACGGCAGCGTGCATTTTCAATCCCTTTTCGTTGATTCGCGGGCAAGCAATTCGGCTTTTATATCGAGCCCATAGGCATAGCCACCGAGGGTGCCGTCGGCCCGCACCACCCGGTGACAGGGGATGAGGACGGCGACATTATTCGCCCCATTGGCGCTGCCCGCCGCGCGCACGGCCGTCGGTTTGCCAATCGCGGCGGCAATGTCGCTGTAACTGCGCGTTTCGCCCGCCGGTATCTTGCGCAGTTCGCGCCACACCGCCTCTTGAAACGCCGTCCCTTTGACATCGATGGGTATATGGTCAAACCCCATGGCAGGCGTTTCAACCGCGCGCACCACATCCCCCAACAGCGCGGCAAAATCATCGCCGCCTGCAACCAATGTCGCGCGGGGAAAGCGTTGTTGGAGTGCCTCCACCCCCTCCGCAAAGCTCAGGCGACACACGCCCTTGTCAGTCGCGGCAACCAGCATCTGGCCAAGGCTGGTCGGCACCACCGCCCAATGGATGGTCACCCCCGCCCCGCCCGAAACCCATGCAGACGGGGCCATCCCCGTCCGCCCATCGAGCGCGGCATAAAATCTGGATGGCGCGGAATAGCCCGCATCATAAATGGCATCGGTCACCCGGCCACCCGCACTCATCGCATGGCGCGCGCGTTCGGTGCGCAGCGCCCGGGCATAGGCTGCGGGCGACAGGCCGGTGTGGCGGGTAAAGATGCGCTGAAAATGGCTGGGGGAATAGCCGGTGCGCCGCGCCAAATCAGCCAGCGCCAACGGTTCCTCACTCTGTTTTATCGCAGCGATGGCGGCGAGCACTGCGCCATCATCGCGCGCGACATCATCGGGCAGACAGCGTTTGCACGCGCGCAGCCCCGCCGCGCGCGCCGCCGCGCCATCGGCAAAAAAGCTGATGTTGCTGCGGTGCGGGTGGCGCGCGGCACAGCTTGGCCGACAATATATGCCGGTGGTGTGCACGCCGGTGACGAACCGCCCGTCGAGCGCCTTGTCCCGGCGCAGCACGGCGGCCCAGCGCATTTCATCATCCAACATAGCATCGGACGTCAAAAATGGGGCGGTCATGCATCATCCCTTTCAATCCGGGCGGCGAAACAACCATGGGCTGCATTATGCGCATCGATATAGGCAATATCGGGGTCTGCAAATAGTGCGCGAACCTGTGTGTCCACGTCATCCGACAGCGCCAGCCGTGCAGCATGCAAAAGCCCCGCACCATCAAACCCGCGCAATGCAATCGGACGACCGCGCAATACCGGCGGGATGGTATCGGCATATTCTGCCTGGGAAACCCCCTGACGCACCAAAATGGCATAGGCGCTGCGATATGGTGTGTCGGTATCATGGCTGACATGGTGGATGGCGATCAATTCCTCCCCCGCAGGCGCATTCACCAGACTGATACGGCAGGGGAAGGTCATATCATTGTCCGCCTGCACCCGCCGGGCGCGCTGTGCTGCAAGCTCGGCATCACTAAGGCTAAATAGATGGTCAAAATTGGTGGGGGACAATCCGGTAATTTTATATGTCATGTGATTTTCCTTTCACCGCCCCCCTTAAACTTTTGCCGTCGCCCCGCCGTCCCAAGCCTTGCGTTCAAAACAGGTGGCGCTAGTCAGGGGCGATGCGCCCGATCGTCGCCATGATATTGTGCCTTTTTGCGCCCTTGCTCGTCACCAGTGCGACGGCTGCCCTGCCCGCCGCGCCAGCCACCACCGCGCCGCCTGCCCCTGTCGAACGGATTGATGATGTTGCGGCTACCGAACGGTCGGTGGTGCGCGTCGTCACCATCGCGGTAGTTGGTGGACAGGTTGTTGGGTTTGGCCATGGCAGCGGCTTTGCCATTGCGCCGAACCGCATCGTCACCAACGCGCATGTTGTCGAAAATGCCGAGGAATATCCGCAGAATGTCATCATCGGCATCATCCCGAGTGAGGGGACGCGCGGCTATCGCGGGCGGTTGCTGGCGCTTGATCGGCAACGCGACCTCGCGCTCATCGAACTGACCGATGGCGGGCGACTGCCCCCCGCGACACTATATAGCGGCGCGGTTCAGCAGCGATCCTTGGTCTATGCATTGGGCTATCCGGGCAATGTTGACCTCGCCACCGCGCGCAACATGGAAGATTTCATCCGCCCGCGCAGTCCGGTTGCGTCAGACGGCATCGTGTCCAGCAGCGACAGCGTCAACGGCGTCGATGCGCTGGTACATGATGCGGATATTGCGCGCGGCAATTCGGGCGGGCCGCTGGTCGATGCCTGTGGCCGCGTCCTGGGGGTCAACAGCTTTATCAGCCGCGCGGACGATGGCGATTCGCCGTTCAGCTTTGCTGTTTCGGTGCGAGAGATTAGCGCCTTTCTGCGCGAAGCGGGGCAGAGTTTCACCGCCATCGCCCAAGGTTGCGTCACCGCCGAACAGGCCGCCGCGCGCGATGCGGCAAGCGCCAGCGATGCAGCACGGCAACGCAGCGCCGCCGAAGCCGCCGCAGCGGCGCAGCGTCAGGCATCTGCCGAACGGCTGCAGCAATTGCGCCACGCCGCCGAACGCAGCCGCGACAATGTCATGGCGCTCGCCATCGCTTTGTTTGGCGCGGCGATTTTGGCGGGCGCGATGGCGATACTTTATCAATCGCAGCAACGCGCGCGCCATCAACGCATTGCGATGATTGCGGCGGGCGCGCTGGCGCTGGTGTCGCTCATCGCCTTTTTATTGCGCCCCGACCCTTGGGCGGTGCGGCTGGAACCCAGCGCTGCCGATGCCGTCGCTGCCCCCGCCGCGCCCGTCCCGCCGCGATTTGGCAGCCTGTCATGCCGGGTGCGCGCCGATGCTGGGCGGATTACCGTTTCAACCAACGAAGATTTGGCAATGACCATCACACCGTCGGGCTGCGTCAATGGCCGCACCCAATATGTTGCGGCAGGCGGCAATTTGTGGAGCCGGACGCTGGTGCCAGAAATGGATGCGACCGTGACGCAGATTCAATATGATGCGGGCAATGGCCGCTATGTCGCGCGCCGGTTCCTGTTACCGCTCGAAGCGATGGATGCGGTGCGCCGCCAACGTCAAGCCACCGCCACCCCCGCCTGCACCAGTGATCCTGCGGCGCTGGAGGCTTTGTCACGGCGCGAAACCGCGATTGCGCAATTATTGCCGCGCCAGCCGAATGAGGAAATCGTGCGCGATTGCGTGGCGGTGGCAACGCCCGCCGCACCATCACCGCGCGAATAATCAGCTATCAAAGACCGCGAGCAGGCCCAAAGTCCGTTCCCACGCCAGATCGGCGCTGGGTTCATGATAATCCTTGCGCCGATCGCTGTTAAATCCGTGCCCCGCTTCATATATGAAAATCTGCGCCGTGGGGTGCTGACGGGCGATCAGCGCCTCCACCCCATCCATCGGGATGCCCGCGTCAAAGCGGCCAAAATGGGCAATTGCGGCACATAGGGGGGGCGTCTCGGCAAAAATCGTCGGCACCATCGACCCATAATAGGATGATGCCGCGCTGAGCCGACCGTCCAGTTGCGCCATCCGCCACGCCACCGACCCGCCATAGCAATATCCGGCAATGAAAATCGGCGCGTCCTCTGCTTCGGCGACAAATTGGTCGATGCAGCGCCCGGCATCCGCCAGACTTTGCTCAAAGGGGTGAATTTTGCGCGCCAGTTCGACCGCGCGTTCGAATTCACCGCCGGTATAATCGCATTCAAAACCGGGATGCTCCCGGTCAAACAATGCGGGGGCCAGCACGGCATAGCCCTCCGCCGCAAAAGCATCCGCCATTTCGCGAATATGGTCGGTTACGCCAAAAATCTCTTGGATGAGGACGAGCGAGCCGCGCCGCCGCCCCACCGCTTCGGCGCGATAGACGGCAATATCCGCACCATCGGCCATCGTCATTCTAATCATTTCGCCCATTTCCATCCTCCCGCCCATCATCTGGCAATGCCCGCTGCCTTGCCCCATTATCTTGCATTGCAGCAATAGCGATGCTAGGCGCGCGGCGAAATCGCCCACACACGCTGCAAAAACGCGTATATCGGCGGCGAATCAATATCCCCTGCGGGAAGTGGTAAAAGGATGGACGGGCGCGTGGAGCACTCGGGCGGAATGCAAGCAAGTTTGGCAGGGCGTTATGCCCGTGCGCTGTTCGACCTTGCGCAAGAAGCAGGCAAGCTGGCCGATGTGGAAAAATCCATGGGTGCGCTCGACACTGCGCTTGGCGAAAGCAGCGCATTGCAGGCATTGGTTGCCAGCCCGGTCGTCCGCCGGGATGATGCTGCAAAGGCGATGGCTGCGCTCACCACCACGCTCAAACTCGATAAATTGACCCAGAAATTTCTGGGCGTGCTCGCCCAAAACCGCCGCCTTGGCGAACTGGGCAATATGACGCGCGCCTTTGCAACGCTCGCCGCCGCACATCGCGGTGAAACCAGCGCCGAAGTCACCAGCGCCCATGCGCTGAGCGATGGGCAGGTCAAAGCAATCAAGGCAAAACTCAAGGAACGTCTGGGCCGCGATGTTGCGGTCAACCTCCACGTCGATCCCGCCATTTTGGGCGGGCTGGTGGTGCAGGTTGGCAGCCGCTTGGTCGATTCTTCCATCCGCACCCGTCTCAACACCCTCGCCGTGGCGATGAAGGGCTGAACGCCCCCGCCGCTCAAATGATTTCGATGAAAGGCTAGTCATGGATATCCGCGCCGCAGAAATTTCCCGCGTTATCAAGGATCAGATCGCCAATTTTGGTGACGAAACCACGGTGAGCGAAATTGGTCAGGTGCTGTCGGTGGGTGACGGCATCGCCCGCGTGCACGGGTTGGACAATGTGCAGGCCGGTGAAATGGTCGAATTCGCCAATGGCGTAAAGGGCATGGCGCTCAACCTCGAAGCCGACAATGTCGGTGTGGTTATTTTTGGTTCGGACAGCGAAATCCGCGAAGGCGACACGGTAAAGCGCACCGGCACCATCGTGGACGTGCCGGTTGGCAAGGGGCTGCTCGGCCGCGTTGTCGATGCGCTCGGCAACCCGATCGACGGCAAAGGCCCGATCAAGGCCGACAAGCGTATGCGCGTCGAAGTCAAGGCGCCCGGCATCATCCCGCGTAAGTCGGTGCATGAACCGGTGCAGACGGGCCTCAAAGCGCTCGACGCGCTGGTGCCGGTGGGTCGCGGGCAACGCGAACTCATCATCGGTGACCGTCAAACGGGTAAGACCGCCGTCGCGCTCGACACCTTCATCAACCAAAAGGGCGCCAACGCCGGGGATGATGAATCCAAGAAGCTTTATTGCATCTATGTTGCGGTTGGCCAAAAGCGTTCGACCGTTGCGCAGATCGTCCGCGCGCTCGAAGAAAATGGCGCGATGGAATATTCGATTGTCGTCGCCGCCACCGCTTCGGAACCGGCGCCGCTGCAATTTCTCGCCCCCTATACCGGCTGCACCATGGGCGAATTTTTCCGCGACAATGGCATGCACGCGGTGATCGTTTATGACGATCTGTCCAAACAGGCCGTCGCCTATCGCCAGATGTCGCTGCTGCTGCGCCGCCCGCCGGGCCGCGAAGCCTACCCCGGCGACGTTTTCTACCTGCACAGCCGTTTGCTCGAACGTGCGGCCAAGATGAACGATGACAATGGCAATGGTTCGCTGACCGCGCTGCCCGTCATCGAAACACAGGCCGGTGACGTTTCGGCCTATATTCCGACCAACGTGATTTCGATTACCGATGGTCAGATTTTCCTTGAAACCAACCTTTTCTATCAGGGTATCCGCCCGGCGATTAACGTTGGTCTGTCGGTTAGCCGCGTCGGTTCGTCCGCGCAGACCAAGGCGATGAAGAAAGTGTCGGGTTCGATTAAGCTCGAACTGGCGCAATATCGCGAAATGGAAGCTTTCGCCCAATTTGGTTCCGACCTCGACGCTGCAACGCAAAAATTGCTCAATCGCGGTGCGCGCCTGACGCAGTTGCTGAAACAGCCGCAGTTCAAGCCGATGCCGTTTGAGGAACAGACCGCATCGATCTATGCGGGCACCAACGGCTTCCTCGACAATGTGCCGGTTGGCGATGTCGCACGCTATGAGGATGAAATGCTCGGCTATTTGCGCGCCGAACATGCTGCCATCCTCTCCGACATTCGCGAAAGCCGCGATTTTGGCGACGATACCAAGAAAAAGCTGCACGCCGCGCTCGAAAAATTCGCCCCGCAGTTCGCCTAAGCCATCAACCCGTCCGCCCGGCGCTGGCGGGATTGACGAAGGAAAGTCAGAGCCGAAATGGCAACGCTAAAGGAACTTAAAGGCCGCATCTCCTCGGTCAAATCGACCCAGAAGATTACCAAGGCCAAGAAAATGGTCGCATCGGCCAAGCTGCGCAAGGCACAGGCCGCGGCGGAGGGCGCACGCCCCTATGCCGCGCGCATCGAAGCGGTCGTCGCCAGCCTCGCGGCCAAGGTCGGCAAATCCCCCAGTGCACCCAAATTGCTGGGCGGCACGGGGAAAGAGGATGTGCACCTGCTGCTCGTCCTCAATTCCGACCGTGGTTTGGCAGGTGCCTTTAATGCCAATATCGTCAAGGCCGCGCGCGACAAGGCGCTGGAACTGAAAGCGGCGGGCAAACAGGTCAAATTTTTTCTGGTGGGGCGCAAGGGGCGTCCGGTCATCAACCGGCTATTCCCCAAGATGACCACCGCCCAATATGACACCACCGGCTATCGCGAACTGGCCTTTGCCAATGCAGAGGAAATCGCGCAGCAATTGCTCGACATGTATCAGGCGGGCGAATTTGATGTTGCGCACCTGTTTTTCTCCAAATTCCGTTCGGCCTTGCTGCAGGAAGCGACCGGGCAACAGATTATTCCGGTTGCCATCGGCGCCGACACGCCCGTCAGCACGGGCGCCGCAACCGAATATGAACCCGATGAAGAAGCCATTTTGGCTGATTTGCTGCCGCGCAATGTGACGGTGCAGATTTTCAAGGGGCTGCTCGAAAACGCTGCATCCGAACAAGGCGCGTCGATGACCGCGATGGACAATGCGACGCGCAATGCGGGCGAGCTGATCAACAAGCTGACCATCCAATATAACCGCAGCCGTCAGGCCGCAATCACCACCGAACTAGTTGAAATCATTGCTGGCGCGGAAGCGCTTTAAGCTGAAAGATAGGCAAGGATAGTAATATGGCTACCGCCCCCAAAAAGACCGAAGCCAAAGCAGCCGCTCCTAAAAAAGCCGCCGCACCCAAAAAGGCCGCAACGCCCAAGGCTGTGAGCATGGCTGGCGCAACCGGCCGCATCGCGCAGGTCATTGGCGCGGTGGTTGACGTTGCCTTTGACAAGGATGTGCCCAAGATTTTGTCGGCGCTGGAAACCGACAATGGCGGCAACCGCCTCATCCTCGAAGTCGCGCAGCATCTGGGCGAAAATGTCGTCCGCACCATCGCGATGGACTCTACGGACGGTCTGACGCGCGGCCAGCCCGTGCGCGATACCGGCAGCCAGATCCGCGTGCCCGTTGGCCCGGCAACACTCGGCCGCATTTTGAACGTGATTGGCGAACCCATTGACGAACGCGGGCCGGTCAATGCCGCAACCACCGCGCCGATCCACGCCGAAGCGCCGCTGTTTGTCGACCAGTCGACCGAAACCAGCATTCTGGCCACCGGCATCAAGGTTATCGACCTCATCGCGCCATATGCAAAGGGCGGCAAGATCGGCCTGTTCGGCGGCGCAGGAGTCGGCAAAACGGTTCTTATTCAGGAACTTATCAACAATATTGCCAAGGGGCATGGCGGCACGTCGGTCTTTGCGGGCGTCGGCGAACGCACGCGTGAGGGCAATGACCTTTATCATGAATTCCTCGATGCCGGTGTTATCGCCAAGGATGCCGACGGCAACCCAACGTCAGAGGGTTCAAAGGTTGCGCTGGTGTTCGGCCAGATGAACGAACCGCCGGGCGCACGTGCGCGCGTTGCTTTGTCGGGCCTCACCATCGCCGAATATTTCCGCGATCAGGAAGGGCAGGACGTGCTCTTCTTCGTCGATAATATCTTCCGTTTCACGCAGGCCGGCTCCGAAGTGTCCGCGCTGTTGGGCCGCATCCCGTCGGCTGTGGGCTATCAGCCGACGCTGTCCACCGACATGGGTGCGCTGCAAGAACGCATCACTTCCACCAACAAGGGGTCGATCACCTCTGTGCAGGCGATTTACGTCCCCGCCGACGATTTGACCGACCCGGCACCAGCGACCAGCTTTGCCCACTTGGACGCGACCACCACGCTGAACCGTGCGATTTCGGAACTGGGGATTTACCCGGCGGTTGACCCGCTCGATTCAACCTCACGCGTCTTGACCCCGGCAATTGTTGGCCAGGAACATTATGACACCGCCCGCCGGGTGCAGGAAACGCTGCAAAAATATAAGTCGCTACAGGATATCATCGCCATTTTGGGCATGGATGAATTGAGCGAAGAAGATAAGTTGACCGTGGCCCGCGCGCGCAAAATCCAGCGCTTCCTGTCACAGCCGTTCCACGTCGCCGAAGTTTTCACCAACATTCCGGGCAAATTCGTCCAGATCGAAGATACGGTGAAAAGCTTCAAAGCGGTGGTTGATGGCGAATATGACCATTTGCCCGAACAGGCATTTTA
>CALFXW010000123.1 GCA_937957805.1 uncultured Sphingopyxis sp.
GATCTACACAGGCGAAGACACTCTTTCCCTACACGACGCTCTTCCGATCTGCCTCCTCATCCCCATCATCACCATTGTCCCCGCTATCGCTGATCCGCGCAGCGCTCACCACATGTTCCGCATCCGCTACATCGAACAGGCGGACGCCCGCGCTGCCGCGGCCGATAACGCGCAGACTGTCGAGCCCAATGCGGATCAGCTTCGCCTGGTCGGTTACCAGCATCAATTGGTGCGATTGTTCGGCGGGGAAGCTCGCGACAACCGGGCCGTTACGCGCAATATTATCGATATTGGTGATGCCCTGGCCGCCGCGCCCGGTGCGGCGATATTCATAGGCGCTCGACAATTTGCCATAACCATTGGCGCATATTGTAAGGATGAATTGTTCCTTTGCCTGCAACTCGGCATAGCGTTCGGCGGTCATCTGCGGTTCGCTGTCGCGTTCGCCCTTCCACGGGGCGTGGCGCAGATAATCCTCCCGCTCCTCCTGATCGCGCACCCCGACGCGGTGGAGGATGGAAAGCGAAATCACCTCATCCCCGTCGCGCAATGTCATGCCGCGCACGCCGGTTGAGGTGCGGCTCTGAAATTCGCGCACATCATCACCGGCAAAGCGTATCGCCTTGCCATATCGGGTGGCGAGCAGCACATCATCATCCGGGTTGAGCAAGGCAACGCCGATCAACCGGTCGTCACTATCTTCCTCAAAGCGCATGGCAAACTTACCATTCGATGGAATATTTGTGAAACTATCCATTGAATTACGACGGATATTTCCCTTTGCCGTCGCAAAAACGACACTCAATTCGCCCCATAGATTTTCATCTTCGGGCAGCGGCAGGACGGTCGAAATATTCTCCCCCTCCGCCAGCGGCAGCAAATTGACCATCGGCCGCCCGCGCGTTGCCGGGCCGCCTTCGGGCAAGCGCCAGACTTTTTTGCGATATACTTTGCCGTGGGTGGAGAAAAACAGCACCGGCGTGTGGGTGGAGGTGACGAAGATTTCGGTGACGACATCCTCATCCTTGGTGGCCATCCCCGCGCGCCCCTTGCCGCCGCGCCGTTGCTGACGAAATGCGTCGAGGTTGGTGCGTTTGATATAACCGTCCATGGTGACAGTCACCACCATCTCCTCCCGCTCGATGAGGTCTTCATCCTCTATCCCGTCGGCAGCGGCGGTAATTTCGGTGCGGCGCGGGGTCGCAAAAGCATCACGCACCGCGATTAATTCTTCGCGCATCACCGCATAAAGCTTTGCACGGTCGCCCAAAATATCGAGCAATTCGGCAATTTTTACCGACAGTAATTTGAGTTCATTGCCGATTTCATCACGCCCCAGCGCGGTCAAGCGGTGGAGCCGCAGTTCGAGGATGGCGCGCACCTGTGTATCGGAAAGGCGATAGGTTGCACCCTCCGCCTCCGCATCCAGTGCTTCGACCAGCCGGATATAGGGCGCGATATCGCCCATCGGCCATTCGCGGGCCAACAGCGCGGCGCGCGCCTCCGCCGCGTTGGCGCTGGAACGGATGATGCGCACGACATCGTCCAAATTGGTGACTGCCACGACAAGGCCGAGCAAAATATGCGCCCGGTCGCGGGCCTTGTTCAGTTCAAATTTGCAGCGCCGGGTGATAACCTGTTCACGAAAGGCGATGAAGCTGGTGAGTATATCCTTCAGCCCCAATATCTCCGGCCGCCCGCCTCGAATGGCGAGCATATTGGCCGGAAAACTGGCTTGCGCCGGGGTGTGGCGCCACAATTGGTTGAGCACGACGTCGGGGGTGGCATCGCGCTTCAGGTCGATGACGATGCGCACGCCGGCGCGCGAACTTTCGTCGCGGATATCGCTGATCCCCTCAATCCGCTTTTCCTTGGCGGCTTCGGCGATCTTTTCGACCAGCCCGGATTTGCCGACTTGATAGGGAATGGCGGTCAGCACGATGGAACGGCGGTCGCCGCGCCCTTCCTCCACCACATGGCGGCTGCGCATCATGATCGAACCGCGCCCGGTGTGATAGGCATTGCGTGCGCCACCCTGTCCCAAAATCAGCGCGCCGGTCGGAAAATCGGGTGCGGGGACGATGCGCATCAGATCATCGGTCGAAATCGCTGGATCATCGATGGTGGCGAGGCAGGCGTCGATAACTTCGCCCAAATTATGCGGCGGAATGTTGGTTGCCATCCCCACCGCAATGCCGCCCGCCCCATTGACCAGCAAATTGGGGAAGCGCGCGGGCAAAACCGTCGGTTCTTCGCGGCTGGCGTCATAATTGGGCTGAAAATCGACCGTATCCTTGTCGAGATCGTCGAGCATGGTCATGGCAACGCGCATCAACCGCGCCTCTGTATAACGCATGGAGGCGGGCGGGTCGGGATCCATCGAACCGAAATTGCCCTGACCATCGATCAACGGCACGCGCATCGCCCAATCCTGCGTCATCCGGGCGAGGGCGTCATAAATGGCGCTGTCGCCGTGCGGGTGGTAATTACCCATGACGTCGCCGACGATCTTGGCCGATTTTTTATAGGGCCGGCCCGGAATAAAGCCGCCTTCCTGCGCCGCGAACAGGATGCGGCGGTGCACCGGTTTCAGCCCGTCGCGCACATCGGGCAACGCGCGGGAGACGATGACCGACATCGCATAGTCGAGATAGCTCGAACGCATTTCATCGACGATGTTAACCGGTTGCACGTCGCTGGGCTGCGCAGGCAAAATGTCGCTATTATCGGTCAATTTTCGGCCTTTTCGGGGAAGGAAATATAATTGCGCCACCCTAACGCCATGCGGCGCAATTGGCCAGCAAAAGCCCGCATCGATGCGCATTTTTTTGGGGCATTTTTGAGCCGCTGATCCGGCATGCTTGGCGGGCATAGTCGCTATCGCCTTTTGCCCGATTTGCCGATAGGAAGCGACGCATGACACGCATCGCCCTTGCCGCCGCAGAGCAGCTTGCTGACGCGGTCGATGCATGGGGCATGCCGGGGTTGCGCGCGCTCTTGCCCGTAGCGGGGATGAGCGTTGTCGAACACCAAGCCGAACAGGCACGCGCCATTGGGTGCGATACCTTCCTTCTCCTCATCGATGCGCTGCCCGCCCCGCTGACCGAGGCGGTAGATCGCATCCGCGCACGCGGGTTGCCCGTGCAGTTGGTGCGCAATGCATCTGACGTCATGACAGCCTGTGCGGGGGCGAGCGAATTGTGGCTGATCGCTGATGGGCTGGTTGCAGCGCCAAGATTGTGGCGCGCGGCGGGGCTGGGCGAAGCACCGCTGTTGCTGACGGTCGAAGACGGGCCGGTAACCGCGACGCTGGAACGCATCGACGCGCAAACGCGCTGGGCGGGATTGGCGCGGCTGACACCTGCGCAATGGGCGGATTTGGCCAACGCCCCGGCGGATTGGGATGCCCAGCTGTATCTGCTGCGCGGCGCGGTTCAGGCGGGTGTGGAGCAATATGCCTGCGAACCGGCGATGTTTGTCGGCGGTGATGCAACCTTGGCCGATTCGCTCGAAGATGCCGCCGATGCGCAGGAAAAATTGCTCACCACCTCCAGCCGCGTCGAAACCGGGCTGGTGGGCCGCTTTGTCCTTGCCCCCATGCTGGCGTTGGCGGCACCCGCGCTGCTGGCGCGCCAATCGAGCGGTAATATCGCGCGGCTGGTTAGTCATTTGGGCGCATTTGGTGCCATGGCGGGCGCGCTGACGGGACATATTGCCGTGGCGGCTGGTGCCGGATTGGCGGCGGCGATTGGCCATCAAGCCGCTGATTTCATCGGGCGGTTTCGTCCCGCGAGCGCAGTACAACGCGCCTTTGGCTGGCTCGGCCTATTGCTCCAATTTCTGGCGCTTGGCATTGCGGAGCGCGGCATGATGGTCGCCGCAGGGCAGTGGCATTGGGGCAGTGGCAGTAACGCCATGAGCCTGTTTTTGGCGCTCACCCTCCTCCTCCAGCGCCGAATCACCCCGCGATTGGCGCAGTGGGGGCCAGATTTTGCGCTGGCATGGCTGGTATCAGCGTTTGCAGTGACAGCATTTGGTTGGCGCACTGGCTTTGATATGGCGGCGGCGTTGTTGGGTCTCCTCCTTCTCCTTCCCGTTGCATGGAGCGCGTGGCGCGGCGATGGGTTGGCATCGCACGCGGTTTAGCTGGCATTAACCGCAATCAGCTAAAGCCGCACTCGTGCACAATTTTATCGCATATCAGCGGCATTTGTCGCGTTCGGCCATATGCCAGCCACAGGCGCCCACGCCGTGAGTCTGGTGGTGCGCGCCCGAACCAATTTGGCCGGTCGGCTGATTCAGGCCGATGAGGGGTTGTTGCGCCTGCAACAACAGGCAGGCGGGGATCTGGGCGATGCGCTGCTGCTGCCCGCGCTCGCGCGGCTCGCAACGCTGGCTATGCGGCTCGAAACCCCGATTGAGCGGCCCGTTCTGCTTGCCGATGATGCGGCGGAAATTCGCGCCTTTGCGCGCATCCTTCCTGATGCAGAGGGTGCGCGCATTGAATTGGTCGAATGGAGCGCGCAACCGCTGCCCGACATCAGTGCGGATCAGGCGTTGCCACCCGTCCCTACCCGACCGATCCCGCCGGGATTGGTACGCTGGGCATGCGATGTGCGATTGCGGCTCATCCTCGTCGAAGCCGATGATGCGTGGGATTTGAGCGATACTAATTGGCTGGGGCGTCCCTTGTCCGAATTATTCCACTTGGTCCCCGACCGCGATGGCAATTTTCAATTATTGGGCGCGCTGGCTGATCAGGCAGGCTTTGCCGGGCAACGCGCACGGTTGGCGTCCGGCAAGGCGGATGGCACCGTTCTTGCGCTCTCGGCGCATGCGATGACCGATGAGGAGGGCGGCTTTACCGGTTACTATGGCAGCGCCGAACCCATCGGCTTTGGCCAATTGCCGCCCGAACTTGCCGCCAAGCGCGACGCCGACCGGGGCGCAAGCCTGTTGGGGGAAATGGATACGCGCAATTTTGCGCTGCGTGTCGATGGGGCGCTGCGGCGGCCATTGGGGCGGATTATCGCCAATGCCGAAACCATCGCCGGGCAGATGCAGGGGCCGATCCGCGATGAATATGCGCGCTATGCCAGCGATATTGCGTTGGCCGGGCGGCATTTGCTCGACCTGGTGGATGACTTGGCCGATTTGCAGGCGGTCGAACGCGAAGATTTTTCGGTCGCCAGCGAAGCGGTTGACCTTGCCGATGTGGGCCGACGCGCGGCGGGCTTGCTGGCCATGAAGGCGCAAGAACGCGGCATCCGCATCGATGCGCCCGATTTTGACGAACGCGCCCTTGCCACCGGCGAATTTCGCCGCGCGCTGCAAATATTGCTCAACCTGATCGGCAATGCGGTGCGTTATAGCCCCGATGGGTCACAAATCTGGCTGCGCGTCGAGGAAGAGGCGCAATTCGCCACCATCACCGTCGCCGATCAGGGGCCGGGGATTTCGGCCACCGATCAGGCGCGGCTGTTCGAAAAATTCGAACGACTGGGGCGCACCGATGGCGGCGGGGCAGGGCTAGGCCTCTATATTTCGCGGCGGTTGGCGCTGGCAATGGGCGGCGAAATCCGCATCGAAAGCGCACCGGGACAGGGCGCGCGCTTTACGCTCGCGCTCCCCCGGCGCGTGACTGCAACCGATCCGACCAGTGTTTAACGTGCCGACAGCGGCACATAGTCGCGCTGAACCGGCCCGGTATAGAGCTGGCGCGGGCGACCAATTTTCTGATTGGGATCCGAAATCATCTCATTCCATTGCGCGACCCAGCCAACCGTGCGGGCGAGCGCAAAGAGCACGGTGAACATCGTCGTGGGAAAGCCAATCGCCGACAATATGATACCCGAATAGAAATCGACGTTCGGGAACAGCTTCTTTTCCGCGAAATAAGGGTCGGAAAGCGCAATTTCTTCAAGTTGTAGCGCGGTTTCAAACAGCGGGTCATTGACCTTGAGCGCGGCGAAAACTTCGCGCACCGTTTTTTGCATCACCGTCGCGCGCGGATCGTAATTTTTATACACGCGGTGGCCAAATCCCATCAGGCGGAAGGGATCATTCTTGTCCTTTGCCCGCGCGATATAGTGCGGAATCCGGTCCGGTGTGCCAATTTCGCGCAGCATGTTGAGCGCGGCTTCGTTGGCCCCGCCATGCGCCGGCCCCCACAGACAGGCAATCCCCGCCGCGATGCAGGCAAAGGGGTTAGCCCCCGACGAACCGGCGAGCCGCACGGTTGAGGTTGAGGCATTTTGCTCATGGTCGGCATGGAGGATGAAGATACGGTCGAGCGCGCGCTCCACCTCTGGCACCACAACATAGGGTTCGGCAGGCACGCCAAAGGTCATGCGCAGGAAATTGCCGGTATAGGACAGGCTGTTGTCGGGGTAGAGAAAGGGCTGCCCGACCGAATATTTATACGCCATTGCCGCAATCGTCGGCATTTTTGCGATCAGCCGGTGGCTGGCAATCTTGCGCTGCTGCGGATCATTTATGTCGGTCGAATCATGATAAAATGCCGAAAGTGCGCCAACTACGCCGCACATAATCGCCATCGGGTGCGCGTCGCGCCTAAAGCCGCGATAAAATGTCGCCAATTGTTCGTGCAACATCGTGTGGCGCGAAATGATTCGCGAAAACTGGCCCAGTTCGCTCTGGCTCGGCAATTCGCCGTTGAGCAGCAGATAGCAAACTTCCATGAAGCTGGAATGTTCGGCGAGTTGGCCGATGGGGTAGCCACGATGGAGCAAGACCCCCTCATCCCCGTCGATATAGGTCAGGCCCGACTCGCAGCTCGCCGTGCTGGTAAAGCCCGGATCATAGGTAAATTGCCCGGTTGCCGCATACATTTTGCGAATATCGAGCACCGACGGGCCGATGCTCCCTTCGAGCGTGGGCAGTTCCACCGCCTTTCCTGCGGTGTTGAGTATGGCGTTGGTCATGGACAATCCCCTGTATTTTGTTCTGCGCGCGGATGATTATTCTGCTGCTAACACCCAGCGCAAGCGTTGCAAGCTCTCGTCCCGACCGAGGAGATATAGCACATCAAATATGCCGGGTGAAATGCTTCTGCCGGTCAGGGCCGCGCGCAGCGGCGCGGCGATTTTGCCAAGGCCAAGGCCGCTTTGTTCGGCGGCATCGCGCAGCACCCCCTCCAGCGTCGCGTGCGACCATATATCGAGCGCGGCCAATGCGTCGTGAAGCGACAGGAGCATCCCCTCGGGCGCTCCGTCAACCTGCGTTTTGGCCTTTTCCTCAAATTTCAGGGGCACTTGGGCAAAGAGGAAGCTTGCGCCATCCGCAAGTTCGATCAGCGTGCGCGCGCGCGGCTTTAGCGCGGGGAGGGCGGCGCGCAAGATCGCGCGCTGCGCATCCGCAACTGTGGTGCCTTGTGCCGCCAGCCGCGCGGCAACCAAATCTTCGAGCCGCCCACCATCGGCTTCGCGCAGATAATGGGCGTTGAGATTTTCCAGCTTGGCCATGTCAAAGCGGGCAGGCCCGCGCCCGACATCATCAATGTCGAACCATTCCACCGCCTGTTCGCGGCTGAAAATTTCGGCATCGCCATGCCCCCAGGACAGGCGGGCGAGGTAATTGCACACTGCCTCTGGCAACAGGCCAAGCTCATCGCGATAGGCATCAACGCCCAGTGCACCGTGGCGCTTGGACAATTTAGCGCCATCGCTGCCGTGGATCAGCGGCACATGGGCATAAACCGGCTCCTCCCAACCCAGCGCGCGCAGCATCACCAACTGGCGAAATGCGTTGTTGAGGTGGTCATCCCCCCGGATGATGTGTGTGACCCCCATGTCATGGTCATCGACGACGACAGAGAGCATATAGGTGGGGGTTCCATCACCGCGCAGTAACACAAAATCGTCAATTTCCTGTGCTTTTACGGACACTTCACCTTGAACCCTGTCACCGATTGTCAATATACCCTCGCGCGGTGCCTTTAACCGGACGACAAAGGGCTGATTGGCGGGTGCGCCTGCGGGGTCGGCATCACGCCACGGGCTTTCAATGCGAAAGGGGCGTTTTTCCGCTTGGGCGGCAGCGCGCATCGCGGCCAGTTCATCGGTCGTCAACCAGCAGCGATAAGCATGGCCGCTGTCGAGCAGGGTGCGTGCAACTTCGGCATGGCGGTCTGCGCGGGCGAATTGGAAAACAACATCATCGTCCCAATCAAGCCCCAACCAGCGCATGCCATCCAAAATGGCATCAATCGCTGCGTCGGTCGAACGGGCGCGATCGGTATCCTCTATGCGTAACAGGAATTTGCCGCCGGTGCGCCGAGCATAAAGCCAGTTGAATAGGGCTGTGCGTGCGCCACCGATATGCAGAAAACCGGTGGGGGATGGGGCAAAACGCGTGACAATTGGACGGCCCATGGCGCTAACGGGAAGGGATTGAGCAGCGCTTGTCACGAAAAAAATTCTCCATAAAAGATGCGTTCGGCAATGCGCGGCCCGTGCCGCGTCGACCGAAATGAAGGGGCCGCCTAGCATGGCAATCGCCGCTCGGCAAAGGGGGAGCATCCCATCAAGGGTGGCGCACCGGCGGGCATGGTTCGCATATATGCTGCGCGCCATCGAAAACTGGCTCCATTTTCAGCGCGAACAATGGTTTACATGGGCACCACTGGCCTTGGCTGGCGGCATAATCGCATGGTATTTTCTGCCAGCCGTCGGGGTTTTTCCATTTATCCTATGTGCATTGTTCCTGGCATTTAGCGCGTGGATGATCCTCCATCCATGGCCCGCGATGGCGCGGATCACCATGATGTTGGGGATATTATTGGCGCTGGGGTGCGCCACCATCATGCTGCGCAGCGCGTGGGTGGCCGCCCCCGTGATCGAACGACCAGTGGTTGCGCAATTTTCGGCGCGCGTCGAGCGGATTGAACGGCGCGGTTTTGAAAGGGAAACACGGCTCTATTTGCGGACA
>CALFXW010000124.1 GCA_937957805.1 uncultured Sphingopyxis sp.
ACACTGAATCAGAACTCACGCCGCTTGGGAATCCTGTTTATGGGTATGTGACCTAAACCGATGCGTGGGGCAATGGCGCGCCGCTGGTGCGGCCATCAACGGCTATACGACGGTGCAGAGCGCCGATGATGTGGAGGATTTGCGCCGCGTATTGCGCGTGCCCCGCATCAATTTATGGGGCATAAGTTACGGTACGCATCTGGCATTCGCCATATTGCGTCAATATCCGCAATCGGTCGAACGGGTTGTCCTGTCGTCGGCCGAAGGGCTGGAGCAAACGGTGAAAATGCCCGCCGATGTTGATGCGGCCTTTGGCCGGATAGAGGGTGCGGTCGGACAGAATCTGGTTGCGCGCATGCGACGCGTTCATGCCGCGATGGACGCGCATCCCATGGATTTTGTCTTTACCGGCCAAGATGGCGCGGCGCACCAGTTTCGCGCCGACAGTTTCGCCGTGCGTCAATTCGCCGGTATTTTAGCCAAAAACCCGGGCAGCTATGGGGATCTCATCGGGCTATATGCGGCGCTAGAAGCCGGACAGCAGCAGGAGATTGCACCATTTTTGTGGCGCTATTTTTACGCTGAACCGCTCGAAATGGGCATGTCGGAATTGATGGATATTGCATCGGGCGTCAGCGATGCACGGCTCGTGGCGGCAACGGGGCAAGCGCGGCATAGCCTGACGGGCAGCGCGCTGAATTTTCCCATGCCGCAATTACGTGGCGCGGTCGCGGGGTTGGATTTGGGCGATCGCTTTCGGCGCGAAGTCCGCACCAACGTCCCCACATTATTATATGAAGGGCTGTTTGATGTGCGCACACCATCGGCCGAACAGGAACGCGCGGTGGCCGGGTTCAGCCGATTACATCGCATTCGCGTCGTAAACGGGGGGCATGATCTGTTTGAAGCGCATCCGCAAAATGCACAGATTATCAGCGACTTTTTTGCTGGCCGCCCCGTGGATGTCGATGAACTGACCCTGCCGGTGGCGGCGCACCAGCCATAGAGTTGGCAAAGCGCAATATGCCCCTGCGCAGGCAGGGGGAGTTTAAAGTTGTGCCCCTGCGCAGGCAGGGGGAGGTTAAAGTTGTGCCCCTGCGCAGGCAGGGGCACAGGGCAAAACATCCTGCTTTGGCGCGCTAGGCTCCTGCTTTCGCAGGAGCACGAGTAAGATCGCACCAGCACAACCCTCCGTCATCCCCGCCTTCGCGGGGATGACAAGATGGGCTTCATTTCTGGCGCTCGGCGCGCGCACCCCGCATTCTGGGCTTGGCAATTGGCATGGCGATTGCCACTATGTAGGCCAAGCACAAGGATGGAGGGGATGATGCGTAGTTGGGCGATTATAGCGGCGGGGCTGTTGGCCGCAGGTTCGGCGCACGGGGCGATGGCACGGACGATCAGCGTTACCGCCGGGCCGGATGCGCAGACGCGGCTGCAACTTGCGCTTATCGAGGCAGTATCGGGCGATGTGGTCGAAATTGGCGCGGGGACATTTGACCTGACCGACGGGCTCAACCTCGATGCAGATGGCGTCATCGTGCGCGGCGCGGGGGCGGAACGCACCATATTGAATTTTGCCGGACAATTGGGCGCGGGCGAAGGATTGCTGGTCACCGGCGACCATGTCGTGCTGCGCGATTTTACCGTGCGTGATACGCGCGGCGACGGGATAAAATCCAAGCAGGCGCATAATATCGTTTACCTCAACCTGCGGGTCGATTGGTCGGGTGAGCCAAAGGCGACCAACGGTGCCTATGGTGTTTACCCGGTCGAGAGCGAAAATGTCCTGATCGACGGGGTGTTTGTGCGCGGCGCGTCGGACGCGGGCATTTATGTGGGCCAATCGCGCAACATCATCGTGCGCGACAGTGTGGCGGTGCAAAATGTCGCCGGGATAGAGATTGAAAATAGCTTTAATGCCGATGTGCATGACAATGTGGCGACCGGCAATGCGGGCGGGATTTTGGTGTTCGACCTGCCCGGCCTGCCGCAACAGGGCGGGCATAATGTCCGCGTGTTCGACAATGTCATCATCAATAATATGACCCCCAATTTCGCGCCAGCGGGCAATATCGTCGCTTCTGTCCCGACCGGCACCGGGGTCATCATCATGGCCAACCGCGATGTGGAGGTTTTCGACAATATTTTTGACGGCAATGGCACCGCCGATGTGCTGATTTCAGGCTATCGTTATGGCGCGGCCCCCGCCGGCTATTCGCCCGCGCCGCAGCGGGTGCGCATTTTGGCCAACATCCATGGCCGGTCGGGTTTCGAGCCGGGGCCGCAGTTTCCGGGCGGCGCGCAAATGGCCGCCGCCATGGGGGGCAGCCTGCCGCCGATTATCTGGGATGGGTCGGGCAGCGAAATCCGCGTCAGCGACACGGTGCATGTTGCCAGCCTCGGCCTGCCTGACCTCAGCCAATCGCGCGATGCGGCCAACCCGACTATGGTCGATCTGACCGGCGATGCGCCGTGGTCGCGCCTGCCCGCCATCACTTTGCCCGCCGCGATGGAGGCGGCGGCGAACCAGCCATGACCGCCGCCATGCCAGCGACATGGTGGCATATGCTGCGCGCGGGGTTGCTGGCGCTGGTGGCGGGCCTGTTGCTCGGCGGCGCGCGTGATGGCGCGCGCATCGATGATGCGGCGATTATGGCGGTGCAGCCACCTGCTTTGCTGTCATCCTATGGTTTTTTTGCCGGACGCGCCGACCGGCCGGTGGCCGCATTAATCCCCTATAATCTCGAAACCCCGTTGTTTTCGGATTATGCCGACAAAAGCCGCTTTATCTATCTGCCCGCTGGCGCCCATTTGGCGGCGGATGGGGATGGGATGCTGATATTTCCGGTCGGCAGCGTCATCATCAAAAACTTCAGCTTTCGTATGGCGGATGGCAGCGAACGCACGGTGGAAACGCGCCTCCTCATCCATCAAGCGGGGGGTGGGTTGCGCTCCCCTATATCTGGCGAGCCGATGGGTCGGATGCCGATTTGCGGCTGGCGGGCGGACGCTTTACCGTCGATTTTGTCCATGATGGGCAAGGACGACAGGTCAGCTATGCCGTCCCCAACCGCAACCAATGCCGCACCTGTCACCAACGAAACGAGGTGTTGGAGCCGATCGGCCCCAAATGGATAAATCTGGTGCCCGACGCGCGGTTGGCAGCGGCGATTGGCGGCGCGGATTTGCTGCGCCGGACGCGCGCAATGCCGCGATGGGATGATGCGGCAGCGCCGATCGATGCACGCGCGCGCGCTTATCTCGACGGCAATTGCGCCCATTGCCACAACCCTGCGGGCAGCGCGTCGAACAGTGGGCTGTTCCTTGAATATGACCGGCCGATGGGCTTTGCGACGGGGTTGTGGAAACGGCCAACCGCTGCCGGACGCGGTAGCGGGGGGATGGAATATGCGATCAACCCCGGGCAGCCTGACCAAAGTTTCCTCCTCTACCGCTTGCAGAGCCGCGAACCGGGGGTCGAAATGCCCGAATTGGGGCGCAACATCGTCCATGCAGAGGGGGTGCGCTTGATACGCGACTGGATTGGGGCCATGCATGGGGGTGAAGCGCCGCGTGCGGGGCAATGATGCGCCGCCCATAAAATAGCGCCGATGGAGCCTATATGTCCCAGCCTCTCCTCTATGATTATTTCCGCTCGTCCGCTTGTTACCGCGTGCGTATCGCGCTCAATCTAAAGTCTGTGGCCTATCAGGCGGTGCCGACCAGCCTGCTCGCCGGTGATCAGAAGAGTGAGGCATATCGCGCGATAAATCCGCAGGGCTTCGTCCCCGCATTGGTGGTGGATGGGGTGGTGCTGACGCAGAGTTTGGCCATCATCGACTGGCTCGATCACCAATATGCTGAGCCGCGCCTCATCCCCGCAGACCCGCTCGAACGCGCGCGCGCGTTGGCGCTGACGATGATGATTGCCGCCGACATTCACCCGATTAACAATCTGCGCATCATAAAATATCTGGGCAATGATTTGGGGCTGCGCGAAGTGACGCGCGACAATTGGTATCGTCACTGGATTGTCGAAGGGTTCAACGCGCTGGAGGCGATGGCCGATGGGGCGGATGGGGCTTCACCCTTTTTGGGCGGTGATACGCCGGGGATTGCTGATGTCTTCCTCGTCCCGCAAATGTATAATGCCCGCCGATTTGAGGTGGATTTGACCCCCTATCCCCGGCTGGTCGCCGCTGATGCGGCGGCGCGCGCGCTGGCCCCCTTTGCCGCCGCCGCGCCCGACATGGTAAAACCCGAAGGCTTATGACCGGCACGCTCAACCTCCAAGGCTTTTTGCCCTATCGCCTGTCGGTTGCATCCTATGCGGTGTCTGAACGCATCGCGGGGGATTATCACCAGCGTTTTGGCCTGAAAGTCCCCGAATGGCGGCTGATGGCGGTATTGGGCGAAGGATCGCCGCAAACCCAGCGCGAATTGGGGCGGGTGACGCGGATGGACAAGGTGACGGTCAGCCGCGCGGCGATGGCGCTGGCCGAACGCGGGCTGGTGTCTCGGGTGGCAAGCGCGCGCGACGGGCGGTCGCACCATCTGGCGCTGACCAAGGCGGGGTGGAGCCTTTATGCCGACATATCGGCGGTCGCGCTGCGCCACGAGCAGACGATTTTGGCCGGATTTTCGGCAAAGGAACGCGCGCTGCTGGGCGATATGTTGCTGCGACTGCGCGATGCGGCGGATGATTTGCCTGATGATTTAGCTGGGGAAGGGACGGGTTAGGGTGTGCTTGCCTCCCCGCCCTTTCGCCTATATAGTATCGTATGAAACTAAATGGGTGCGGGCGATTCTGCATGACCCGCGCATTGGATGAGGTGGATGACATGGTGGAAACAGGCGAACATCTGAACCCGTTGGGGTTGGATGGTTTTGAATTTGTGGAGTTTTCGGCACCGGAAAAGGGTGCGCTCGAACCCGTATTCACCGCCATGGGCTTTACCCGCATCGCCCGCCACCGTTCCAAGGATGTTGATTTGTGGCGGCAGGGGGAAATCAACCTCATCGCCAATTATGAACCGCGCAGCCCGGCGGCTTTCTTTGCCGCTGAACATGGCCCATCGGCCTGCGGCATGGGTTTTCGCGTCAAAAACAGCGCCGAAGCCTATGCAGAGGCGTTGCGGCGCGGCGCGGAACCGGTGGCGAACAGCACCGGCATGATGGAATTGCGCATCCCCGCAATCAAGGGGATTGGCGGTGCCTTCATCTACCTTATCGACCGTTATGCCAGCCTGGCAAACCCCGATGCCCTGTCGATTTACGACATTGATTTTGCCTATTTGCCGGGCGTCGAACGCTATCCTGCGGGCGCGGGTTTCACCCACATCGACCATCTGACGCATAATGTTTATGCGGGACGCATGGCATATTGGGCCGATTATTATGAGCGTATCTTCAATTTCCGCGAAATTCGCTATTTCGACATCAAGGGCGAATATACCGGGCTGACGTCCAAGGCGATGACCGCGCCCGATGGCAAAATCCGCATCCCGCTGAATGAAGAGGGTAAGGCGGGGGGCGGCCAGATAGAGGAATATCTGCGCGCCTATAATGGCGAAGGTATTCAGCATATTGCGCTGATTTGCGACGACCTCATCACCTGTATCGACCGGTTAAAGGCCGCTGGCGTGCCGTTGATGGCCGCGCCGCCTGCAACCTATTATGAAATGCTCGAAGACCGCCTGCCCGGCCATGGCGAACCGGTCAGCGAATTACAGGCGCGCGGTATTTTGCTCGACGGGTCGACCGACGCCGGGGACCCGCGCCTCCTCCTCCAGATATTTGCCCAGCCGCAAATCGGCCCGGTCTTTTTCGAATTCATCCAGCGCAAAAAGGATGAAGGCTTTGGCGAGGGCAATTTCACCGCATTGTTCAAATCGATGGAAGCGGACCAGTTGCGGCGCGGCGCGCTCGAAACAGTGGGTGTCGGGGCGGGAGAGGGCTGATGCAGGTCGAAACCAAAACCGCCCCGCGCGACATTGTCGCCGCTGTGCCAACGGTGCGCCGCATCCACCATGTCGCCTATCGCTGCCATGATGCCAAGGAAACGGTCGATTGGTATGGCCGGATGCTTGGCTTTGCCTATACCAACGCCTTTGCCGAAGATACGGTGCCGTCGACCGGCGCGCACGACCCCTATATGCACGTCTTTCTGGACTGCGGCGGGGGTAATGTGCTCGCCTTTTTTGAACTGCCCGAACAGCCCGCGATGGCGCGCGATCCCAATACGCCGGCATGGGTGCAGCATCTCGCCTTTGAGGTGGATGATTTTGAAACCCTGCTCGCCGCCAAAGCGCATCTGGAGGAACAGGGGGTCGAAGTGCTCGGCCCGACGTGGCACGGCATTTTCCGTTCGATCTATTTCTTTGATCCCAATGGTCACCGGCTCGAACTGGCGTGCAACATCGGGACAGCCGACCAATATGCCGAGTTACAGGCGCTCGCCGAACCGATGCTGGAGGAATGGAGCCGCACCAAACGCGCGCCCGACAGTGCCAAATGGCTGCATGTCGAACCGGGTAGCCTTAGCGAATAAGCCCAAACCATTGCACAAGCCGGTTGCGCTGCCAGTGCCGCTGTCGCAGGATGCGGCGGGCTGTGCTGCTTGGCGCATCCAAACGGGGACAGGATAGGCATGACCAAATCAATCGCGCTTGAGGACAAGTTTGCCAGTTTTTCGGAACATTGGCGGCCAAAAACGCTGGCAGAGTGCAACGGACAGGAAGTCCGCATCGCCAAAACACAGGGCGTTTTTCCATGGCACAGCCATGCCGATGCCGATGAATTATTCCTTTGCTGGCGCGGCGAATTTCAGGTCGAAATGCGCAGCCACATTGTCACCCTGCGGCCCGGCGAATTGGTGGTGGTGCCGCGCGGGGTGGAGCACCGCACGATGAGCGAAGGGGAAGCCGAAGTGCTGATTATGAATATGCGCGATGCTGTCAACACCGGGGATGCACCGCCGTCCGAATTTACCGCACCTTTGGGAGTCGCCATCTGATGAAACTTGCCAGTTTGAAATCGGGCCGCGACGGCCATCTGGTCGTGGTGTCGGATGATTTGGCCTATTATGCCGACGCGGCGGCGATTGCGCCGACGTTACAGGCGGCGCTCGATGACTGGGACAATGCAGCGCCCCGCCTCGCCGCCTTGGCAACCGATTTGAACCATGGGGCAATCCCGCGTGAAAGGTTCCACGAACATGATTGTGCCGCGCCCATGCCGCGCGCCTATCAATGGGCGGATGGTAGCGCCTATGTGAACCATGTCGCGCTGGTGCGCCAAGCGCGCGGGGCCGAAATGCCCGACAGTTTCTGGCACGACCCCTTGATGTATCAGGGGGGCAGCGACGGCTTTCTGGGGCCGCGCGATGCAATACCCCTGACCGACGTCAGCTGGGGCTGCGACATGGAAGCCGAAATTGTCGTGGTCACCGGCGATGTACCGATGGGGGTGAGCGCCGAACAAGCACGAACCCACATCCGCCTCATCGGCCTGACCAATGATGTGTCGCTGCGGGGGCTTATTCCGGGGGAACTGGCCAAAGGGTTCGGATTTTTCCAGTCCAAACCGGCGAGCGCCTTTTCCCCCGTTTTCGTTACCCCCGATGCGCTGGGCGCGCGCTGGGACGGCGGCAAATTGCAAGGGGCCTTGTGCGTCGATCTGAACGGTGCGCCGCTGGGCCGCGCCGATGCGGGCGTCGATATGACTTTTGATTTCGGCCAGCTCATCGCCCATGCTGCAAAAACGCGCAATTTATGCGCCGGCACCATCATCGGCTCGGGCACCGTTTCCAACCGCGATGCCGGTGGCGGGCCGGGCCGCCCGGTGGCCGACGGCGGGCTGGGGTATAGCTGTCTGGCGGAGGTGCGGACGATCGAAACCATTTTGCATGGCAAGCCGGTGACTCCCTTTATGGCACCGGGCGATGTCGTGCGCATCTGGATGGATGATGACCGGCACCACAGCATTTTCGGTGCCATCGAACAGCAGGTTGTGGGGGCTTAGCGGCTCCGTTTCGCTCTGAGCAGCACGCTGCCAAGAGGTTGGGGAAATCGACCCAATTCTTGTCATGCCCGCGCAAGCGGGAATCCATCACCAAAGCATTTGCGCAATTTGGATTTCACGAGAGCGGCGCGGAGGCGCGGAGATTATATCCCCCTCCCCTTCAGGGGAGGGGCTAGGGGAGGGGGTTATTAGCCCGGTGGGGGATTATAGCCCGGTGGGGATTTCCCTTTCACTGGATTCCGGCCTTCGCCGGAATGACAACGGGAACAATTGTGCTCCTGCGAAAGCAGGAGACCCCTAAACTGTGCTCCTGCGAAAGCAGGAGGCGCCTAAACTGTGCTCCTGCGAAAGCAGGAGCCTAGCGCGGCAAGGCAGGATATTTCGGCCTAGGCCCCTGCTTTCGCAGGGGCACAAAGTGAGCACCCCCTGCTTTCGCTGGGGCGCAATGGGGATACCACCCCAGCCCATGCCGGGGTGGCAGCCGTCTTATTTCACCATCGCATCCTTGATGTCGCAGGCCGCAGGGCCGAGGATGACGATGAACAGCACCGGCAGAATGAACAAAATCAGTGGCACGGTCATGATCGCGGGCAGGCGCGCTGCCTTTTCCTCCGCGCGCATCATCCGCTCGTTGCGGAATTCGGCGGACAGGACGCGCAGCGCCGAAGCGAGCGGGGTGCCGTATTTTTCGGTCTGAATCAGCGTCGTGACGACCCCGCGCACCGAATCCAGATCGACGCGATAGGCAAGGTTTTCGAGCGCCATGCGTCGTTCGGTCAGGAAGGATAGTTCGATGGAGGTCAGCGCAAATTCTTCGCCCAAATCGGGATAGGCCTTGCCCAATTCCTTGGCGACGCGGGCAAAGGCGGCATCGACAGTCAACCCCGCTTCGGCACAGATGACGAGCAGGTCGAGCGCATCGGGCAACCCCTTGCGGATGGCGTCGGTGCGTTTGGACTTGCGGTTGTTGATGAACAGATCGGGCGCTTTATAGGCGAGGATGAGCGGCACCGCGAAACCGCCAAATTTCTTGAGCGGTGTCCAATCGGGCACAATATCAACGACATAGATAAGCGCCGCTGCGGTGAGGCCAATGACAATCGGCAATACCATGCGCGCGAAAATGATGCTGACCGCCAAATCCTTGGAACGGATGCCCGCCTGTGCCAGTCGTTGCTGGACATCGCGCAATTGTTCATCCTGCAACACTTTGAGTGAGGACAACATGCTGCGCATGCGGTTGGTGGTGACATTCTTTTTCACCAATTTGGCACGGCGCTTGCCGCTTGATGCGGTAATCCCCGCCTTTAATTGTTCGCGTCGGTCGTTGAGCGATTTGACGCGCTTGACCATCGGGTCGCGCACGGTGGCGGCGTTATAGATGGCAAAGAGCACGGCGGCGACGCCGAGTGCCGCGAGCATCGTCGCCGCCCAGACGACGTCGATACCCATGAAGGTGGCGGGCGGGGTGACAGGTGCGACAGACATGATGCTTCCTTGCCTCCCCTAAATCTCAAAATTGACCATTTTGGCCATGATGCCGACGCCCATGCTCATCCAGACCAGCCCGCCGATACCGGTGTACATGACACGCGGGTCATAGAGCTCCCCCGACCAGGGGAAGAAAGCGGCGAGGTAATCCGGGTTCATCACATAAACCAACGCAAAGACGAGGAAGGGCAGCGCGCCGACGATCCATGCCGATGCCTTGGCTTCGGAGGACATTGCCTTGATCTTGAGCTTCATCTGCGCGCGTTTGCGCAATACTTCGGACAAGTTGGCGAGCGTTTCGGCCAAATTGCCCCCGGTTTCGCGCTGGATGGCAAGGGTGATGCAGAAAAACTGAAATTCGGGCGTGCCCAGCGCATCGGCGCTTTCCTGAAGCGCGGCCTCCATCGATTTACCGATGCGGATACGTTCGATCACCAGCTTGAATTCGACGCCCACCGGCCCCGGTATTTCTGTGCTGACTGCGTGCAGCGTTTCCGCAATGGGCAGGCCCGAACGCAGGCCGCGCACCAACAGGTCGATGGCGTCGGGAAAGCGTGCGGTGAAATTGCTGACGCGTTTAGTAATCAGCTTGCCAACCACCATATGCGGAATGCCGAGGCCGACGCCGACCGCCAATAATATCGACAGGAGGATTGGCGCGCCCTGCACGACCATCGCCAATAATATGACGACGGCAATGCCGATGCAGGCCCACAAATAACGGCCCAGCGTCCATTTCTTGCCGGTGCGGCGCAGGCGTTGTGCCATGCGTTCAGGGTTGGGCAGCAGGCGGCCCAGACCCAGTTCCTGGCTGGGCAGACGGGCGGCGATGGTGCGGCGCATCTGTGCTGCGAGCGCGGCTTCGTTGGATGGCATGATGCGGTCGCGCATCGCGGTCATCCGCCGTTTGACCGCCTTTTCTGGGTTGGGGCCGCCAAAGACGAACAGCAATAGCGCGACCACGACGACAAAGGCGCCGGCGATCATAAAGAAATTGCTGTCCATGACCTTAAACTCTTTTCCCAGTGGCAAGAATATGTGGAAACGGTGCGGCGGCGGATGCCACCGTCACCAATCACCCCTTGGCCTTGCCCTTCATTAAACCCGAAACGCTGAGCTTGCTGAGCAGGCTCTGCTTTTTGGCAGCCTTGGCATCGGGCACATTTTCCCCATCGGGTGCTTCATCCCCGGCGCTGAGGATCATCGTCGCCAATTTGGCGATGCTGGTGCCCAGCCGCGTGCCGCGCGTCGTTTCGGCGAGGCTTTGGCCCAGTTTCGCCGCCTTGACCGCCAATTTGGCGTCGAGTGGCAGCACCAGATCAATTTCGCGCTCGATGCTGGTTTCAAAATCCTTGCGACTGACTTCTGTCCCCGTCGGCGCGACCTTATTGGCCACCAAGAATACACGAGCATCGGGGCAGGCGGTCTTGAAAGCCGACAGCAAGCGAATGGCATCACGCGCACCGGCCAGCGTCAATTCGGTGACAAGGACGACGGCCGTCAGATCATTGAGCAGATGCGGATAGCTGATCATCATCGCGCGCGGTAGGTCGATCACCGTCGATTCAAAAGCGGCCTTTATCTCCTCCCGCAAGTGGAAGAAGGTGCCACCATCGCTCATCAGCGGTTGGTTGATCGGCGCTTCGGCCGACAGGATCGCCAGATTGTCATTGGCGCGCACCAAGGCGCGTTCGATGAACAGCCCGTCGATACGCGAAGGGTTGTCGATGGCGTCGATCAACCCGCGCCCCGGCTCCAGATCGAGCGTTAGCGCGCCGGTGCCGAAATGGACGTCAAGGTCGAGCAGCGCGGTGCGCCGCTTACCCTGTTGCCCGAACAGCCAGGCGAGGGATGTTGCAATCGTCGATGCGCCGACCCCGCCGCGCGTGCCAACCACCGCGGTTACGGTGTGGCGGACATGATCGACCGCTTCGGCCATGCGCGGCGCGTTGAGCATTGCCTGCGCATTCATGAAGACGTCGCGCACCTGTTCTGCAAAAATCGGTTTTAGCAGATAATCGTGGATGCCGCTCGACACCAGGTCGCGGAACAGGCGGACGTCATTGACCTGCCCGATGGCAATCACCACCGTGCCCGGCTCACAAACCTCTGCCAAGCCGTTGATATCGTTGATCGGGTCGCTTGATTCCGACAGATCGACGAGCAGGATTGACGGGCTGGCGGTGATCGAAAGCGACTGGACAGCATTACGCAGCCCACCCTTGTGCACCTTGGCAATGTCCCAACCCATGTCGGACACCACCGGCTTGATCTGTTCGACCGTATCATCGTCGCACAAATATGCGGCAAAGCTTTCGCGGGTCTGTTGCCCGCCACGAAAAGGCGCGTTCACTGGCCACCTCCTGAGCTACCGCCACCTGAGCCGCCGGACCCTCCGCCTGACGCGCTGCTGGCACCGCCAAGCCCGCCTGCACCCGTCGGGGTTGCGGCGCGATAGGCCTCGATCGCGCGGCTGGCGGTCGCGGGATCATTGCTGGTTGCGCTTTGCCCGGCGATCAGATCATTGGGGTTGGCGACCATGGCGGCAAGGTTGCTGTTGGTGGCGCAACCATAGTTGGATGTGGTGATCGAACGATGTTCGGTGGCGCTGCGCGTTCCCCAATCTGGGCAGCCCGGCACGCGTGCCGATGCGCGCGAAATGACGATGCGGATATTGCCCGGCGCAATCACCCCTTCGGTCAGCGGTGCATGGTCGGCGAGCAGCAACCCCTTGCGCGCCAGCATCATGGCGACGGTGTCGCGCGCGCCGCGCACGGACGAAGCGGCGGAAACATCGATGGCGATCTGGTCGCCATAACGCACCTCCATCGCGTCAAGCCAGTCGGAAACCCGGCGCGCTTCGCTGGGCGACAATATGCCGTTTGATGCGTCTGCATCCAGTGCATAGTTGGAGATGCGAACTACCGGCTGATGCACCGATTCAAGGCTGCGGTTCACTTCACCCGTGTTCATGCAGGCACCCAGCGCCAGCGCGCCGGCTACGGTAGCGATCGTTGCTAATTTGCGCATTTTCATGGCCTTTCCTAGCCTGCGGTTCAATTGTTGGGGCCAAAGCCGGGGGCGGCTTCGGCCTGTTCATTGCGCGCGCTGTTGCGGCGCGGGCGATCAGCAACGATGGCACCTGCCGGGGGTGCGACCATCGCACTCGGCCCGGGAGCCGGTGCATCGCTCGGCGGGCCAGCGGGTGCATTTTCGAGAGTCGGCATCGGGCGGCGCACGCCCGATTCCCCATCGGCAATGCCGTTGGTCATCAAGCGTTGCAAATCGGTCGGCGAACGGAAACCATCGGTCGGCAGCACAATCTGGTCTGCCGAAACCGGCCGCACCAAATATGGTGTGATTACGATGACCAATTCGGTGTCGCCGCGACGGAAATCGTCGGATTTGAACAAAGTGCCCAGAATCGGCAGGTCAGAAAGGCCCGGTGTCCCCTCAATCGACCCGGCCGAGCGGTTGCTCATCAAACCGGCGATCATAAAGCTTTCGCCCGAACCCAGTTCGACGGTGGTTTCGGTGCGCCGGACGCTGAGCGCCGGGATGTTGAAACCATTGATCGTAATCGCCCCTTCGGTCGTCAATTCGGACACTTCGGGGCGCACGCGCAGCGAAATGCGGCCGTTGGACAACACCGTCGGCGTATAGGCGAGGCTGACACCATAGCGGCGATATTGGATGGTAATCGTGCCCGACTGCGGGTCGGGAACGGGGATGGGATATTCACCGCCCGCCAAAAAGTCGGCGGTTTCGCCCGACACGGCGGTCAGATTGGGCTGCGCGAGCGTCGATACCATGCCGGTGCGTTCGCCAAGGTCGAGCGCGCCGAGCACATCGACCCCGAACAAGCGCCCAATCCCTGCCAAAGTCGTGGCATTGGCCAGCGGGTTGACAGTATAGTTGAGCGGCACATCCGCCGGGTTAGTCACCGGCGCGCCGGTATAGGGGTTGTAAAATTGCTGGCTGCCATCGGGCAGGGTGCGCGTCGGCAATGTCTGGGGGGTAATTGTCCCCACCCCACGGCCACGGAATGCCCCGAATTGAAAGCCCGAAGTCGGGTCACGGCTGACCAGATTGCCGCCCATCTGGCGCACCAGCGAACGGTTCACCTCTGCAATGCGCACCTGCAGATTGACCTGCAAGGGGGTGGCGGTCTGCAAACGCGAAATGACGCGCGTCCCTTCGCCGACAAAGGCGGTGACCAGCCGGTCAGCCTCTGCCGCATCTTCAGGCGCAGCGACGGTGCCGGTGAGCAGGACAAAGCCGTTCATTGTCGTTGCCGTGATATGCGCTTCGGGCATGGCGAGTGCCAGCATCTGATCGATGGTTTCGATATTATTGCCGACCCGTGCCACCGCCGAATATACCACCCGGCCCGCGCCGCTGGTTGCATAAACGCTGGTTTCGCCCGGTGCCTTGCCGAACACATAAATCTGGGTGGCGGAACGCACCTGCACATCGGCCACTTCCTGATTGGCGACGAAAACATCGCTGACAGGGGCGGGCAGGTTGATCAGGCGACCACGGCCAACCGACAGGTTGAGTTCGTTATTTTCCACCTGTTCGCCCGGCGTCGCATAGAGCACGGCCGGGGTGGCCACACAGGCGCTGAGCGCGATGGCGATGGCGATACGGCCGGCGTGCATCAGGCTGCGGTTCTTGTTCTGGGCGTGCATCTTCTTACCTCCCGACCGGGACGATGGTGACCTGATCGCCGCGCGTCACGCGCACGACCGGGCCTTGGGGAACAGCAGGGGCGGCTGCGGGCGCGCCATTGCCAGGGTTGGTTTCGCCGCCCGCCACCGGGCCGGCAGGGGCGCGGACGCCGGCAAAGCCACGCCGCAGATAGCGTGAGACGTCACCGCCGGTTGTTGCCCCGCCACGTGCCATCGACGGGCGCGACGACATGCCGCGCAACAACCGCGCTTCGGCGCTGGCATCACCATCGCGCGGGACAGACACGCTGCCATCGGCGATGGATGCTTCGAGTTCGCCCGCGTTATCGGCAATCGAACGCAGCGCCAGGCTGATGGTGCCGGTGGTGCGGGCAACCGCAACCGCTTCGGCAATCTGCGGCGTTACTTCGAGTGTGACGGTTGCATAAACCTGCGGTGTTGATTCGCCATTTTCGCCAGTTGGCACGGTGCGCTGGTCAACCGCCAGCACGCGCAAATTGCGGACAATGGTTTCGGAAGTGTGGAGCTTGGCCGAGCTATTTTCCTCATCCTCCAGATCTAGGGTGAGAAGGACATCAACACGGTCGCCCGGAAAGACAAAACCGGCAACCCCCTGGTCGGGGGACAAGGGTACGGTCACGGCGCGCATGCCCGGGCCAAGCGCGGCGGCGAGGAAACCACGATCACGCGGGTTGACCAGACTACCCTTGGTCACGGGCGCACCTGCGGTCACCGCGATGCGCACCACCGAGCCAACCAGTGACTGGGCGTTGGAACCTTCTTCCAGATAATATTGGTCGGGTTTTACCAACCCTTCGGGCCATGGTTGAAAGCGCAGCGCATCGGCGGTCAAAATCGTGCCGACCGGCAAGGCGCGCGTGGCGACCAGAACCTTGGGTCCGGTAATCTCCGGCGCAGCGGCGGCGCGCGCTTGCGGCGTCGTGCTGTCACGCATCAACATATTGACGCCAAATGCGGCACCAAGGGCGACGATCATCGCAACGACGATCAGGGCAATCTTCCTTACATCCATGACGGCTCTGCCTCCTCGACCACCAAAATGGGTCGACCTTCCATTCAGTTGACGGGATTAAGCGGAAAATGGTTAACAAACTGTTGGTAGATGACCCAGAAACCCGCCGCCGATATAGCAACGCCATAGGGCAGCTCTGGCTTTTCGGGGCCGCGCCCCATGCGGCGGCGCACGATCATCGCCGCAGCGATGCCGCCGCCGACGAGCGCCATCAGCAATAAAAAGGGCAGGATCAGCGACGGGCGGATCCACAGCGCCATCGCACCGAGCATTTTTACATCGCCCCCGCCGATACCGCCTGCAAAGAAAAGCAGTGCAAAGGGCAGGAAAACCGCTACTGCCAAGCCGACTTGCCAGCCGATTTGGGCTGCATCCAAATGGAGGATATACCAGACGGCAGGCGCACATAGTGCAATTAACACGTTCAAATAATTGGGTATTTCTCGGCGACGTAAATCGCCCCATGCAGCATAGAGCAGCAGCAAGCCAATGAGGCTGGCAAGCAAAATGGGTGCGGCCGACATCAAATCCCCCTGAAATGTTGGAAATCCCTAGACGAACAAGGTTGCCAAACCGTAACCATGGGCCATGCCACCCAAAGACTCCCTGCCCGCCCCGACCCCGCTCGACCCTCTGGCCTGTCGCCGTGCCTTTCCCGATGGCAGTGCGATTGGCAGTTGGGCGGCAGCGGATGGTTGGTTGCTCAGAAGTTTGCGTTTTCCGCTGCCCCGCGAAGCGCGCGGCTCCATTCTTTTCATGGGTGGGCGCGGCGACCATTTTGAAAAATATCTCGAAGCCTTTGCCGAGTGGACCAATGCGGGCTGGTGCGTCGAAAGTTTCGACTGGCGCGGGCAGGGTGGTTCGGGGCGGATGGGCAGCGACCCTGTCGTTGGCCATGCTGATGATTTTCGCGTCTGGATCGACGATCTTGACCAATATTTCACCGCGTGGCGCGCGCGCACGCCCGGGCCGCATTTCCTGATCGGCCATTCGATGGGCGGGCATTTGTTGCTGCGCGCACTCGCCGATGGGGCGATTGTCCCCGATGGCGCGGTGCTGAGCGCGCCGATGCTGGGCTTCACCGCGCCTTACCCCGACCGTTTAGGATATTGGATTGCGCAGATGATGGTGCGGTTGACCGAGCCGGATCGCCGGGCCTGGAAATTGAGCGAAAAGCCCGGCTCGCCGCCTGCCGCGCGGCAGGGACTGCTGACGCATGATGGCGCACGCTATGCCGATGAACAATTTTGGCGCACGGCGCACCCCGACCTCGCCATCGGGCCGGCGAGTTGGCAGTGGGTGGCAGCGGCCTATGCCAGTTTCCTCCATTTGGCGGCATCGGGCGGGGTGGATCGCATTGCCTGTCCGGTGCTGGGGCTGGTGGCAGGGCATGATCTTTTGGTATCGGCGCGGCGCGCCCGCGCGCTGCTCGCACGCTTGCCGCACGGGCAAATCCATGTCTATGGGCGCGAAGCGGCGCATGAATTATTGCGCGAAGCCGACAGCGTGCGTGACGATGTCATGGCGCGGATTTCGACGTTTATGGAGGGGGTAAGCGGGGCATGAGCCGCTTTGACATTGCGATTATCGGGGCGGGCATTGCAGGGGCCGGGCTGGCGGCGGAACTCGCCCCCCATGCCAGTGTGTTGATGCTGGAGATGGAGGATATGCCGGGCTATCATGCAACCGGGCGCTCGGCAGCTTATTTCAGCGAAACCTATGGCGGCGCGGCAATCCAGCCGCTCAGCACCGCGTCCAAGACGGTGCTGGATGCGGGGGGCTGGCTCGAAACTTTGGGCGCGTTGCAGGTCGGGCGCGCCGATGATGGTGCGCTGCGCGATGATTATTGCGCGCGCTATGCCGCATCGGGCGTTGAAATGCGCGCGGTTAACCCCCACAGCCTGCTCCCCGGCTTGCGCGATGATTGGGTGATCGGTCTTTATGAACCAACCTCAGCGGCGATAGATGTGGGCGGGGTGCATGGCGATGCGTTGGCGCGCGCCAAGCGGGGGGGCGCAACGCTCCATTGCCGGGCGCGACTGACAGGCGCGCTGCGTGTTGATGGTCATTGGCAGATTTCGACCAGCGCGGGTGATTTTACGGCGGACATTCTGGTCGATGCGGCGGGCGCATGGGCCGATGATGTGGCGAAAATTGCCGGAGCAAGGCCGCTCGGCATCACGCCCTATCAGCGCACGGTGGTGCAATTGCGCACCGACCCGCCGGCACCCGTCGGCATCCCCCATGTGTCCGATTTTGCCGGAAGCTTTTATTTCAAGCCGGAGGCGCAGGGCAAATTATGGCTCTCCCCCCATGATGAAACGCCGGTGGCGGCGGGCGATGTTGCGCCGGAGGAATTGGACGTCGCGATTGCCATCGACCGGTTTGAACAGGTGGTCGACTGGCGGGTCGCCGCGCTCGAACGGCGGTGGGCCGGGTTGCGCAGTTTTGCGCCAGATCGGCTGCCGGTTTATGGCTTTGCAGCGGATGTTGCGGGCTTTTTCTGGTGCGCGGGGCAGGGTGGTTTCGGCATCCAGACCGCACCCGCCGCATCGGCGATGGCGGCGGCATTGCTGCTGGGTCAAAGCCCTGCCGATTTTGTCGCCGACATTGACCCTGCAATATATTTGCCGTCGCGATTTCAACATTGACGTTTCAACATTGACGGGGGACGGGCTCGCCCTAAACTTGGCCGTTCATAGCTTGGGAGTCGCAACATGGCGCATCATTTCGTTATCGAACAGAATAAGGCTGGCGAATATGTCGCCAAGTTCAAATATAACAGCGAAGTGATTTTCTGGACGGAGGGTTATAGCTCCAAGAAAAATGCCGAAAATGCGATCGAATCGATCAAAAAGAACGGCCCCGGCGCCCCGACGAAATAGGCGCGCCTTTTCGAAATTCGCTTGGCTCGCGAATTTCGGGCGCTGCTCCAGCCCACTCCCCCACCCGGCCACCCATAAGATACAATCCCGTTGGGAGGCCGGGTGGGGGAGTGGGCTGGTGCCGTGCCCCGAGTTAGGCGTAGCATAACTCGGGAAGTTAATTTCCAGCGGCAATCGCTGCGTCGCTCGCCAATTGATCGACCAGTTCATTTTCGGCGTGGCCGCTGTGCCCCTTTACCCAGCGCCAATCCACTTGGTGCGGCGCGGCGGCGGCGAGCAGTCTTTGCCACAGGTCGGCATTTTTGACCGGCTTTTTGTCCGCCGTGCGCCAGCCATTGCGCTGCCAGCCGTGGATCCATTTGGTGATGCCGTCGCGGACATAGACGCTGTCGGTGGTGAGTATGACATGGCAGGGGCGTGTCAGCGCCTCCAACCCCATGATCGCGGCGAGCATTTCCATCCGATTATTGGTGGTCAGTGCCTCCCCGCCGGAAAGCGTGCGGCTTTTTGCGCCCGAACGCAGCAAAACCCCCCAGCCGCCGGGGCCGGGGTTCCCCTTGCACGCGCCATCGGTGAAAATTTCAACCCTGCTCAGCGCGCGCGTCATGGCGCGGCAAAGCCGAACAATGTGCCCGCCGGGTCGGCGCGATAGGCATCGAGGCGCCGCAAATAGGCAATCGGGTCTTTTTTGACCACCAGCGCGCTTTCCGGCGTGTCGAGCCAGTCATGCGCACGGGTGAGGAGGAAACGCAGCGCCGCACCGCGCGCGAGTATCGGCATGGCGGCGATTTCGGCAGCATCCAACGGGCGGGCCGACTGATAGCCCTTGGCCAGACTGGCGGCGAGCGCGGGCAGCGGGGTCGAACCATCGGGGGAAAAACACCATGCCGAATGGGTGACCGCAAAATCATAAGCGGTGATGTCGCGGCAAGCGAAGTAAAAATCGATGATGCCCGACACCTCATCGCCCAGAACCAGCACATTGTCGGGGAATAAATCGGCATGGACGACGCCGGCTGGCAAATCGTGCGGCCAAAGGCCTTCCAGCGCATCACATTCGCGCGCGACGCTGGCGTGGAGGCCGGGCAATATATCATCGAGCCTTGCCGCGATGAGGTCGGTCAGGAAGCGCCATTGCGCCGGCCCCTGCGGGTTCGCTGGCCCGCCCACGAAATTTGCCGCGCTGTTGTGCAACCGCGCGAGCGCTGCGCCCGCTGCATAGGCTTGGCGGCCATTGGGGCGCGACAGGCTGATCCCCGGCAGATATTGGATGAGACAGGCCGGGCGGCCCATCAAACGCTGAACATGGGTGCCGTTGGCGTCGGGCAATATGCGCGGAACTGGGTTTCCCGCATCGGCCAGATGGTTGATGAAAGCGACGAAAAAGGGCAGGTCATCGGCATCGACGCGCTTTTCATAGAGCGTCAATATATAGCGGGTGTCACCCGCTTCGATCAGATAATTGCTATTCTCCACCCCCTCGGCAATGCCCTTGGCACTGGTCAGCGGCCCGATGCCATAATTTTCGAGGAAGCGGGCGATATCCTCCGCCCCGACATGCGTAAAAACCGCCATTATGCGCGCGCCACATCCAGCCCGCGCGGCAGTTTGAAGACCATATTCTCCTCCGCCGTCACTTCCTCTTCGACGTGGAGGGTGAAATGCGCGGATAAGAGGTCGGTGACTTCGCGCACCAGCGATTCAGGGGCCGATGCCCCGGCGGTGAGGCCAAGCGTCGTCACCCCGTCGAGCCAGCCAAGGTCAATTTCCGCCGCCCGTTGGATGAGGTGCGCGCGCGTCCCCAGCCGCTCCGCCACTTCGGCGAGGCGCAGGCTGTTCGAACTGTTGGGCGCGCCGATCACCAGCATTAGCTGGACGCGCGGGGCAATCGCCTTGACCGCCGCCTGCCGGTTGGAGGTGGCGTAACAAATATCTTCGCCCTTCGGCCCTTCAATCGCCGGGAAACGCGCGCGCAGCGCATCGACCACCGCCGCCGTATCCTCCACCGACAGCGTGGTTTGCGTCAGAAATGTCAGCGTGTCGGGGTCGGGCGGGTTGAGCCGTGCGACATCCTCCACCGTTTCGATGAGGGTCATCGCCCCGTCGGGCAATTGGCCCAATGTGCCGATGACTTCGGGGTGGCCGGCATGGCCGATCAGCAGCACCTTGCGGCCGGCGCGGGCCAGGTAGGAGGCCGACGCGCTGCCGGCCGGCCCGATCCACTGGGTGCGCGGCTGGGACTTCGCCGACTCGACGAAGGGCGACTTCACCGCCGGCGGCAAGCTGGGCAAGCTGCCCGACGGCCGCTTCGTCATCGGCGGCATGGAGCGCGAGCGCTACACCACCGACAAGCGCGACGCGCTGATCCGCAACACGGCTTCGCGCGATGGCAGGCCGGTGCGCATCAGCATCCCGCAGGACCCGGGCCAGGCCGGCAAGGGCCAGGCGCTGGCGATGACCAGGATGCTGGCCGGCTACGCGGTGCACTCGTCGCCCGAGAGTGGCGACAAGGTCACGCGGGCCGAGACCTTCGCCAGCCAGGTCAACGTCGGCAACGTCCTGATGCTGCGCGGCGCGTGGAACGACCAGTTGGTCGAGGAGATGCGCATGTTCCCGAACGGCAGCTTCGACGACCAGGTCGACAGCCTGTCGCGTGCCTTCGAGGCGCTGATGGCCGGGCAGGGCATCTACACCACGATCAACGCCGGAGGCCTGTAGATG
>CALFXW010000125.1 GCA_937957805.1 uncultured Sphingopyxis sp.
GCCGCATGGGGGCTGGGGCAGGGCAGTGAGATTGACGTCGAAGGCCGCGTCTATTTCCCCCATTCGCTGGGCATATTTTATCAGGCAATCACCCAATATCTGGGTTTTCCCCATTATGGCGACGAATATAAGGTCATGGGCCTCGCCCCCTATGGCACCCCTGTCGCGCTCGACAAAATGCGCCAGATCGTCAAGCTGGAGGATGATGGCGGCTTCAAACTCGACACCAGATTTTTCCGCCACCATAAAGAAGGGGTCGCCTATAGCTGGGAGGATGGATCGCCGGTGGTCGGTGATTTATTCTCCCCCGCGCTCGAAGCATTGCTCGGCCCGCGCCGGGGTAAGGCGGATGAATTAACCCAATATCACAAGGATTTGGCGCGCTCTGCTCAGCGCATGTATGAAGAAGCCTTCTTCCATTTGCTGTGCCGCCTGCACGACAAGCATCAATTGGACGCGGTGACGATTGCCGGGGGTTGCGGCGCGAACAGCGTCGCCAATGGCAAGGTGCGGCGCGAAACCCCGTATAAGAATGTCTATGTCCAATCCGCAGCGGGGGATGCGGGCGGCGCGATTGGTGCGGCCTTTGCCATCTGGCACCGCGAAGGGGGGGCGCGCCAGTTCGTCATGGAACATGCCTATTGGGGGCCAGCGGCCGATGCGGCGGAAATTGACGCGCTGCTCAGCGCCGAAAAACCCGCGCTTGATGCCGCCGGGTGCAGCGTCACGCGCCATGCTGATGTGGCGAGCCTCGCCAGCGAAACCGCCAGCGCGGTTGCCGATGGCAAGGTTATCGGCTGGTTTCAGGGCGCGATGGAATGGGGCCCGCGCGCATTGGGCAATCGTTCGATCATCGGTGACCCGCGCCGCGCCGATATGAAGGATATTTTGAACCTGAAAATCAAACGGCGCGAAAGTTTCCGCCCCTTTGCCCCGTCGATCCTGAAAGACCATGTGATCGACTGGTTTGAGGAGGAGGATGACGTCCCCTTCATGATGCAGGTTTTCCAGATTCGTGCGGAAAAACGCGAACAAATCCCCGCCGTAACCCATGTCGATGGGTCGGGACGGCTGCAAACCGTCGATGCGGCCACAAACCCGCGCTATGCCGCGTTGATAGAGGCGTTTCGCGAACAGACCGGCGTGCCAATGGTTTTGAACACCAGTTTCAACGAAAATGAACCGGTGGTCTGCCGCCCCAAGGAAGCGCTTGATTGCTTCTTGCGCACCAAGATGGATGTTTTGGTGCTGGGTGATGTGCTGATCCGGCGTGAAAACAACGCCTAAATGCAGGGCTATCGCCGCGATATAGATGGGCTGCGCGCCATCGCGGTGGGTTCGGTGCTGTTGTTCCACGCCGGGGTATCTTCGCTGTCGGGCGGCTTTACCGGGGTCGATATATTTTTCGTCATATCCGGCTTTTTGATTACCGGCCTGTTGGTGGCAGAGGGGGCGGCAACGGGCCGCATTTCCATCGGCAATTTTTATGCGCGGCGGGTCAGGCGATTATTCCCGGCGCTGGTGTTGATGCTGGTGGCGGTGACCCTCGCATCATTCTGGCTGTTACCCGCCGATGGCACACGGCAGGATTTTGCCAAAAGCGCGCTTGCCGCCATGGGCTTTGTAGCCAATTTTTTCTATATGTTTCAACCATCTGGCTATTTCGCGCCGGAGGCTGAGGTATATCCGCTGCTCCACACCTGGACGCTGGCGGTGGAGGAGCAATTTTACCTCGTCTGGCCGCTGCTCATCTGGGGGATCATGTGGCTGGCCCGGCGGCGGGGGCTGGGGGTAAAGCGGCTATATATCGGCGTATTCACGCTCACCCTGCTGGTCAGTTTTGGCGTGGCGCAATGGGTTATTCACTGGCGCGCGCCGGTCGGATTTTATTTCATGCCGCTCAGGGCATGGGAATTTGCGGTTGGCGCGTTGATCGCCGTTTTGCCGCTGGCCCGTTGGCAGGGCGGGTGGACGCGCCTGCTCACCCCATTGGGGCTGGCCGCGATGATCGCCGGTTTTTTCGCCATCGACGGCAGCCGCCCTTTTCCCGATTTTTGGGCGCTGCTGCCGGTTTTTGGCGCGGGCGCGGTCATCTGGGGCGGGGTGGTGGATGGCGATGGCTGGGGCAGCCGGTTGCTCGCCACCGCGCCGATGACCTATTTGGGTAAGCTCAGCTATGGCCTCTATTTGTGGCATTGGCCGCTGCTCGCACTGGTGCGCGGCCATTATCTGGGCGAAGCACCGCCCGCCGCGATATGGGGGGCGGTGGCGGCGTCGATTGCGCTGGCCTCGCTCAGCTATCACCTCATCGAAACGCCGATCCGCCAGCAAAAATGGGGCTGGGTGCGCGGGCAGGGGCGTTCGCTGGCCGCAGGCGCGGCGGCGCTGGTGCTGGTGATGACGGGGGGAATGGCCACTTGGCAGGGCGCGAAATTGGCGCTTGCCGCATCGCCCCAATTGCAGGCGATACGGGCGGGGCGCGATGGAAATTTGCCCGATTGGCCCGCGCCATGCGCCAATTATCAGGCGCATTTCGCCGGGCTTGCCGCCGCCACACAATGCAAGATTGGCAATAAGGATGATCGGCAGCCTTTGCTGCTGGTCGGTGATTCGCATGCCTATCATCTGCTCGGCATGTTTGATGCTTGGGGCAGGGCGGCGAACGTCGCCATTTTGCCCCGCACGCGCGGTGGTTGCCGCCCGATTGATGGCCCGGCCAATGTCATTGGTCGCCTGTGGTCGGCGGACTTGAGCCGCGATTGCACCGCCTATCTGACGGCAGCGCGCGCAGAGGCGGCGCAGCTTGCGCGGGGGCGCATGGTTTCGGGCATCATCCTTGCCGCGCGCTGGCCGCGCGCTGCACAACCGGCGAGCCTGATGGGGCTGGGCAGCGCGGCGGTAACGGCGCGTGATGCGGCGTGGGAGGATTGGGCGCGGGCCAGTGCCGCATGGCAGGTGCCGATGACCATCATCGTCGATACGCCGCAATTCGCGCATGATGTTCCCCAATGTCTGGGTCGCCGGGATGCGGCGCAATGCGATATTTCGCGCATAGAGGCGGAGCGGCAGCAGGGTGAAATGCTCTCGGCGCTCGAACAATTGCGCGCGCGCCACCCGCATGTGCGGATATTATCGCTGATCGATGGGCTGTGCGATACGGCGCGCTGTCCGGCGGTGCGGGACAATGTCGTCCTGTGGCGTGATGCCAATCATTTAAGTTTGGCGGGCAGCCGCGAACTGGCGGTGCGCTTGCGTCCAAAACTGGATGCGATAGGGCAGGCACGGTGATTGTCAGGGGGGAAGGATGATGGCTGCACTGCCGTTTGATGCAAGCTGGCCCGAAAGTTGGCGTTTGGCGCATCCGTTCGACCGGCTGGAAATCTGGGGCGAAGACCCGCGCCATGGCTATGCGCGCATGTATAAAAACCGGCGGGCGCATGTCCTGCAGGCGGTGGCGCGCCTCGCACCTGTGCCCGGCCATATCCTCGACATTGCGGCGGCGGCGGGCAATTTTACCAATGCCGTTGCCGCAATGGGACATCGCGTCACATGGAATGATTTTCGCGGCGAATTGGCGGATTATGTCGCGTTAAAGGCACCTGCGGATGCCCAAATTGACTATGTTGCGGGCAATATATTGGAACGCGGGGCGGCGCTGGCCGACAGCTATGACCTCGTCCTCGCGCTCGAAGTCATCGAACATGTCGCCCACCCTGACCAGTTTTTGCACGCCATCAGCCGCCTCGTCAAACCGGGCGGGCATATCATCATTTCGACCCCCAATGGCGGCTATCTGATGAATAAACTGCCGCGCTTTTCCGATTTTGATGATCCGTCGGTGTTTGAAGGGCAGCAGTTCAAGCCCGACGCCGACGGGCATATATTTTTGCTCCACGAAGATGAGATGCGCAGCCTGAGCGCGGCGGCGGGGCTGGAATTGGTCGAACACCGGCTGTTCAGCTACCCGCTGACTTGCGGCTACCTCAAAACCGGGGGGGTGGCGCGGCTGTTGCCCGATGCGATCATCCACATGGCGGAACGTGCAGGCAGCCTGTTGCCCGCAGCGCTGCAGCGCAAATTTGCCACCGCGTCGATGACCATTTTACGCCGCCCTGCATGAACCAGCGGGCCGGAAATATTGGCGGGCAAATCGCCGGGATTGACGGGTTGCGTGCGCTGTCGGTGCTGTTCGTCATGGCGCTGCATGCCAGCTATGGACGGCTGAACGGCGGGTTTCTGGGCGTCGATATATTTTTCGTCATATCGGGATTTCTGATCACCCATTTGCTGGTGGAGGAACAAAGGTTGAGCGGGCGGGTCAGCCTGTGGCATTTTTACCTGCGGCGCGCCTTTCGCATCCTGCCGCCGCTGATAGCGACCATCAGCCTCGCGCGCATCCTCTGGCGCGGCGCTGCGGCGGACATTTGGCCGGTGGCGCGCGCCGCGCTGTTTTTCTATGCCAATTTCCTGCCCGCCGAACGATTGGGCGATTTGGGGCACACTTGGTCGCTGGCGATTGAGGAACAATTTTATCTGGTCTGGCCGCTGCTGTTCATCCTCCTTGCCGCGCGCTGGCCGCGTGCGCTGATGGCGGTGGCGGTGGCGGTGATTTTGGGCTCCTTCCTCACGCGATATTATCTGGTGAATGTCGGCGCGGATTTGAACGCGCTTTACAGCTTTACGCCCGCGCGGCTTGACCCGATCATGCTCGGCAGCCTGATTGCGTTGTCGGGCGTTGTGCAGCGGTCATTCCCGCCAGCGATGGTGCGGGCAGCGGCGTGGGGCAGCTTTGCGCTGGCTGTCGGCTTTTTCCTGTTTGCGACGCGCGATAGGATGCAGGGGGTGCCGGTCAACTTCCTGTTGTTCGCGCTGGTTTCGGGAACATTGGTGGCCAGCGTGCCGCAGCTTGCCCCCCGCGACCCGCTGGCGATGCTGCTCGGCAACCCGATTGCCCGCTATATCGGTAAACGCAGCTATGGCCTCTACCTCTATCACTACCCGATTTTCGGCGCGATGGAGGGTGCGCGCATAGAGGGGGATTTGGTCAATTATATCTGGGTGACGGCGGTTAAATTCCTGATCGCCTTTGGGGTGGCAGAATTGTCGTGGCGTTTGATCGAACAGCCGATGCTGCGGTTGAAATCGCGGATCGCCGCGCGGCCAACGGCCCCCACAACCGCAAGCTCCGCCGCATGATCCGGCAACGCATCAAAAGCTTTACCAACGCGGGCGGGGTCGGGCGGCAATTGGCCGAACAGACTTTGGTCAACCTCGTCATTCAGGCGCTGGGCGCGATTACGACATTGTCGTTCGTCCACCTGTTGACCGTGCCTGCCTATGCCACATTCGGCCTAGCGGTTTCGACGGTGGGGTTTATTTCCATCGCCAGCGATCTGGGGTTGGGGGCGTCAATCAGCTATTTCTGGCGCGCCGCGACCAAGGGGGAACAGGATTTCGCCCATCATTACGCCGCTGCGCTCAGCATCCGCCGTTTCTTGTTTGTGGGGGCGAGTGTCATTGCGGTTGCCGTCACCTGCTGGCTGGAATTGCGGCAGGGGATGGGCGCCGGGCATCTGGCGCTGCTGGCGCTGCTGACGGTCGCGCTCGGCTGGATGCAGCTTAATGCGCAGATGAAGGTGCAGCCCATCCGCCTGTCGGGCGCGCTGCGGCAGGCCAATTTGGCCGAATTGGGCGGCGCGGTGCTGCGCGCGATGCTCGCCGTGCTGACCTTTGTCCTCTTGTGGCAGCAGGCGTGGTTTCCGTTGATTTCGCTGGGGCTGGGCGGGGCGCTGACATGGGTGCTTGCCGAACGCTGGCGGCCCGAAGTGCTGCGCGCGCATATTCAGCCGACGCGTGATAATATCCGCGCGGTCATCGGCTATATCCGGCCGACATTTTTCAATTCGCTGGTTTTTGCGATGCAAGGGCTGTTGCCATTTTGGCTCGCATCGCTGAGCGGCGGGGCAATTGTCGTTGCCGAAACATTTGCATTGGGGCGGCTGGCGGCAATTTTTACGATGATCAACGCGCTGATGAGCAATGTCATCATCCCACGTATCGTCAATTTGCAGGATGACACGCATGCGCTGCGTAACGGTTTGGTGCCGGTGGCGATGGTTGCGCTATTTTGCGCGCTGCTGATCGGCGCGGCGGCGATTTTCCCGCAGCCATTTTTGCTGCTGCTCGGCGGCAATTATGCGCACCTCCATACCGAATTATTGCTTTGTCTGGGCGCGGTCAGCCTGCAAACCATGGCGATGATGGTGGGACAGGTCAGCCGCGCGATGGGTTGGGTGCGCTTTGAACCGTGGAGCGTCGCTGTCCATGTCGTGATCATCGCTGGGATGCTGCCGCTGTTCGATTTTTCGACCAGTGCGTCGGTGCTGTTGTTCACGCTGTTGATTGCGCTCGCTAATCTGCTTGAAAATCTGGCGATAATTGCGATGGGCATGGCAGGCATCGACAGTCGCCCGCGCAGGCTGCGCGGCGATATGGCCATAGATTTGGAGGATATGGGGTGAACCAGCATCAGGATCAGGCGGCACCCGCGGACGGGCCGAACCCCAAAAGCCTGTGGTGGAGCCTTGTCATCGGGTTGTTGCTGGCGTTCGGCATCCTCGAATATGCGGCGCACCGCTGGCTCTTTGCGCTCGAACAGGCGGCCTATGGGCGGGAGACGAGCGCAGCGGAAGCGCGCGATTTCGTCTGTCAGGGGGCATCGAACCACCCGATTTGTGCGGCGGCCTTTGCGCGGGCCGGTCGCCCGCCCGCCGCGCTGTGGCTGGGCAACAGCCAGCTTGCCGCGATCAACCGGATGCAGCAGGGAGACCGCAATGCCCCGGCCATCCTCCACAGTGATTTGGCGGCGCGCGGGCGTTACCTTGTCAGCTATCAGATGCCCAACGCCTCGCTCGACGAACATTTATTGACGGTGGAGGCTTTGTTGCCGACCTTTAATCCGCGACTGGTAATCCTGCCGATCTGCTATGACGATATTCGCGAAACCACCATCCGCGCGGATGTGCGCGCGATGATCGACATGCCCGGCGTGCGCGCGTCGATGGTTGCTGACCCCTTTGGCGCTGAAATGCTGCGCGTCGCGGCGGCGGGCACCACCGATGCAGAGGTTTCGACCGAAGATCCCAAATCGGTGCGCCCCAAGGTGGAGGCGGCGCTGGTCGACTGGCTGGAGGCGCATTCGTCGCTATGGGCCAAGCGCGACAGTCTACGCGGGATGTTGGGCTTTGCTATTCACACGCTGCGCAACAAGATTTTGGGCATAAACTCGCAGTCAAAGCGCCCCGTGCCCCCGTCGCTGGAGGCGGAGCGGCTGGCGCGACTGAACCAGTTTTTGGGCGAAATGCGCAGCCGGGGCACCCGCGTGCTCATCTATGTGCCGCCCTATCGCCAGAATGTATCCGGCCCCTATGTCGCGGCGGATTATGCGCGCTTCAAGGCGCGGCTGGCCGCGATGGCGGCAGCAAACGGCGCGCGTTATGCCGACCTCGATAACATCGTTCCCGGCCCCGAATGGGGGATGGTGACCGATGATCTGTTCGGATTTCAGGAATATGATTTCATGCATTTCACCGCCGCCGGGCACCAAAGATTGGCCAACGGCGTCGATGCGCAATTGCGCGCGATGCAGTTTTAAGGGCGGGGCCGGGCGATGCTTTTCAACAGTGTAACCTATATCCTCGTCTTTTTGCCGCTGGCGGTGCTGCTATATTGGGCGCTGCGCGGAAAGGCGCGGCTCGCCTTTCTCATTTCGGCGAGCGTCATTTTCTATGGCTTTTGGCGGGTGGAGTTTCTGCCGCTGATGTTCGCCAGCGCGGTGGTCGATTATTTCCTGGCACTCGCCATCGACAAGGCACAGGATCCCGGACGACGCAAACATCTGATGTGGGTCAGCATCGCCTTTAATCTCGGCGTGCTCGGCTTTTTCAAATATCTGGTCTTTTTCAAGGACACGATCTGGTCGATTGCCGGTGCGATTGGCTATGCACCCGGCCCGGTTGAACTATATATCATCCTGCCGCTCGGCATCAGTTTTTATATTTTCCAGACAATGAGTTACACCATCGATGTGTATCGGCGCGACATAGAGCCAGAACGTGATGTGGTAACCTATCTCGCGTTCGTTACTTTTTTTCCGCATCTTGTTGCCGGGCCGATTATGCGCCCGCACGTGCTGATCCCGCAGCTTGAAAACCCGCCACCCTTTCGCTGGCGCAACATGCGCATCGGCTTTGAAAGGATTTTGGCCGGTTTGTTCATGAAAGTGGTGCTGGCAGACAGTGCCGCCGGCTTTGTCGATGCAGGCTTTGCCCAAGGGGCGCACAGCCTGACCGCGATCGACAGCTGGACGCTGACCTTCCTCTTCGGGTTCCAGATTTATTTTGATTTCGCCGGTTATTCATCGATCGCCATCGGTTCGGCGCTGATGATGAGCATTTTCGTGCCGGAGAATTTCAACTGGCCCTATATGGCGACATCGCCGCGCGAATTCTGGAAACGCTGGCACATATCGCTCAGCACTTGGATCCGCGATTACCTCTATATCCCGATCATGGGCAATTATAAGGCGCAGGGGACGGGCGCGTGGGACACTTTCCGCGACGTTGGGGAAGTGAAGTCACCATGGCGGCGCAGCTATGCGCTGTTCGTCACTTGGGGGATCATGGGGCTGTGGCATGGTGCAAACTGGACCTTTGCCATCTGGGGGATTTACCATGCGGTGCTGATCTACCTCCACCGGCTGCTCGCGCCGCTGGCGACATGGCGCGGGCGCGCCATGCCGGCGTGGATGGCGTGGATGATGGCGCTTCCGTTGATGATGGCGGGGTGGATCCCCTTTCGCGCGGCCAATCTGGCCGACAGCTTCACCATGTGGGGGCGCATGTTTTGGCCCTTTGGCCATTTGTCGATGACCCTTGCGCCCAACAGCTATATATTGGCCGCGGCGTTGATGCTGGGGTCGCTGATCATCTGGTGGGCGCGGGAGGTTGTGACCCCCAAATTGGGCGCAACCGCGATGCCGGTTCTGGTGATGCGCACGCTATATTTCATGGTGGCAGGCGCGATTGTTTTCGTCATGCTGCAATCGCGCAGCCAGTTCATCTATTTCCAGTTCTGATTGGATATTATTCGCGTTCCCAATCATGGCGCGCGATGAGCGCGAGCATGGCTGCGACCAACGTCGCCATCGCCGCCGTGCGCGCCGGATAGTCAATCAGACTGTGCAGGCCGATGAGCAATAATGCGCCAAATGCGGCCTGCGCTGCGCGCGCGTGACGGGTCGAGAAATCGAGCGATGCGCCAATCTGCCGAACCGCCCAGAGGAGCAGCAGGGTCAGGAAAACGGCGCCCACCAAACCCAATTCGACCAGCCATTCGATAAGGTCGCTGTGGGCGTGGTTGGCATAGGTTTGGGTGACGCGGTTCGCATCCTCATAAGCGGGGTAGGCGCGGGCAAAGCTGCCCAACCCCGTGCCAAAGGGCAAATTGTCCCGCATCAATTCTGCCGCGCGCGGATAGATTTGGGCGCGTGAAGTGCCGTGCTGGTCGCTGCCAGCGCCAAGCACGCCCGGCTGGCTGACCGCCAGCGCAAATGCCCCGGCAATCGCGACGCTCGCCCCCGCCGCACCGCCCCAGAATATCCAGCGTTTGAGCGTGAAGGCCCCCATCAGAAAGGGTGTCGCGCCCAATGCGGCGGCGAATAGGATCAGCCCGGCATTACTTTCGGTAAACAAAGTCGCGACGAACAGCAGCGCGTCAAAACCCGCCAATTTGGCGAGCTTTGCGCGGCGGGTGGAAGTGCGGGCGCGGCGGGCATCGCTCGACGTTGTGCTGAAATAATAGGCGGCGAGTACGGCTGCGGCGGCCATCAGCGTCGCCAGATGGTTGGCGTTGGCAAAAAAGCCGACCGCAAAACCACGGTTTGTGACATCATAGAGGTATAGCCGCGAACCGATGCCGGTGACATATTGCCCGATGCCCAGCACGGCATTGGCCGCTGCTATCCCCAAAATGGCGACAATCAATATACGGTTCGCCTCCGCCCCTGCGCGGCGCACCAGCAGCGCCATGGCAAATATAGGTAGCAGCGACAGCCCGCTCCACAGGCTGTCGGCGGGGCTGGTGCTGAGCGGTAACCAGGGGAGCGGCGCGCCGAGCAGGGTAAATCCGCGAACAATGTCCTCGCGCCCCGGCAGCGCGCTCCACAAGCCGGGTGGCAGGGGCAGGAGGCAGAGGATGAGCCAGCCAAGATAGGCGAGCGCGAGGTAATCGAGACTGCGTTCAGCAATGGCGCGTTCGCGCTTGCCGGGGAAAAACAGCGCCCACAGCAAAATGGCGAGCGCCACCAGCTGCACCACGACATTGGCAAACATGCCGCCCAATGTGCCGCCGCCGAGCAGCATGACGAAGCCAAGAAATAGTGCGGGGGCCAGATTGGCAAAGGCAATGGAGCGCAAGAGGTTCACCAAATTTGTTCAACTGCGCCTTTAAGAGAGCGGGGACTGCCACGCCAGTCGAATCTGGTAAAGCGCGCGTTTTGCGGCACTTTATCGGTTGATCAGCGCGCAAATTTCGCCCGCTGCCGTGTCCGGGTCAATCGGCGCACCGGTATGGACAAACCAACGTTCCGTCCCCTCCAGCCCCACCGCCGTCAACCGCCCGCTGTCATAGGCGAGCGTATCGACCCCGATACGGTTGCGGCGCAGTTCGGGCGCATCGGTCGGGCTGTGCCCATGGACGATGATGACCCCATGGTCGCGGTCATCAGCCAGAAAACGTTCGCGAATCCACAGCATATCCTGCTCACTCTGCGCGTCGAGCGCGGTGCCGGGGCGGATGCCGGCGTGGACAAAGAAATAATCGCCGCTGCGATACTGCACCGCCAGCCCGCGCAATAATTCCATGTCGGCGGCGGGGATAGCGGCCTGCATCGCTGCAATCGTCAAATGGTTGCGCTGTTCGATGGTGCCTTCATCAACGCCATAGCTTTGCAGCGTTTCCCACCCGCCATAGCGCAGCCATGCGGTCAGCGCCTCGACATTGCCGTCATAGGCGGCGAGCATATATTGTTCATGGTTGCCGCGCAGCAGGGTGACATTACCCGTCGGCAGCAAATTTTCGCGAATGTAACGCAGGACGCCCGCGCTGTCCGGCCCCCGGTCGACATAATCCCCCAAGAGGATGAGGCGGCTGTCCGCCGCATTGCGCGCCGCATCGTCGGTGGCAATTTGCGCGACGAGCGCGGTCAACAGGTCGAGCCGTCCATGCACATCGCCCACCGCATAGACGCGCTGCCCCGCTGGCAGGCTGGCGGGCCGCCAGCGCGATGCGCGCGAGGAGGAGAATAAGCGGCGGAACATGGCAAAAACTCTGCGAAAAATCGGGGCCAAAAGCGCTGGGAAGTGCGGCAAATGCTGCTTCGTCGGGGCAATTGCAAGGTGATTTTGACAAATGCCGGTTGGCGAAGCCATGCGATGCGCATATGGCTGGCGCACATCGGGGTGCGGCCCTGACCAGATTGGGACAATCCGAAATCGCTATGGCGCAACCACCTGCTTTTCGCATCGCGGTGCTCAACACCCATCCGATCCAATATTTCACCCCGCTCTATCGCTATTTAAATGCGACAGATGATGTGGATGTCAGCGCGCTTTTCCTGTCCGATTTCAATATGTCCGGGGGGCACGACCCCGAATTTGGCCAGAAAATCAGCTGGGATATCGACCTGCTCGGCGGCTTTGACCATCAATTTCTGCCCGGGCGCGGCGCGCATAAATATCCGCTGGGTTTCTGGACCTATGTCTGCCCCGCGCTGTGGCGCGTGTTGCGCGCGGACAAGTTTGACGCGCTGTGGCTGCACGGGCATGGCTTTGCCGCCAATATTTTGGCGCTTGCCATCGCACGGTGGCGCGGCATTGCGGTTTTCATGCGCGGCGAAACCCATGGGGAGGCGCATGCCACCGGGCTAAAGCGGCGGATACGCGCTGCGTTAATGCCCCTCCTCTACCGCCAATGCGCGCAAATGTTGGCCATCGGCAGCCGCAATGCCGACCATTATCGCGCGCTGGGCATAAGCGATGATAAAATCAGCCTTGTCCCCTATAGCGTCGATAATGCACGTTTTGCAGCCAGCGCGGCGGCAGCCGACAGGGCGGGGGTGCGCGCACGCCACGGCATAGATAAGGACGCGATGGTCATCCTCTACGCATCCAAGCTGACGGTGCGCAAACGCATCTGCGACCTGGTGGAAGCGGTTGCCAATCTGCACGACCGGGGGCAGGCGGCGCATTTGCTCATCGTCGGGTCGGGGGAGGAACAGGCGCGTGCCGAGGCGCTGGCGGCGGCGCGCGGCATTGCCGATGCGTGCCATTTTGTCGGCTTCGTCAATCAGGCGGGGCTGCCCGAATATTATGCGGCGAGCGATATTTTCGTCCTGCCAAGCGAGAATGAAAATTGGGGCCTGATCGTCAATGAAGTGATGGCGGCTGGCTTGCCCGTCGTCCTGTCGCGCGAAATTGGCTGTGTAGCGGATTTGCTGCGCGAAGGCGAAAATGGCGCGGTCTTTGAGGCAGGCGATGTCGCGGGACTGACTGATGCGCTCGCGCCGATGGTCGCAGACCCCGAATTGACGCGGCGGATGGGCGATGCATCGCGCGCAATCATTGCCCAATGGGGCTATGCGCAATGTCTGGCGGGCATCCGACAGGCGATTGCGCGGGTGCGGGCCGCGTGAAGGGCATTTCGGTCATATTGGGCAACCCCGGCCGCCAGCATAATGACCAGAGCGCGGCGGCACTGGCCGGGGCAGACATGCTTGACCTGTTTGTCCATGGCGCGCCATCGCGCGGCGAATTGGCGCGCGAAATCGGTGCCCATGACCTTTGCCTGCGGCGTTATCATCTGGCGATAGCGCTTGCCACGCGGCTGCCGCAGCGGGCGATGCGGGTGCACGCGGCGCACCAAATATATTATCATTTCGGGGCGCGGCTTGCGCGCATAGCTTCGCGCCGCGATGGTTGGAATATCGCCCTCTCGGTGGAAAATTCGGCGCTGGAGCTTTTTACGCTCAATCGCACGCGCGGCGGGGTCAATGTCCTCGACGCGGCGAGCGTCCATCATGGTTGGCAAAGCCCCTTGCCCGACGCGGGACTGGCCGCACGCAATGCGCGCAAGGATGCGGAAATTGCGCTCGCCGACCATATTTTCACTTGCTCAAAAATGGCGCGCCAATCCTATATCCAAGCGGGCGTGGGGGGAGACCGGGTGCATGTCGTGCCATTGGGGCTGGATCGCGAGATTTTTGCCGATGCGGCGGCGGAAAATGACCATGTGGGGCCAATCCGTTTCCTGTTCGTCGCGCGCAGCGGCTATGCCAAGGGGGCGGATCTGGTGGCAGAGGCGATGGCGGCATTGGCCGCGCGCGGCATCGTCTGTTCGCTGGAGGTCGCGGGGCGACTGACACCTGATGCGGTGGGCTGGCTCAGCCCCCATGCACGGCTGCATGGCGATGTGGGCCGCGAAGATTTGGCCCGGCTGATGCGCGAAGCCGACATCATCCTCCACCCGTCGCGCTTTGACAGTTTCGGCTTTGTGGTGGCCGAAGCGCTGGCCAGCGGGCGCGGGGTTATCGCCAGCGACCGGACGGGGGCGGCCGACCTCCTCACCCCCAGTGAAAATGGCTGGATTATCCCGACGGGGGATGCTGCGGCGCTGACCGATGCAATGGAAAATGCAGCCGCCAATGTCGCTGCGGTACGCGCGATGGCGCCTGCCTGTCAGGCAGCGGTGGCGGGAATGAACTGGGCGTCCTATCGTGCGCGGATCGTTGCGTTGTTGCAGGACATTGCGGCATGAACCGCCCGCTACGCGTCCTCCATGTCGTGCCGAGCTATTATCCGGCGGTGCGTTATGGTGGGCCGATTTTTTCTGTGCATGGCCTCGCCAAAGCAACCGCGGCGCTGGGGCACCGGGTCGATGTCTTTACCACCAATGCAGACGGGCCGCAGCGCCTGAGCGTGCCGACCGACCGCTTTGTCGATGTCGATGGGGTGAATGTGCGATATTTCGAGCTGGGGCTGGGGACGCGGCTGTTTCGCGCACCCGCCATGGCGCGTGAAGCCAAAGCCCATATCGGCGAATATGACGTGGTCCATATCCACGCGATGTTCCTGTGGCCGGTGATGCGCATGGCCCGCATCGCGCGGGCGGCGGGGGTTCCCTATGTCGTGTCGCCGCGCGGCATGTTGGTGCGCGAATTATTCGCGGCGCGTTCGGGGATTATCAAACGATTGTGGATGCGTTTGTTCGACCGCCGGACGGTTGAACAGGCGGCGACGCTGGTGGTGACCGCCGCAGAGGAAGCGCGCGCGCTCAGCGAATTTGACTATAAAATTGCGCGCGTTGCGACCATTCCCAATGGCGTCGATCTGACGTCGGGCAGCGACGCACCGGACACCGCACATCTGCCGAAATCGGGCTATTATCTGTCGCTTGGGCGGATCAACTGGAAGAAAAACCTGCCCGCATTGGTCGCAGCGATGGCGCGTGTCCCCGATGCGCGCCTGCTGATTGTCGGCAATGATGAGGATGGGGACGGCGCGGCGGTGCGCGCGGCAATCTCCGAACATGGTCTGGCCGATCGCGTGACGATCATCGACCGGGCGGTGGCAGGCGCGGAAAAATCCTGGCTTTATGCGAATTGCGCGGGCTTCATCCTCCCCTCCCTCTCCGAAAATTTCGGCAATGTGGTGGTGGAGGCGATGGCAGCCGCCCGCCCGATTATCGTCACGCGCCAATGTGGCGTTGCCGAACATGTCGCCGCATCGGGCGGCGGGCTGGTCTGTGATGCCGATGCCGCATCGATTGGCGCAGCCTTGCAACAGATGGATGCGATGACGGTGGCCGCGCGCGACGCGATGGGCCGGGCGGGGCAGGCATATGTCGCCGCGCATCTGACATGGGACGCGGTCGCGCGCGCGATGGTGGACGCCTATAGGGCGGTAATGGACAAAGATGATGCTCGATAAAATAACCCCGCTGATCCTCACTTTTAATGAGGAAGCCAATGTCGAACGGCTGCTCGCCGGGCTGCATTGGGCGACCCGCATCATCGTCATCGACAGCGGCAGCAGCGATGCGACTCTGGCTATGCTGGCGGCTGACCCGCGCGTGGTGGTGCACCATCGCCCCTTTGACAATCATTGGAACCAATGGGCCTTTGCAATCGACCAATGCGATGATGGCTGGATATTGCGGCTCGATGCCGATTATTTTGTGACACAGGCGCTGGTCGATGAAATCGTCGCGCTGCGGCCCGATGAAGATGTTGCCGCTTATCGCATCGCCTTTGGTTATGCGATGTGGGGCAGGGTGCTGCCGGGATCGCTCTACCCCGCCAACCATATATTATTCCGCATGGACAAGGTGCGCGTGGTCGAACGCGGCCATACAGAGGGGTGGGAGGTTACGGGCAAAATATTGCCGCTGCGTGGCCGCGTCATCCATGATGACCGCAAGCCCATGGCCGCCTTTGTCGCGGCGCAAAGCCGCTATATGGCGCATGAGGCGACGGCGGTTGAAAATGGCAAGCCCGGCTGGGCGAGCCGCCTGCGCCGCCACCCGCCGCTGATGGTCATTGCGGTCTTTTTCTATTGCCTCATCGTCAAGCGGCTGATCTTTGCCGGCCCGGCGGGCTGGATGTATGTGATGCAGCGCGTGGTGGCGGAGGGGATTTTGGCGCTCACCCTGCTGGAGCGGCGTTTCCAGCGGAAAGAATGATCGGCGTCTGGGCGGGCGGTGCCGGGCGGCGTGCGGCATCAAGCGCGGCCAGCCGATTGGTCGCAAAAACCATGCCGAGCAGGGCGTAATAATAGACGCCGGCCAGCGGGTTGTTGACGACAAACAGAATGATATGGACGGTCAGGAAAAATGCCGCGCCAAGGCAGAGCGCGGTGTAAAAACGGTTGTGATGGCGAAAGGTTGCACGCAGCGCGATGCCCACAGCCACAATACGCATCGTATAGATCAGGCAAAAGCCAAAAAAACCAACCTCCTGCATGACGCGCGCGGTTTCCAGCTCATAATAATGGCCGTTCAGCCACCATTGGAATGGGGATGCCATGATGGTCGGCGCGGCGTTGCTGTTGGTGCCGAGGCCGGTGCCGAAAATCGGCGTTGAATCAAAGGCGTTCGCCAGTTCGATAATGGGGGAAAGCAAGCGCACGGCCGTGCTGTCGGCATTTTCGGAGCGGAAAATTAATGCCTGAATCGCCTCATTGAAAATTAGGCCGGTGGCAAGCCCAACCAACGCCCCGGCGACAAGCAAGCGAAAGAATAGCCGGGTCGAAATCAACCCGCGCGTAGTGGCGATGGCGAGCATCACGGGCAGGCCGATGACCATCACAAAAATCGGCGTGCGCGCGCCGGTGGTAAAGGCCGCGCCCAGCCCGATGGCAATCGCGGCATAGGCCCAGCGCCGGTCGCGCGATTTGAATGCGTCGGCAAATATCAGCGCGACGATCATCGGCACCGCCAAAATCAAATAGGTGATGAAACCGCCGATATAGCTGAAGGTGGAGGATGTGCGCACAAAGCCATATTTGAACGCGCCGCTACCCTGACCCGCGCCGAACACCGCCTGCGCGTCAACCGTGCTATCCGCGCTAATTTGCTGGTTGATCCATGCGCTTGCCGGTTGGGTGAATTGATAAAGGCCCAGCAGCCCCAGCGCGATGGTGAGGAACAGGAACAGGCGAACAAAACGATATAAATCCTCCTCCCGTTCGATAATCGCGGGCACCATGATGGCGAGCGGCACATAGTTGATGTGGTTTTTAAGGCCGATGATGCTGAGCAATACCGACGGGCTGTTGGGGTTGAACAACAGGAAAAGCAGATAGATGCTGATTGCGCCGACCAGTCCCAGAAATACCGGGCTGACATAAGCCATGAAATCCTTGCGCTGGCCGTCGATCAAAAACCCCAGAAACGACGCCAAAATCACCCCGTCCTTGGCGATGTAAATCAGCGATTGATATTGCGGAAAACCCCATTTGCGCACCGCCCCTTCGAACAATGCCCAGATGAGGATGACGGGCACCATCGGCCGCCAATATCTCACGCAGATTATGGTGCCAGCAACAAGGACGGGGAGGGCGAGGATCAGCAGCGCCGGGTTCATGCGCGCCCCGCCAATTGGGATATTTGGGTCGCAATCGCGTTCGCCTGTTGCGGCAAGCCATGGGGTGCATACCATGCGTGCGCCGCTGCGGCGGTGGCTGCAACATCAATTTTGCCGGTGGGGTGGCGCGCGTCCATTTCGACCATATGGACGAAGTTGACCCCCGCGACTAGCCCGTCGCCCGTTGGCGCGGCGGCGCTGGCGCACAGCGGGATCACGCCATGCGCGGCATAGGCGGCAAACAGCGTCGATTTGGCGAGCGGCATATGCGCGTAGGCGAGCATGCCAAAACGTGCCTGTGTGAGCAGCGCGCTAATCGCCTCGGCGGGCAGGCGGCCATGGCTGGTGACTTGGGCCGGGCCGATGCGCGTTGGTGGCGGCTGATGGCGGCTGCCAATATCGTCAATATGGGTGATGCCCGCATCGCTGCAAAATTGCGCCAGCGCCGCGTGCCAAGGGCCGTAAATGTCATTGGCCATGTCGGCGCGGCAAAAAATGGCGAGGCGCGATGGTCGCGCCGTCATTACGTCCGCAGCGGCTTCACCGATTGTTGAAAATACCGGCATGGCGCTCACCGGGCAGGGCGGATTTTGCGCCATCAGCCAATCGCGATAGGCGCTCGCCGGGGTCAGCGCCGCATCGCTGAGCGTCAGAAACCGCCGCACCGAAATTTGCTGCAATTTTTGGTAGAGTTTGCGGCGGCCAAGGCCCGATGCCTCGATAAAAAGTTCGTGAAATATGGCAAGAACCGGCGTGCTGCTTGCCGCCTTCCATAGGCCTATGGCGCGCGCCAGATGCAGGGGTGCGCCGATCCGCGAATAGCCATAGCCCGACATATGGAGCATGGCGCCCGCAATGTCGCGGCCTTCTGTGGCTTCATTCAGCGCGGCGATAATTGCAGCGGTGCGGTTTTGGGTGACGCAGATGCTGGGGAAGCCGTCGTCCAGACCGGCGGTGGTGGCGTCGGGACGCACGACGACAAAGATGGTGTCGATGCCATGTGCATCGCGCAATTGCGCGGCGAGCAGGCGCGCATAATCCCCCACCCCGTCCGACTGGCGCGAACGAAATGGCAATATCTGGAGGAGGGTGCGCACCGCCGCCAAAGCCCTTAGTCGATTGTGCCAGACTGTTCGGCGCGCACCAGACGCGCGATCATCGTCTTGAAATCACTTTGCGCCTGCCAGCCCAGATCGCGTGCGGCGCGCGACGGGTTGGCATGGCTGGCGCGCAAATCGGTGGCGCGGCGAAAACGCGGGTTGGTTTCCACATGGTCGCGCCAGTCGAGGTTGAGCGCGGCAAACACATCTGCCACAAACGCCTCCAGACTATGGCTGGTACCGGTGGCAATGACATAATCGCGCGGGGTTTCGGCTTGCAACATCCGCCACATGGCATCGACATATTCGGCCGCCCAGCCCCAGTCGCGCACCACACCCAGATCACCCAATATCAATTTGTCGGTGGAACCTGCGGCAATGGCGCAGGCGGCCTTGACCACCTTGCGTGTCACAAAGCGTTCGGGGCGCAGCGGCGATTCATGGTTGAACAAAATGCCCGAACTGGCGCTTAGACCATAGGCATCGCGGTAATTGGCGACCGACCAGAATGCCGTCGCCTTGGCAATGCCATAGGGGCTGCGCGGGGCAAAGCTGGACGTTTCATCGGCGGGCTTTTCGGCGCTGGTTTCACCGAAACATTCGCTTGACGCGGCATTGTAAAGGCGCGCCTTGCTCTTGGTAAAACGCAATGCCTCAAGCAGGTTCAGCGTGCCATAGGCGATGGATTCGAGCGTTTCTAGCGGCTGTTCAAAGGACAGGCCGACCGAACTTTGCCCGGCAAGATTATAAATCTCGTCCGGCTCCACCTGTTCCAGCACATGCAGGACGCTGCGAAAATCAGTCTGCTGGAGCGACAGGCAGGTCACCCGATCGCGGATGCCAAGCCGCTCCAAATTGCCAAAACGGGCGAGGTCGGCATCGCGCGAGGTGCCGAACACACGATAACCCTTGTCCAGCAGCAATTTGGCCAGCCATGCGCCATCCTGCCCCGAAATGCCGCTGATCAGGGCGCATTTTCCGCTCATGCCGGGCCATCCTTGCGCGCCAGCACCGCAAAATGCGGGGCGTCGCGATAAAAATGGGGAGTCGGCGCGGGCAGGGTGTTCATAAAGTGCAAATCGGGGAATTTGGCGCGCAATATCGGCAGATCCTTGGTCAGCGAATAGCTGTAGAACAGCCCGTCGCCCGCCGACCAATGATAGCCCTTGCCGCGCGTCGCAACAAAATCATAAGCGCGCCACAGCCCCAAATGGTCGATCATCTGCTTGATCCGCCGTTTGGCAAAGCTGCCCTGCCCGAAATTATTGGCGTCGGAAATAAAGACTGCGCGCCGTGCCACACGGCACATTTCGCGCACCGCGCGGCCATGGTCTTTGACATGGTGGAGCACGGCAAAGGCGCAGACGATATCGACACTATTGTCCGGAAAATCGAGCGAGAGCACATCCCCGTCGCGCAATTCACCGGCGCTTAGCCCCTTGGCATAGCCTTGTTCGCGCAGCGCCGCGACCGGTTCGATGCCGATACAGTCGATATTATGGCGCGATTTGAGGTCGAGAATGGCGCGCCCTGTGCCCGAACCAATGTCGATCAGGCTGGTATAGCCGAAATGGCCGATGCAGGCGGACAGCCAGTTCAGCGCAAAAAAATGCTCATCACCCTCATCCAAATGCATATGGTCATATTGGGCGGCGGTTTGCGCATAATATTCGCGCTGCGCTCTGACCTCGTCCGGATTGCCGCCCATCGCCTATTGGCCAAGCCGTTTGAAATAATCGATGGTGCGGTCCAGCCCATCCTCCAGCGGCACGCTTGGCTGCCAGTCGAGGTGTTTTTGCGCGAGGCTGATGTCGGGCTTGCGCTGCTTGGGATCATCACCCGGCAGCGGCAGTTCGATAAGGCGCGAGCGGGAGCCTGTCTTGCGCAGCACCAGCTCGGCAAGGTCGCGGATGGTAAATTCCACCGGATTGCCAAGGTTGATCGGGCCAGTCACATCGGCGGGGCTGGCCATCAGGCGGATGAACCCTTCGACCAGATCATCGACATAACAGAAACTGCGTGTCTGCGAGCCGTCGCCATAGATGGTGATGTCTTCGCCGTTCAGCGCCTGAATGATGAAATTGGAAACGACGCGGCCATCGGCGGGGTGCATGCGCGGGCCATAGGTGTTGAAAATCCGCGCGACCTTTATATCGACGCCGTGCTGGCGGTGATAATCAAAGAACAGGGTTTCGGCGCAGCGTTTCCCCTCATCATAGCAGCTACGGATACCGATCGGGTTGACATTGCCCCAATAATCCTCGGTCTGCGGGTGGACAGACGGGTCGCCATAAACCTCGCTGGTCGATGCCTGAAAAATGCGGCATTTCAATCGCTTGGCGAGGCCCAGCATATTGATCGCGCCATGCACGCTGGTCTTTATCGTCGCCACCGGGTCATGCTGATAATGGACGGGGGATGCCGGACAGGCGAGGTTGTAAATCTCATCCACCTCGACATAGAGGGGAAAGGTGACGTCGTGGCGCAGAAATTCCAGCCGACTATGGTTGTGCAAATGCTGGATATTGCGCTTGGAGCCGGTGAATAAATTATCGACGCACAGCACTTCATGCCCCGCTTCGAGCAGCCGGTCGATGAGGTGTGAGCCGACAAAGCCCGACCCGCCGGTCACCAAAATGCGCTTCACACTGTCATAATTGCGGGCCATCGGCGACTTTCACTCCATAATGCATATCTTCGGCGAGCCGTGTTAAAACTGGCTCATACTGTCGCAAAGGATTTTGACAACCGCCAGCATAGCGACAAAGAGCGTCG
>CALFXW010000126.1 GCA_937957805.1 uncultured Sphingopyxis sp.
CAGGGCATGGTGCGCGACGTGCTCAATGCATATGGCGCGCGCGATGCGGAATTGGCGGTGGAAGTCATTGAACGCGATGAAAAACTGGACAATTTCTACGACAGTATTTTCCGCAATCTGGTCGCGCATATGATCGAAAATCCCGCCACCATCAGCAGCGCGGCACAACTATTATTCGTCGCACGCAACATCGAACGGGTTGGCGACCATGCGACCAATGTGGCCGAAATGGTCTATTTCGCCGCGACCGGCATATATTATGCCGAACGCGATCTGCCCGTGGCATAAGGTTCGGTAATGCCCGCCATCTTGATCATCGAAGACGATCCATCGCTCGCCGATTTGTTGCGCTGGCATTTTGAGGCGGAGGGTTATGCCGTCCGCCTGACCGGCGATGGCGACGAAGCCCTGTTGATGGTGCGCGAACAACTGCCCGATGCCATCATCCTCGACTGGATGATTGAAAATCTGCCCGGGATCGAAGTGTGCCGTCAGATCCGCAAGGACAAGCTGGCCGCCCGCGTGCCGATCATCATGCTGACCGCGCGCAGCGATGAAGACGACCGTATTCGCGGGATAAAGACGGGCGCGGATGATTATCTGACCAAACCATTTTCGCCGCGCGAATTGTTGGCGCGGGTTGAAGGGCTGCTGCGCCGCAGCATGTCGGCATCCTTTGGGGAAATATTGCGGGTCGGCACGCTCGAACTCGACCGGGCGAGCCATATGGTGCGGCGCGACGGCGCGCCGCTGCACCTTGGCCCGACCGAATTCAAACTATTATGTCATTTCATGGAACGGCCGGGGCGTGTCCTGTCACGCAGCCATTTGATGGACGCGGTCTGGGGCATGGACAGCATGATTGTCGAGCGCACCGTTGATGTCCACATCAAACGGCTGCGTGATGCAATAAATCCCCCCGGCCAGCCGGACTTGATCCGCACCATCCGGTCGGTTGGCTATGCGCTGGATGGTGGCTGAAGGGGCCATGGTTGCAAAATGGCCGATGCAGAAAATGGTAGCGGAGGAGGCGCTATAACTTTTGTCTCAGGCAATTTCAGAGCGTCTCCAACTACCCTGTAAAATCAGCGATTTATCTTGTAACGTGTTCGCGGTCGGTCGCCCTGAATCGCCTGAATTCCCGCTGAAATGTGGGAACGATTGTGGGACCAAATACCCCCGTTTTTCGCGGTATGAATCCCTGACAGGGACTCGAACCTGATGGCGCTGACAGTATTGAAAGTGAAGAACGCGAAGCCCGGTCGCCATGTCGATGGCAGGGGCTTGTGCCTGGTCGTAAAACCCAGCGGCGCGCGCACCTGGGTGCTGCGCATGCAGTTGAAAGGCCACCGCCGCGACTATGGGCTGGGATCGGCGCATGATGTTTCGCTGACCGATGCCAGAACAGCGGCAGCAGAATTGCGCCGTTGGGTTCGTGACGGCTTCGATCCTGTCGCCGAGCGGCGAAAGGCGCGCAAGGTCATACCGACCTTCGAAGCGGCAACCCGCTCATGCCATGAAGCCCTGGGCGACGGTTGGAAGGATGGCCATCATGCCCGCTGGCTGTCCGGTTTTGAACGCCACCTCTTCCCGCGCATCGGCAAGAAGCCGGTCGACATCATCTTCGTGATCGACAACTCCGGCAGCATGACCGAGGAGATCGTCGGGGTGCAGACGAACATCAACCAGAACTTCGCCACCATCCTCGAGGCCACCGGCGGCGTGGTCGCTGGTGCGTCGTACGTGGACCGCCGCAAGCGTGCGCAGGGCGGTGACTCGGGGGGCGAGCCGGAGGCCGAGGTACCGCCGACCGGCGAGCCTGATCCTGATCGCCCGATCCCGACACCCAAGCCGAGCTCGCTCGTACCGCTCGCGTGGGACGGCGCCGGATCACTGCCGACCGCCTCTGACGTGAAGGGCGACCTGACCCGCAACTGGGGTCGCACCCCGCTCGATATCCGGGCGCTGCTGCTGGTCGCCGAGGAGGCCAGCAACATCGCTGGCGCCG
>CALFXW010000127.1 GCA_937957805.1 uncultured Sphingopyxis sp.
GTGTGCTCTTCCGATCTGACGACCGGGCCGAGTCGCGGTGCGAACCCGACAGCTGCCAATGAAACAGGAAAGCCATGCCTTGTCGCCAAAAAAATGGATGAATCAGCTCTTTACCACGACCAGCGGATTGCCGGATGCTATAAGCATTTTATGGACGCCAATGACAAATATGGCATGGTGACAATATGACGCAGGATGAAATGCAGCGCCGTTTGGATGTCGTGCGGGTTGAACACCGCGACCTTGATGCGGCGATCAACGCGCTGGGCGCGATGGCGGTGCCCGATCAGATGGCGGTTGCGCGGCTCAAAAAACGCAAATTGCGCCTGCGCGATGAAATGGCGTGGCTCGAAGACCGGTTGGTGCCTGACATCATCGCCTGAATATCGTTACCGACGATTCCATTTTGGCACAGCTTGGCATGGCAATCGCGTTGCCTTCGCAAATCGGGCAGGGCAGAGCTTGCACGATGAGCGCACGGCGGATCAACATGCAACCATCCTTGGCGGCAAGCCTTTATAATGATGCGCTTTTATTGGCGGATGAGGCGCGTGGCTGGTTTGACCGCGCGCTTGTCAGCCAGCCGCTGCGCAGCGGCACTGGCGTCCACGCCGCACTGATCGCCAGTCAGGAAGACGGCGATGCTGAAACATTGGCGCTGCAAAATTGGCATGCGCGCTCAGACCCGGCGCTGCGCATCGCGCTGTCGTGCGAATCGTTGCGGCTGACAACGCGGCTGATGCACATCATCGCTTGGTTGCTGTTGCAACGCGCGATTGCCAGCGGCGAGTTGGCGGCGGATGCCGCTTCATTGCCCGCCAATCGGTTGGGACCATCGCCCCATATCGATGATGCGCTGATTGCGCAGCTACCCAGCGCGGCGCAACGATTAATCGGCCAGAGCCGCGACCTTTACCGTCGGGTGGCGAGCCTTGAAAGCGCACAGGCACAGGTCGACGCGCCCAGCGAACCGCCGGTGGTTGCGCGCTTTTTTGCGCAATTGCAGGCTGCGTTCTAGTTCAAACAGGCTTGCCAGCGGGCGACGATTATCAGACAGGCGGGCTATGCAGCGGCGCGCAATATGGACAGGCCTGACCCTTGGTGTGTGTTTTGCCGCGCTGACCGGCCTTGCCGCCCCAACATATGCGCAAGATGCAGCGACTGCGCCGCCTGTTGAAAATGCCGACGATATATTGTCGGTGGATGCGCCGATGGCCGACTTGCCCGATCTGGGCGTTGATTGGCCCGATGCAACCCCGCTTCCCGTCCTGCCGCCGTTTTCCCCGCCGCCACCAGTGGCCGATGCTGGCGCCGATGCCCCAAATGCATCGGCCGACCTTGCCACCAGCGGCGATGATATGGCGATTGACGATGATGTTGAAATTGCGACCGGCGCGCTGCCAACGCCGCAGGATGATGGCGCGGCGATTTTGGCCGCCAGCGACGGCAGTTTGCCATATCATGTCGAACTTCAGGGACTGGACGGGGTCGCCAACCGCCGTTTCCAGACGCGTTTTGATGAATTATCGACCTTGCTCGCCGGCGCGGACGACGGCGGCAGCGCCGCCCAGATTTTGCGCCGCGCGCGCGAAGATGGCGAATTGCTCGACCAATTGCTCGACAATGACGGCTATTATGACGCGATGGTCCGCCAAAGCTTTGCGCGCGATGCATATGGCATTGTCGTGCGCTATTTTATCGAGGCAGGGCCGCGATATCATTATGATGCGGTAACGCTCCCCGGCATCGAAACGCTGGGTGATGCGGGTGAGATTGCCCGGATAACCCGGCTTTTCGGCATCAATGCGGGTGATGCGGTTATCGCCGACCGCATTGTTAAATCGCAGGCGGTGCTCGCCGCCGAACTGCCCGAAACGGGCTATCCATTTGCCGTGGTTGGTGATGAAGCGTTGGTTGTCGATCATGACAGCATGGGCGCGCAATTGACACAGCCCGTGCAACCGGGCGCGCGGCTCCTTTTTGGGCAGATTATCGCCGATGATGGCGGCCTGTTCGGCGCCCCGCATTTGGCACGGATCGCACGCTTCCAAAGTGGGGAGATGTTCCGCCAGTCGGCGATAGAGGATTTGCGCCGCGCGATCATCGCCACCGGGCTTGCTGCATCGGTACGCATCGAACCGCAACCAAGTACAGATGGAACAAGCACCGACATTGCGGTCAACGTCGTGCCCGGGCCGTTACGCAGCCTGACCGGTGCCATCGGTTATGGCACGGGGGATGGCTATCGCATCGAATTGGGCTGGCAGCATCGCAATTTTTTCCCGCCCGAAGGGGCGCTCAGCGTGCGCGGCGTGCTCGGCACGCGTGAACAATTGGGCAGTGTCAGCTTTCGGCGGCATAATTGGCGCGGACGGGACAGGGTGCTGACCATCGAATTATTGGCGAGCAATGCCAACCTCCCCGCATTTGACGCCCAAACCATCCGCTTTGCCGCGCGCGTCGAACGGGCATCGACGCTGCTTTACCAAAAAATATGGACATGGTCGCTGGAAAGCGAATTGATCGGCACCGACGAACGCGCCTTTGTCCAGCCGCGCATGGCGTTGGTGTCGCGGCGCTATGCCATCGCCTCGGTGGGCGGACAGATTGGCTATGACGGGTCGAATGATCTGCTCGACCCGACGCGCGGATACCGTGTTTCGGCGCGACTATTCCCGGAAATATCCTTTCAGGATCAATTTTTTGGCTATGTCCGCGCACAGGTGGACGCCAGCGGATATTGGCCGCTGAGCGGGCGCAGCATTTTGGCGGGCCGGGTGCGGCTGGCAACCATCGCCGGGGCATCGCGCGATGCCATTGCCCCATCGCGCCGCCTATATGCGGGTGGCGGCAGTTCGGTGCGCGGCTTTGGCTATCAGGCGGTGGGGCCGCGTGACCCGCTGGGCAACCCTTTGGGTGGGCGCAGCCTTGGCGAATTTTCGCTGGAAGCGCGCGTCCCCGTCTGGGGGGCGTTTTCAATTGTGCCCTTTGTAGATGGCGGCGCGATTGGCAGCGGCGCGATGCTGCATGGGTCGGATTTTGACGCGATGCGTTTCGGGGCCGGTTTGGGGGTGCGTTACGCCAGCAATTTCGGACCGATTCGCGTCGATGTCGGCACGCCGATCAACCCGCGCCCCGGCGACAATCGCATCGCCGTCTATGTCTCGCTGGGGCAGGCATTTTGACGCGGCGGTGGATGCGCTGGGCGGCATGGTCGGGCGGGCTGCTGCTCGCGCTCCTTGTGCTGGTGGGTCTGCTGCTTGCGCTGCTCGATACATCGCCGGGCAAAAGATTTTTGATCGACCGTATCGCCGCGCGGCAGGCGGAAAATGGGCTGGTCATTCGCATCGGGCGGATCGACGGGTCGATTTACGCCGACCCCAAATTGGTCGATGTGCGGCTGTCCGACCCCGATGGCCTGTTCCTGACGCTGAACGATGCGGCGATTGACTGGCATCCGCTGCAATTTCTGCTGGCCAATCGGCTCGACATCGACCGTGCGGTGGTGACACGCGCGCATCTGTTGCGTCGCCCACGCTTTAAGCCGACCGAAAATCGCGGCTGGCTGCCCGATTTCGACATACGCATCGGCGATTTTGCGCTGCGCCGCATCGATGTCGATCGTGCGGTCGCCGGACGTGGCGCGCGCGGCAGCATGGCGGGGCGGGCGGATGTACGCGCCGGACGGTTGATGGTGGATGGCAATTTGGGCCTTAGCCGGGGTGAGCGGGCAGAAATCCACCTCGACGCGCGGCCCGACGATGGCGTTTTTGCCGCGCGCGGGCGGGTTAATGCGCCCGCTGGCGGGGTTGTCGCGGGATTGATCGGTGCCAAATCAGGGCTGACCGCGCTGTTGCAGGGCACCGGCAATTGGCAGGCATGGCGCGGTTCGCTGGCCGCAGATGCGGGTTCGGCCGCGGGTTCGTCTGGTGGTGCGGGCAAGCGATTGGCCCGGCTGCAACTGGCGCTGGCGGGGGGCGATGCACGGATCAATGGACGCATCTGGCCGCAGGACTGGTTGGGGCAGGATGTGGCGGCGCTGGTGGGTGCGGACGGGCTGGCGATCACCAGCCATGGCCGCATCGACGGCGCACGCTGGCACGGCGATGCGGCGTTCGTCGCAGCAGCGGTGCAGTTGGACATGACAGGCGGCTTCGATGCAGGTGATGGGCGGTTGCAGGCGCTGCGTTTTGATGTGCGCAGTCGGCCTGCTGCGCTGATGTTGGCCGGGGTTGCCGCGCGCCGCGCGCGCGCCGCCATCCTGCTCGACGGGCCATGGTCGGGGCCGAATATTGAATATCAGCTAGATGCCGATGCGCTCACCCTTGCCCCATATCATGCGCGCGCCGTCCATGCGGCGGGGCGCGGCAGCATGGCGCGCGCGCTGGCACTGCCGCTGCACGTTACCGCTGCATCGGTTGATGGCATCGCCCCCAACATCGACCCGATGCTGCGGCGATTAACGCTCGATGCGCAAATTTTGCGGCAAAATCACCTGTGGCGGGCGCAGGATATTCGCCTCTCTGCGCCCGCGCTGCAAACGACGGGCAACGCCAGCTTTTCTCCAACGAACGGCAATATCGCTGCGCAGTTGACCGGCGGTTTCAGCGACATCACCATCCCCAATGTGGCGCGCGGCATGGTGCGCGGCAATGTTGCGATTGAAGGGCGAATGGGTGCGCCCTTGGCGCTCAGCGGCCGGGCGGAGGGGGATTTTGCCCGTATCACCAACCCCAGCATCGCGACGCTGCTTGGCGGGCGGCTGCGCGTCACCAGCAATTTCGCGCTTGGGCAGGATGGCATCTGGCGCTTTGCCGCAACGCGCATCGTCGCCCCCAAATTGCAGGCCGCGCTCAGCGGGCAATATCAAGCTGGCGGGCAATTGCGCCTGACCGCGCGGGGCAGCCACAGCGAATATGGTGGGTTTACCGCCGATGTTGCCGGGGTGCCGAGCGCCCCGCGCATCGCGCTGTCGTTCGATGCGCCGATCCCCGCGCTTCAGGTGCGGCAATTGCGCCTGACGCTTGAACCGCAGGCGGATGGTTTTGCGATAGCGGTGGCGGGCGGATCGATGCTCGGCCCCTTTCATGGCACCGGCGCGCTGCTGTTACCGACAGCTGGTGCAGCGCGGGTGCGGGTCGATGATTTTCTGGTCAGCGATACGCGCCTTGCTGGGCAAGTCACGCTGGCCGATGGCGCGATGGCGGGCGCACTCACCCTCAGCGGCGGGGGGGTTAATGGCACCCTCACCCTCCAGCCCAGTGGCGGCGTGCAGCAGATATTGGCGCAACTGAATCTGCGCGATGCGCAATTTGCGGGCCCTCCGGCGATATCCATCCATCGCGGGCAGGTGGCAGCCGATGTGCGCCTCGCGGCGGGTGGGGCCAATGTCACCGCCGATTTTGAACTGGCAGGCGTCGAACGCGGCGCGCTGTTCATCGATCAGGCGGCGGGCAATTTGCGCCTGCGCGGCGGGCGCGGGCTGCTCACCGCCGCTTTGTCGGGGGACAGGGGGCGGGCGTTTAACCTGCAGACGCGCACCGCGATCCGCCCCGGCGCGCTGACCATCAACGTGGCGGGCAGCTTGGCCGCGCGCGCAGTCAGCCTGACCCGCCCGGCCGAATTGACGCGCGTCGATGGCGGCTGGCAATTGGCCCCGGCCGAAGTGCGCCTCGGCGGTGGCCGCGCGCAGATAAGCGGCATTTTGGGGGCCGAAACACGCATCGATGCGGGCTTTGATGCGTTGCCGCTGGCGCTCTTAGACATAGTCAGCCGTGACCTTGCCGCGCGCGGACTGGCGAGCGGGCGGGTCCATTATTTCGCCCCGGCGACGGGCAATGACAGCGGCGATATGCAAGTGCGGATCAGCGGCTTTAACCGCGTTGGCCTAGGCAATTTTGGTGACCCGGTCGATATCGCGCTCAACGCCAATCTGACCGGCAATGGGGCGGCGCTGCGCGGCGTGGTGAGCCGGGGCGGGGCCAGTGTTTCGCGCATACAGGCGCGACTCGCACCCCTGGGTAGCGGCAGTCTGGGCGCGCGATTGGCCAATGCCCCCCTATTTGCGCAAATCCGTTACAGCGGCGATGCGGCAAAGCTGTGGGCACTGACCGGCATTGATGCGCTGTCCATCGCCGGGCCGGTGGCGATTGCGGCGGATGTTGGCGGTACGATCAGCAACCCGCGCATCAACGGCAGCCTCAGGATGATCGGCGGGCGGGTCGAGGGGGTGGAAACCGGCACCATCGTCACCAATGTCGCGGCGGAGGGACGGTTTGATGGAACCCGGCTCCACCTCTCCCGCCTCAGTGGGGTAACCGCAGGCGATGGCAGCGTCAGCGGGACGGGCGATGTCAGCCTGTCGGCGGCGGATGGCTTTCCGATGCAATTGCAATTGCGCGCGGCGCGCGCGCTCCTCCTCAACCGGGATGATCTGACCGCGCGGGTCAGCGGGCCGTTGACGGTCAGCCGGTCGGCGGCTGGCAACCGCATTTCGGGGCAATTTACGCTTGATGCCGGGCGTTTCCGGCTGGGGCGGGCAACCGCGCTCGACGCGCTGCCGGTAATCAATGTTACCGAGATGAACCTGCCCGCCGGGCGGCGGCGCGTGGCGGGTGGCGCGCCATGGCTGCTCGATTTTGCGGTAACCGGCGGGGACAGCCTGCGCGTGGAGGGGATGGGTATCGACAGCATCTGGTCGACCGACCTCAACGTCCGGGGCGATGTGCGCAATTTTGCGATTACCGGTGACGCGCGGTTGGTGCGCGGGGATTATGTCTTTGCGGGGCGGCGGTTTCAGCTCGAACGTGGCACCATCCATTTCGACGGATCCAGCCCCGCCAACCCCAGCCTCGACATCGTGGCGAGCGACGATATGGCGGGGATTGACGCGACGATTAACGTGCGCGGCACCGGCAACAACCCCGAAATCAGCTTTGCCTCCACCCCCGCATTGCCGGAGGATGAATTATTGTCGCGCATCCTTTTTGGTTCCTCCATCACCGATATTTCGGTGACAGAGGCAGCGCAGCTCGGCCTCGCGCTCGCGGCATTGCGCGACGGTGGGGGCGGGCTTGACCCGATTAACGCTATCCGCCGCGCAACGGGGCTCGACCGGCTGCGAATCCTGCCTGCCGACAGCGTGCTTGGCACCGGCACGGCGGTGGCAGCGGGCAAATATGTGACGCGGCGGATATATGTCGAAGTTATATCGGACGGGCAGGGGTATAGCGCGACGCGCGCGGAGTTTCAGATCACCCGCTGGCTGGCGATTTTGGGTTCCATCTCCACCATCGGGCGCGAAAGCGTCAACCTGCGCATCCAGCGGGATTATTGAGGTTTATTGGAAAAACAGCACCCCGAAACGATAGTTTTGGATATTATGCTCGGTTATTTCCTTTGCGATGAAAGCGCGGTAATCAGCCCGCCATGCAATCAATCGCCGTATATTGTGGTTCCGCCACCCCCGCCGACCCCGCCTATATCGACCATGCGCGTAGCGTGGGCACCGCGCTGGCCGGGGCGGGTATCCGCGTCATATACGGCGGCGGGCGGCTGGGGTTGATGGGCGCGCTGGCCGATGCGGCGCTGGCGGCTGGCGGCGAAGTTGTCGGTATCATCCCCGAAGCGCTGGTGGGGGCAGAGGTGGCGCACCATGGCTGCACTCGGCTCGAAGTCGTGGCTGGCATGCACGAACGCAAGCGGCGCTTTACCGACCTGTGCGACGGTTTCATCACCCTGCCCGGCGGGGTGGGGACGATGGATGAATTGTGGGAAGCGATCAGCTGGGCACAATTGGGCTATCACCAAAAACCGGTCGGCCTCCTCAACATGGGGGGTTTTTACGATGATCTGGTGCGCTTTTATGCCCATATGGCAGCGGTCGGCTTTGTCCGTCCCGCGCATCAGAACATCACGGTTGTGCGCGAAAATATCCAAGATTTGTTAACCGCGATGCGCGACTATCAACCGCATGCGACAATTTTTGCCATGAAGGCAGAGGATTTGTGATATAAAGTCGCCCGAAATGGTGCCCGAAATGGTGATGGTGATGGTGATGGTGATGGGCGTCATAGCCACCATCGCGCTTTTGCCGTCGATGGCAGCGATAATATGGAGGATTGTTAGCAACATGACTCAAAAGCATCGGAAAATGGGCTGGCTGGCAGGCGGACTGTCGCTTGCTGCCGGATTGGCATTGACATTCGCCGTGCCGACCATCCTGCTGCCCGGCGCAGCATATGCGCAACAGGCAAGCAACGGGTGTGAGGCACCGCGATCGGGCGGCGGCGGCGTTGGCCGTTCGATCCTGCGCGGGGTATTGGGCGCAGCGACCAGTCGCGCGGCGCGCAGCCTTGGCTATGCCGAACGTTTTGTGCCATCGGCGGCGGTGGCCGACACGCTGACCGAGAGTATCGCCTGTCACCTTGATGAGCATGAGCAGGTCAAGGCCAAGGAAGCCACGCTGGAGGCGACGCGCGGCGAAGCCGTCGGCACCACGGTCAATTGGACGAGCGACAGCCGCGAAAATGTGCGTGGTTCCTCCACCATCGTTGCGCGCGATGATGCGCCCAGCGACCAGCCAGCGGGTAGTAGCTGCATGATGGTCGATGACATCATCATCGTGAATGGTGAAGAAACGCGCGGTCAAAAACGCATGTGCCGCGTACCGCCAGCGCGGCGGTTCACGCTGGCGGCGTGATGGGGGCTTGGTGGCGCCTGCTAGCAGCCTTTGCGCTGTTTCCGCTGTTGGCGGGCGCGGTGGATGATGATCGCCCGGCTACTGGCCGGGATCCCGCCAATCCATCCTGCCCGCAAACGCCAAATTGGACCGACATTCGGGAAATGAGCCTGACGCCCGTGACGCGCAACGGGGTGCGTATTTTGATGGCCGAAGGGGCAATCGACGCCGCTCTGCCGCAACGGTTGCAGGCGGCGCTGGATGCCGACCAGACTATCGAGGAAATTTGGCTGCGTTCCCCCGGCGGTAATGCGCGTGCAGGCAATGCGGCCGGACGTATCATCCGCGATCTGGGGGTGCGAACGCGCATCCCCAGCGGCTGGACATGTTTTTCCGCCTGCAATTTCATGTTCATGGGTGGCGCGTCGCGGGTGATAGAGCCGGGCGGCGTGTTCATGGTACACATGTTCACCTTTACCGGCGACAGGGGTGCCATCCAATATGCCACCGAAAGCGGCGCTGCCGCGACCACCGAACTGATCGGCGATGTCGAACAGGAATCGGCACTGCTTGCCAGTGAGGATAATGATTTTCTGATCCGCATGGGTGTGTCGCGGCGATTGCTGACGGACGTCATGTATCGCCAGCGCGCTGTCGAATCGGGGGAAACGCCTGCGCAGCGTTATTGCCTGACACTGGACGAAGCGACGCGGTATAATGTCAATGCACCGGGGCGGCCGGACCGTTAATGCCATCCACGCTTGAATGGATTGCGGTGCTGCTGGGCATCGCCAATATCCTCCTCCTTGTCCGGCGCAGCATCTGGAATTACCCCGTCGGCATTTTGATGGTCGCGCTATATTTCGAAGTATTTCGGGAGGCGCGCCTATATTCCGACATGGGGCTGCAAGTGTTTTTCGCCGCCGTGCAGGCATATGGCTGGTATGCATGGTCGCGCGCCGGCGGGATGGACGGGCCAATTCAGGTCGAACGGCTGAACCGAACCGCCATATTGGGCTGGCTGGCGGCGATTGCCTTTGCTTCGGTCGCTTGGGGCCAAATTATGCATCATTATACCAACGCTGCCAGTCCATTTTGGGATGCGGGGATTGCGATGGGCAGCGTTGCCGCACAGATTTTGCTCACCCGCCGCAAGATTGAAAATTGGGCGGTGTGGATTGGCGTCGATGCCGTCGCCATCGGTGTGTATTGGAGCAGGGGGCTGATGCTCACCTCCGGCCTATATTGCCTCTTCCTCATCCTGTGCATCGTCGGGCTTATCGAATGGCGGCGGGTGGAGGCGCGCCAACGCGCCGACAATGTGCGCGGGACATTTGCATGACAACGCGGCTCATCTGCATCGCGGGCGCGGAAAGCACCGGCAAAAGCTGGCTCGCCGCCCGGCTGGCGCAACATTATGGCGCTGCGCTCGTCAATGAATATGCCCGCGCCTATTGCGCGCAGCATGGCAACAACCTCAACGCCTCGCAATTGCGCCATGTCGGCGAAGTGCAGGACATGTATGTGCTGGGCGCGCTGCGCGAAGCCCGTCACCATGGCGCGCGCTTTGTTATCGCCGATACCGACGCGCTGGTCACCGCCGTTTGGGCCGATATCGCCGGGCTGCGCGACCCATGGTTTGACAATATATCCGGCGCTGACCTCTATCTCATCACCGACAATGACCTGCCGTGGATTGACGATGGCGTGCGCATTCAGCGCGATGGCGCAGCGCGCGATAATTTTCGTGAGCGGCTGATTGGCGAACTGGGAGGACGCGGCCTCAAATGGCTGCCGGTTGGCGGGCAGGGCGATGCGCGGCTCGCCCATGCGATGGTGCAAATCAGCGCCGCCTTCCCCTAAGGGCAAAGCGCTGTTAGGGGCGCTGGCATGAGTGACCTTTCCCACATCCGTAATTTTTCGATCATCGCGCATATCGACCATGGCAAATCGACGTTGGCCGACCGCTTGATTCAGGCAACGGGCGGTCTGACCGACCGCGAAATGACCGCCCAAGTGCTCGACAATATGGATATTGAAAAGGAACGCGGCATCACCATCAAGGCGCAAACGGTGCGCCTTTCCTATCAGGCGCGCGACGGCGAAACCTATCAATTGAACCTGATGGATACGCCCGGCCACGTCGATTTTGCCTATGAAGTGTCGCGCAGTCTGGCCGCGTGCGAAGGGGCGTTGCTCGTCGTTGATGCCGCTCAGGGGGTGGAGGCGCAGACGCTCGCCAATGTTTACCAGTCGATCGAACATGATCATGAAATCGTGCCGGTCATCAACAAGATTGATCTGCCCGCTGCCGATGCCGACAAGGTAAAGGCGGAGATAGAGGATATTATCGGCCTTTCCGCCGAAGATGCGGTGCTGACCAGCGCCAAGAGCGGGATTGGCATCGCCGATGTCCTCGAAGCCGTTGTCGCGCGCATCCCGCCGCCCAAGGGTGACCGCACCGCCCCCTTAAAGGCGATGCTGGTTGACAGTTGGTATGACCCCTATCTGGGTGTCGTCATCCTTGTCCGCGTCATCGACGGTGAAATCCGCAAGGGGCAACAGGTGCGCTTCATGGCGGCGGATACCCAGCATCTGATCGACCGGGTCGGCTGCATGACCCCCAAAATCCAGCATCTCGACGCGCTGGGGCCGGGCGAGATTGGTTTCATCACCGCGCAGATAAAGGATATTGCGCTCGCCCGCGTTGGCGACACGATTACCGATGTGAAACGCCCCGCGACCACGGCATTGCCGGGGTTTAAGGAAGTGCAGCCCGTCGTTTTCTGCGGACTGTTTCCGACCGATGCCAATGATTTTGAAAAATTGCGCGAATCGATCCAGAAACTGCGGCTGAATGACGCGAGCTTTACCTTTGAAATGGAATCGAGCGCGGCATTGGGCTTTGGGTTCCGCTGCGGCTTTCTGGGCCTGCTCCACCTTGAAATTATTCAGGAACGGCTGAGCCGCGAATATGACCTCGACCTCATCACCACCGCGCCGTCGGTGGTCTATAAAATCCGGCTTGGTCGCACCAAGACAGAGGATGCGCGCGACGTCGAACTCCACAACCCGGCGGACATGCCCGACCCCAACCGGATTGATGAAATCGCCGAACCATGGATTGATGCGACCATCTATGTCCCCGACGAATATCTGGGGCCGATTCTGAAACTATGCCAGGACAGGCGCGGCATCCAAAAGGATCTGACCTATGTCGGCGGCCGCGCGCAAATCCGTTATGAATTGCCACTCAATGAGGTGGTTTTTGACTTTTACGACCGGCTGAAAAGCATTTCGCGCGGCTATGCCAGTTTTGACTATCATCAGATCGGCCACCGGGTCGGTGACCTCGTCAAAATGTCGATTTTGGTGAATGGGGAGGCGGTGGACGCGCTGTCGATGATCGTCCATCGCGGGTCAGCCGAAACGCGCGGGCGCGGCATGTGCGAACGGCTGAAAGATTTAATCCCCCGTCATTTGTTCAAAATCCCGATTCAGGCGGCGATTGGCGGCAAGGTGATTGCGCGCGAAACCATCGCCGCGCTGCGCAAGGATGTGACCGCCAAATGCTATGGCGGCGATGCGACGCGCAAACGCAAATTGCTCGAAAAACAGAAAGAGGGCAAAAAACGGATGCGCGAATATGGCAGCGTCGCCATCCCGCAAGAAGCCTTTATCGCCGCCCTGCGCATGGGGGAGGAATAGGCGCTTAACTGCGTCGTCGGGGATCCAGTCGGATCATCCCCGTTCCTATCTCGACACGCTCGATACGAACGGGCGATACGAACGGGTGGGACGAACGGGCGATACGAACGGGCGATACGAACGGAGTGGGACGCCATCCATAACCCGTTCGTGTCGAGCGAAGTCGAGACACGAGCATATTTGGTTCGCGCCAAGCCGCCAAGACCTTGTGCATGGGCTATCGTCGTTGCGAGGAGCCAAGGGCGACGCGGCAATCCAGGACTAGAAAATCCCCACCGGGCCATTAATACCCACTCCTAACCCCTCCGGTATGCGGGAGGGGGGGGTAACTCTCTGCGCTCTCACTGGCCTAGCGACGTGCGGTGTGCAGGCGGCGCACTTCGGCCAGTGTCAGGCGAACATGGTCGTTGGGGTTCATTTCATTATGCACCATCGAAATCGTGCCATCCTGTGCGATGACATAGCTGGTGCGCGTCGTGATGCCCTGCCGCAACAGCACATCATAACCCGAAATGACATTGGGGGTCGCGGCTGCCATGGGAAAGGCGCTGCGGCATTCCTGCGTCGAAAAACGTTGCAGCGTATCAATATCATCGCCCGACAGGCCGATGATTGTGGCACCTGCTGCGCGGAAATCCGCCGCCGCTTCGGCAAAGGCGCGGCTTTCGATGGTGCAGCCTGCGGTAAAGGCGCGCGGGAAGAAATATACCACAACCGGCCCCTGACGCAGCAAATTGGCGAGGTTGACGGTCAACCTTTCCCCCCCCTGCGCGGCGGGCAGGGTGAATAATGGTGCCCGCGCACCCGTGGCGAGCGATGCATGCGCGGTTGCAAGCGGCCAAGCGCTAAGGCTCGATACGGCGAACAGGGTGGCGGCAATTTTGGTGAGGGCGCGGCGCATGATATTCTCCGGTGCTGGCGAAAAGATGGTTTAGCGCGAAATGGCGCGCAGCGCCAATACGCAGGTCGCGGCCCATTTGGATGCAGTGCGATACTAACAAAATTGTCAATTGCGGCGGCGGCGCGTCTTCGCTAATGCGTATCGATAACCCCTTCTCGCACAGGATTGGCAGCCAGCATCATGACCCCGGCCATAACCGCGCCGCACAGTTTTCCGATCCAGATCGAAGCTGCTGACATTGATTTCATGGGCCATGTCAACAATGCCCGCTATTTGGGCTGGGTGCAGGATGCGGTGCTGTCGCACTGGAACAAGCTCGCCCCGCCAGAAGCGATAACCAAATATCTCTGGGTCGCGCTGCGTCATGAAATTACCTATCGCAAACCGGCGTTTTTGGACGACAAGGTGATGGCGTCGGTGGTGCTGGAAAAGGTGGAGGGTGCGCGCAGTTTTTACGCCACCATCATCCAGCGCGGCGAAGAAGTGCTGGCCGAAGTGAAATCGAGTTGGTGCTGCGTCGATGCACAAACGTTGCGTCCCGCGCGTATCGCGCGCGAAATCCAGCGATATTTCTTTAAGGATTAATATTTCATCCGAAACTGACGTTTCGGATGGAGCGGGCTGGAACAGCACCGAAATTCGCATGTCTGCGAATTTCCAATCAGACCATTAAAAAACCGGGTCGTTGGTTCCATCATCGCCGTCGGTTGGTGTGTGGATCCCGCATTCAACCTTGTCCCAGCCCGCCCAGCGGCCCGAACGCGGGTCTTCGCCCGGTTTGACGATGCTGGTGCATGGCGCGCAGCCGATGGATAAATATCCCTGCGCGACAAGGGGATGCGGCGGCAGCGCGTGCGCCGCGACATAGGCATCGAGCGCCGCCTTGTCCCAATCCACCAGCGGGTTGACCTTCATCCGCCCGTCGCCGTCCACCTCAAAACGTGGCAGATTGGCGCGGCTTGCCGATTGAAAGGCTTTTCGCCCCGAAATATGCGCGTCAAATGGCAACAGCGCCCCTGCCAGTGGCGCAACTTTGCGCAGCGCACAGCAACCGTCGGGGTCATAGGACCAGCGCAGCCCATTGGCATCGCGCGCCGCAATTTCCTGTGCATCGGGCGTCACATTGATGATGTTGGTGAGGCCGATTTGCCGGGCCAGCGCGTCACGATATGCAATGGTTTCGGCAAAATGCTTGCCGGTATCGAGGAAAATCACCGGCACATCGGCGCGGATCGACCCGACGAGGTGGAGCAGCACCGCGCTTTCCGCGCCAAAGCTGGAAACTAGCGCGGTTGGCCCCAGCATATCGTCGGCGAACACGGCGTGGAGCATTTCTGCGCTGTCGCGCCCGCGAAACATCTGGTTGAGCCGGATGGCGTCCGCGCCCGTCCAGCGCGGGGCCAGATCGACAATATCGCGCACCCGCGCGGCATCAGCCATGGCGTAATTTCCAGATTGGCACCGCAGCATCGCTGGCATGTTGATAGCTAAAGGGGAAACGGCTGAGCGCGTTTGCCACATCTTCGCCATCCAACGGCGCATCGGGCGCAAAGGCGTCAAAACCGCAGCGGCGCATAAAGGCGATGAGGTCAACCAGAACATCGCCCGCCGCGCGCAATTCACCCGCATAGCCCGCTTCACGCAGCAGCCGGGCCGAGGAAAAACCGCGCCCGTCGCGAAAGCGCGGAAAGGCGATTTCGACCAGGTCGATACGCCCCAGATGCGGGAAAAGGCGGGTTACATCCTCCCCCGCTTCGACGCGCACCGCACGCGCGCCCGGTTCATCCAGAAAGGCATCGAGCGCAAAAACAGGGGCGGCGGGCGGCGCATCATCGCGCAGGCGCAATATTTCAGCCATAAATCGCCTCCTTAAACCCATCCATGCCCAGACGGCGGTATGTGTCGATGAAGCGCTCGCCCGGTGTGCGCTGCGCGCGATAGGCGTTGACCGCGCGTTCCAGCGCATCAACCACGCCATCTTCATCAAAACCGGGGCCGGTGATTTTGGCGGCGCTAATATCCTCCGCCCCCGAACCACCGAGCAAAAGCTGATAATTTTCAATGCCTTTGCGATCCACGCCCAAAATGCCAATATGGCCGGCATGGTGGTGGCCGCAGGCGTTGATACAGCCTGATATTTTGATGTTCAGATCGCCAATATCATCGCCGGTCGCAGGGTCGGCGAAGCGTGCTGCAATTTTTTGTGCCAGCGGAATCGAACGGGCATTGGCAAGGCTGCAATAATCAAGGCCGGGGCAGGCGATGATATCGGTTATCTGATCGCGGTTCGCATCGGCGAGCTTGGCGGCTTTGAGCGCCTGCCAGACCGCGAAAAGGTCGGCCTTGCGGACGTGCGGCAGCACCAGATTTTGCGCATAGGTCGCGCGAATATCATCAAAACTATATCGTTCGGCGATATCTCCGATGGCATCCATCTGTTCGGCGCTGACATCGCCGGGGATGCCGCCGATTGGTTTGAGGCTGATGTTGACGATGGCATAGCCTGGCATTTTATGCGCCACCACCTGCCGGTCGACCCAGCGGGCAAAATCGGGGTCGCTGCGGTCAATCGCATCGTCCAGCCCCTCGGCAAAGGGGGGCGGGGTGAAATGCGCGGCTATCCGGTCATATTCGGCCGCCGGAAAATCGCTGCCCAGCGTCAATATATGGTCAAAGGCCGCCTCCACCTCAGCGCGGAACGCTTCTTCGCCCAGCGTATGGACGAGGATTTTCATCCGCTGCTTGTGGATATTGTCGCGCCGCGCGTGGAGGTTCCAGACGCGCAAAATCGCCTGCAAATAGGAAAAAATCTCCCCCACCGGCAGGAAGTCGCGAATCTTATATGCGATCATCGGCGTGCGGCCCATGCCGCCCCCTGCATATACCTCAAACCCCTGAACGCCCGCTGCATCGGTGACGATGCGCAGCGCGCAATCATGCCAGCGCAGCGCCGCCCGGTCGGCATCCGCCGCGATAACCGCAATTTTGAACTTGCGGGGCAAATAGCTGAATTCCGGGTGAAAGCTCGTCGCTTGGCGCAGCAATTCCGCCCATGGCCGTGGGTCGCAAATCTCATCCGCTGCGGCGCCGGCATAGGGGTCTGCCGAAATATTGCGGATGCTTTCGCCGCTGGTCTGGATGGCGTGCATTTCAACCCGCGCCAGATCGGCCAAAATATCGGGCGCCTCCGCCAATTTTATCCAGTTGAACTGGATATTCTGACGGGTGGTGAAATGGCCATAGCCCTTGTCATACCGCCGCGCGATATGCGCCAGCGTGCGCATCTGCGCGCTGTTGAGCGTGCCATAGGGGATGGCGATGCGCAGCATATAGGCGTGGAGTTGCAGATATAACCCGTTTTTGAGGCGCAGCGGTTTGAACTGATCATCGTTCATCTTGCCCGCCAGACGGCGCGCCACTTGGTCGCGAAACTCCGCCACCCGCGCATCGACCATCGCCTGATCATATTGGTCGTAACGATACATATTATGCCCCCAGGACGGCTGGGACGGCGGGGTTGATGCCAAGGTCGATGCGCACGCTCGGCCCCGCCGCGCGGATGCGATCCTTTATGTGGGACGGCATGCCGTCTGCGTCGGCTTCCACGGCGGCTGCACCATTGACCCGGCACGCCGCTTCCTCTGTCGCGATGATTGACGCTGCGCCATCGCCTGCATCCACTGCATCACCAAAA
>CALFXW010000128.1 GCA_937957805.1 uncultured Sphingopyxis sp.
GCCCCGAACGGAGCAGACGCGCCAGCATAAAGCCGACGACCGCTGCACTGCCGATGGCGACGGCGGGGCTTTTGCGCACGAAATCGCGCGTTGCCTCAACCAGTTCGTCGAGGTCTTTTTCATCGAGAGCACCGGCAAGTTCGGAAACCTTGGTCGCCGCCGAACGGGCAAAATCGCCATATTGTTCGCCAACCTTGTCATCGACGGTGCTGGCCGAATCATGGATGATTTTGGCTAGGCCCTCCAACCCTTCGGCGGCGCGGGTTTTGCCCTGACGCGCAGCATCCTTGGCCTTGTCGGTCGCTTCGCCATAGAGGCGCGATACTTCATCGCCAATTTCGCCAGCCTTGCGCGTGGCTTCGGCGCGGATCGATTCCGCCTTGGCCTTTACATTGTCGCTGGCGCTTTTGGCGCGTTCGCTGGCGCTCGCCTTGGGCGCCGCTTTTTTGGCGGCCGGTTTCTTGGCAGGCGCCTTTTTGGGCGCAGCCGCCTTGGCCGGTTTTGCAGCAGGAGATTTAGCCATATGGTCTTCCTTTCCAATCAGGTGGCGCGCAGGCACAATGCGGGGGCGGACTGTATTACGCGCCTATAGCGCAACATGGGGCGGATGGACATAATTTCCAGAGGCAATCGACGAAATTTAGCGCAAATTTGCTGCATGGCAACATTGCCTTTGGCCGCATCGCTTCCTAAAGCGCGGCCATCGCCTGCCAAACAACCCAAGCTAGGGGAATTTTCATGACCGTCATTATCGACATTCACGGCCGCCAGATTTTGGATTCGCGCGGCAACCCGACGGTTGAAGTGGACGTTCTGCTCGACGATGGCAGTTTTGGCCGGGCGATGGTGCCATCGGGCGCATCCACCGGCGCGCATGAAGCGGTCGAGCTGCGCGATGGTGATGCCAGCCGCTGGATGGGCAAGGGGGTGACCAAAGCGGTCGAAGCGGTCAATTCGACGCTTGCCGAAGCGGTGCTGGGCATGGATGCAGAGGATCAGCGCGACATCGACGCCGCGATGATCGAAGCGGATGGCAGCGCGAACAAGGGCAATGTCGGGGCCAATGCGATATTGGGGGTCAGTCTGGCGGTTGCGCGCGCGGCGGCGGATGCGCGCGGACTGCCGCTTTACCGCTATGTCGGCGGAGCGGGCGCGCATATCCTGCCCGTGCCGATGATGAACATCATCAATGGCGGCGCGCATGCCGACAATCCCATCGATTTTCAGGAATTCATGGTGATGCCGGTTGGCGCGGACAGTTTGGTGGAGGCGGTGCGCTGGGGCAGTGAGATTTTCCATACGCTCAAGAAAATGCTGCATGATCGCGGTTTGGCAACTGCGGTTGGCGATGAAGGTGGCTTTGCCCCCAATTTGTCGAATACGCGCGATGCGCTCGACTTTATTTTGGCTGCGGTTGAAAAGGCGGGTTATCGCCCCGGAGAGGATGTTGTCCTCGCGCTCGATTGCGCGGCAACCGAATTTTTCAAGGATGGCGCCTATCATATGGGCGGGGAGGGCAAGATACTCGACCCGCATGGCATGGCCGATTACCTCGCCGCGCTGGTCGCCGATTATCCGATAAAATCGATCGAAGACGGCATGGCGGAGGATGATTTTACCGGCTGGAAGGCGCTGACCGACAAATTGGGCGCGTCGGTGCAACTGGTTGGCGATGATTTGTTTGTCACCAACAGCACGCGGCTGGCCGATGGGATAAAATCGGGGCTGGCCAACAGCCTGTTGGTCAAGGTCAACCAGATCGGCACGCTGACCGAAACGCTCGACGCTGTCGCCATGGCGCAGCGCGCGCGTTACACCGCCGTTATGTCGCACCGTTCGGGGGAGACGGAGGATTCGACGATTGCCGACCTCGCCGTCGCAACAAATTGCGGGCAGATTAAAACAGGCTCGCTGGCCCGTTCCGACCGGTTGGCCAAATATAATCAGCTAATCCGCATCGAAGAGGAATTGGGCGGTGCCGGGCGTTACGCAGGGCGTAGCATCTTTTCCTAAGGAATTAGTGGAATCATTTGAATCACTTGTGAAATGATGGTTGACGCCCCGCGACTTGCGTGATTCAAGGGGGCATGCCGCGCAACCCCAACCCGCCAAAGATTCGAAGCAGGCGCCCCTCTTGGGCGATGTTGCTGTCGATTGCGGGTGGCGCGGTGATCGCTACATGGCTGTTTTTCGGCAGCACCGGCGTTTTTGCATGGAGCGATTATAGCCGCGAACTGGCCGCGAGCCGGGTGCAGTTGGCGGAATTAAAGGCGGAACGGGCGCGGCTCATCAACCGCAAGCGCTTGCTCAACCCCAATCATGTCGACCCCGATTTGGCCGATGAAATGTTGCGCGGTGAACTTAATTATGTGCACCCCGACGATATCGTAATTCCGCTGCAACGCCAGCCGTGAACCGGGCGATGCCGTAGCGCCTTCGCCGTTGCATCGCGCGGGGGAATCCCTATAGCCAATACATAGATGCGCGCATGAACTTGCGTCAATTTTGTGGAGGGTGACTTGGCCGCAAAGGGGCAGAAATCGGCAGCCGTTAAACCGGCAAAGGCGGCGGGGACGACGGGGGGCAAAACGGGGGGCAAAACGGCTGGCGCTGTTCTGTCCAACCGCGAAAAGCCGGATGCACATGGCCGCTATCCCGCCGACCTTGCGACGATGGAGGCTTTTTATCGCGAAATGCTGCTCATCCGCCGTTTTGAGGAAAAGGCGGGGCAGCTTTACGGCTTGGGGCTGATCGGCGGTTTTTGCCACCTCTACATCGGGCAGGAGGCGAGCGCCGTGGGCGCCCTGGCCAACCTCGACGCGGGCGACGCGGTGGTCGGGACGTACCGCGACCACGGCCTCGCGCTGCACGAAGCGCTGCTCCACCTGCGCCAGCCAGGTGATGGGCGGCCGGCAGTCGGCGTCCACATACGCCAGCACATCGCCCCTGGACGCGACTCGCGCGGCCTCCCGCGCCAGCACCAGTCCCCGCGCGGGCTCGCGGACGACCCGCACGCCGGGAATTGCGCGGGCGAGTTCGCCCGACCCATCCGTACTCGCGTTGTCGACGACGATGATCTCGTCGGGGCGGCGGGTCTGGGCGAGCAGGGCGTGAATGCAGGCAGGAAGGTAAGCGGCCTCGTTGT
>CALFXW010000129.1 GCA_937957805.1 uncultured Sphingopyxis sp.
TCGAATCAGCATGGCAGCGCGCAGCTAAATTACTGTGCGCCGACTCGTTCCCCCGCCGCCTCTAACAGCGGAAGGGTTAAGATGCATTGCACACCGACCTGTTCGAAATGCCCGCCGGCCAATATTGCAAGCTTGGACAGGATGCGTTGGGTCAATTCGCCCGACAATGGATATGTATCGGATATGGCAGCATCTTGACCCAATTCGCCGGTTAAGGGATGCATGGTGAGCTTGGCAGCGCCTTTTTCGGTCGAAACATCGACGGCCAGCCCCGAAGCATCCCGCATAGTCAACGTCGCACGGATCATGCGCGACAACAGCATTTCCAGCGTCACCTCGGCAACGGCAAGCTGCAGGTTGGCGCGGCTGTGCGTCAGTTGCACCGGCAAGCCTGCGGGCAATCGTCGCGCGGCTTCGGCGCGGATCACCGCGTGCAAAGCATCATCAGCGAGGCTCGCACCGGCTTCGAGTTGCACACGCCCCATATCGAGCCGGGCAGCCAAGTCGATATCTTCGAGCGCAACTGTAAGCAGCGCGGCATCCTGCATGATCCGCGCAGAGAGTTCGCGGTATGGCGCATCGACCGCGCCGAAAAACTCGCCATGGATCAATTGGGCGAAACCGCTGATCGCATTCAGGGGGGATCGTAGTTCATGCACCAATTGACGCATCGAATCGGCAACCGGCGTGCTGGTTGCGACAGGCGTCGCGGCTATTTGTGGCGTTAACAGCCGGATTTCGCCATGATAGCCCGCAAATTTTCCGCTCGCCGCCTCAAAAATCGGGTCGGCATCCAATTGCCAAAACCCCTGCCCGCCGGTCACCGAAGGCAGCGCCAAACGCCCCATGCGAATGGGTGTGCGCTTGCAAAATGCCCGCGCTACCCCGGCGTCGCACCCGAAATCGCCAATGCCGGCCGGTTCGTTCAGCGAAATGCCGACAAATTGCGCGCGGTATCCGCCTTCGACGTGGCGCACCAAACCATCGGCATCAATGCGTATCTGGACGGCGGGTGCTGCATCGAGCGCCGCCCCCTCCCCCTCCGTCCGGCGCGCGCGATAATCATCAATCCGTCGCACCAATGCCGCGATGTCGGACGGCGCACCTTGCTCTGGCACCGGTTTGGGAAGCGAAAAATCCTGCGCTCCAAAACTTGCCAATCCGCGTGCAAGTGCGGGCGACAGGTCGGAACGCTGACGCAGCAAAGACCGGCCAAGCGGTCCACATTCAGGCAGCAATGCCATCCAGTCGGCATCATCCATCTGCGCGCTGGTTATTGCGGCACGAACCATTGGCGTCGGCCCCTTGCAAAATAGCGCCACCAATGGCGGATAGCCGAGCCGCCCACCCAGCGATTCGATAGCGGCTATTTGTGCGGCTGGCGCCACCTCTGGCTGGAGGCGCGCCAATATGGTCAGGCAACGCGCGGCGAGCGCGTCGGGCATGTCGCGCCCCGTCTGCGCCAACATATCGACCAATTGCCGCCACAAAGCGAAGCGGCCGGACGCAAGATCCGGATTTATCGATAAAATTGTGTCGAGACGATCATCGAAACGCACGCGGCGCCTTCCCCTTGGATTCGGCCAAGCGATATAATGAACGGCGCGTTTGCGATAGATGCTAGCATAAAGGCGTCGCATAGTGGGACAATTGCAATTGCCAGAAATAATATTATGAAGGAAGCATCAAATCTAACCGGATGTTTCGAATGGCGGCTGGAAAATACGACCAAATCGATGTCCGCATTTTGCGCGAGCTTCAAGATGACGGGCGGATGACCAATGTCGATCTGGCGGGGCGTGTCGGACTGACTGCACCCCCCTGTTTGCGACGGGTGCGTGCGCTGGAGGAGGATGGCGTTATCCGGGCCTATCACGCCGACTTGGACGCCACCAAATTGGGCTACACCATCACCGTCTTTGCGATGGTCAGCCTGCGCTCGCAGGCCGAATCCGATCTGGAGGCTTTTGAAACGCACATCGCCGCGCTGCCAGAGGTGCGCGAATGTTTCATGCTCAACGGCGAAATTGATTTCATTTTGAAGATTGTGGCGCGCGATTTGCAAAGTTTTCAGCGCTTTTTGACCTCGCAGCTGACATCTGCACCCAATGTCAGCAGCGTCAAAACATCGCTGACCATCCGCAAATCGAAACAAGCGCATGGCGTCCCGATCAGCGATGATCTGTTAGCTTAAAGTGAAAGGGCGGAGGTCGAAACCCCCGCCCATCCCGGCTGCAATTAGCCTCAATTAGTTGGCGCAGGTGTAACCGGCGCAGGCGTCGGTGCGGGCGCAGCTGCGGCTTGGCGCGACCGAATAAAGCCTGCCCACAGCCGTGCCGCATTGCCGCGCGCCTGCCCCGTTACCGATGCCAGCGCCTGCAATGCGCCATCGCTGTTGCCCGCCGCAAAGCGCGCAATCGCCATACGCATGTTGAGGAGGTCTGCGTCCGCCGGGCTCTTGGTCAGCGCCATGGCATACATGGTTT
>CALFXW010000130.1 GCA_937957805.1 uncultured Sphingopyxis sp.
CAGCGCAGGCGAAACCGTGCCCGAACGCAACCCTTGTTCCTGTCCACCGCCGATGATGAAGGGTGGCAGGTCGATGCCATCGCGAATCCACAGCGCGCCAATCCCCTTTGGCCCATAGATTTTATGCGCCGACACCGCGATCATGTCCGGCCCGTCGGGGATGGTGATGCGGCCATAGCCCTGCACCGCATCGCACAGCAGCAAGGCACCGCGTTCATGCGCCGCGTGCGCCCATTGGGCGACCGGCTGGATCGTCCCCACCTCATTATTCACCAGCATCAGCGCGACCAGAGCGCGTTCGGGGATCAGCGCCGGGTCAGCGCTGCCGACCAACCCCTCCCCATCAACCGGGATGGTTCCCGCGCCCAGAACCTCCAGATTTTCGAGCACGGCGGCATGTTCAATAGCCGAACCTATAGCCGCTTTAGCCCCCAAGGCCGCACCGCGTTGGAGTGCCCAGTTCAGCGCCTCTGTCGCGCCCGAGGTGAAGATGACCCGGCCGCCAGCGGGCAATAATGCCGCCACCGAATCGCGTGCCATTTCAACGGCAACGCTGGCCCGCCGCCCGGCGCGATGCTGGCTCGCCGGGTTGGCAAAACCGTCGCCATCCGCGCCATCAAGCCATGGCAACATGGCTTCGCGCGCTTCGGGGGCGAGCGGAGTTGTCGCCTGATAGTCGAGGTAGATCACCGGAAAACGACCCTTATTGCGAGTGATTCGCAAAAGTTGCATCTTGCAACCCAAGCCTATATAGAGGGCAACACTTACCCGCCAGTCCTTGGCGGCGACTTTTGCCCATATGCCAGATAGAGGTTTCCATGCCCGACGTAATTTTTGCCGGCCCCGAAGGACGTTTGGAGGGCCGTTTCAGCCCGCCGCCGCGCCCGCGCGCGCCGGTGGCGATGATTTTGCACCCCCACCCGCAGGGCGGCGGGACGATGAACGACCGCATCACCCAGGCGCTTTACAAAAGCTTTGTGCGCCGGGGCTTTGCAACGCTGCGGTTCAATTTTCGCGGGGTTGGCCGCTCGCAGGGCGTGTTCGACAATGGCATTGGTGAATTGTCCGACGCGGCATCCGCGCTCGACTGGATCCAGTCGATCCATGCTGAAGCGCAGACGACGTGGATCGCCGGTTTTTCCTTTGGCGCATGGATTGGCATGCAATTGCTGATGCGCAGGCCGGAGATTCGCGGCTTCATTTCCATCGCGCCGCCCGCGAATATGTATGATTTTGCGTTCCTCGCGCCCTGCCCGTCATCGGGCATTTTCGTGAACGGCAGCGGGGATGAGATTGTCACCCCCAATTCTGTCACCAAGCTGGTCGAAAAATTGCGCGCCCAGCGCGGCATCACCATCCACCATGACGAAATCCCGCGCGCCAACCATTTCTTTGAAAATGAACTGGAACAGATGATGAAGTCGGTGGACAATTACCTCGACATGCGGCTCGCCCCGGATTCGCCGATCCGGTAAGGCGCGTCATTCGCCGCTGCCCAAATGTCCTTCACGCTGCCTTTCGAGCAGGCTGTCGCCATTGGCGTTGGGCCATATCCAGATGACGAGGTTGAGCGCCATCACTGCCGCCGCCAGCGCCATCAACACGGCTTGGCGGCGGTTGCGCTGCCAGTTGCGCATGGCACCATAGGCAAGCGCGCCCGCGACCAGCGCCAATATTGAATGCAATATGTCCATGGATAAGGCCATAGCGCGGGGATGCGCCGGTGGCGAGGCGGGTTAGATTTTTATCCGAAACTGACGTTTCGGGGCGCTGTTCCGGCCCGCTCCCCCACCCGGCCACCCACGGGATCGTATCTTATGGGTGGCCGGGTGGGGGAGCGGGCTGGTGCAGCACCCGAAATTCGCAGGGCAGCGAATTTCGACATAACCTAAACCGCGAAATGGCTGACCAGCGCGATTGCCATCGGCACCAGCGCGCCCGCCACATATTTGCCCAGCATCAACATGGGCGCGATTTTGCCGCCGCACCCATAAACAAAGCGTAAATATTGCCCCCCCGCCTTTTGGGGGGTGGCATTGCGCCCCATCCTCCCCTAAAGGCGCGCGCAAGGTTCCAAACCCTTTGCCCCAAACCCTTTGCGGGAGCAGCCGCCACCATGCGTCTTGCCATTGCATCCGATCATGCTGCCGTCGCCCTGAAGGCCGAACTGGCCGCGTGGCTGCGTCAATCGGGGCATGAAGTTACCGACCTTGGCCCCGCCGATGATGCGCGCGTCGATTACCCCGATTATGGTTATGCGCTGGCCCGCGCCATCGCCGACGGCGGCGCAGATCTGGGCATTGCGCTGTGCGGTTCGGGGATTGGCATTTCCATCGCGGTCAACCGCCATCCCGCCTGCCGCTGCGCGCGGGTCGATGACCCGCTGTCCGCCGCGCTCGCCCGCGAACATAATGATGCCAATGTCATCGCGCTCGGCGCGCGGCTGACCGGCCCCGACATGGCAAAGGCGTGCATCACCGCCTTTCTGGCAGGGCGTTTTGCCGGTGACCGCCACACAGGCCGTGTCGAAAAGCTCACCCACCCACCCGCGTTTTAAGCCAAAGGAACCGCCATGACCACGGACACACTTCCCCCCCCCGCCATCCGTTCGGCCGGTTTCTTTTCCGATGATGTTGCAACAAGCGACCCTGCCGTTGCCGCCGCCATCCGGCAGGAGGTGGAGCGTGAACGCTATCAGATCGAACTAATCGCGTCGGAAAATATCGTTTCCAAAGCGGTGCTGGAGGCGCAGGGTTCGGTTTTCACCAATAAATATGCAGAAGGCTATCCCGGCAAACGCTATTATCAGGGCTGCGCGCCCAGCGATGCGGTCGAAACATTGGCGATTGAACGCGCCAAACAGCTGTTTGATTGCGCTTTTGCCAATGTCCAGCCGCATTCGGGCGCACAGGCCAATGGCGCGGTGATGCTGGCATTGGTGCGTCCCGGCGCGACGATTTTGGGGATGAGCCTCGACGCCGGGGGGCATTTGACCCATGGCGCAAAGGCGGCGATGTCGGGCAAATGGTTCAACGCCGTCCAATATGGCGTTGACCCCGTCACTCACCTGATTGATTTTGACGAAGTGGCGCGACTGGCGCACGAACATAAGCCGCAATTGATTATCGCGGGCGGTTCGGCCTATCCGCGCATCATTGATTTTGCCCGTTTCCGCGCGATTGCGGATGATGTGGGCGCGCTGTTCATGGTCGATATGGCGCATTTCGCCGGGCTGGTGGCGGCGGGTGAACACCCATCCCCCTTCCCCCATGCGCATATCGCCACCACCACCACGCACAAGACGCTGCGCGGGCCGCGCGGGGGCATGATCCTCACCAATGATGAGGCGTTGGCCAAGCGGATTAACTCAGCGGTTTTCCCCGGCATGCAGGGCGGGCCGCTGGTGCATGTCATCGCCGCCAAAGCGGTTGCCTTTGGTGAAGCGTTGCGCCCCGAATTCAAAGATTATGCACGCGCGATTATCGCCAATGCACAGGCGCTCGCCGCCACGCTGGAAGCGCGCGGGTGCAAAGTCGTATCGGGTGGCACCGACACGCATCTGGCGCTGATTGATCTGACCCCGCTGGGCGTCACCGGTCGCGATGCGGATGAGGCGCTGGAGCGTGCCGCCATCACCTGCAACAAAAATGGCATTCCCAACGACCCGTTGCCACCGGTCAAGACCAGCGGTATTCGCGTTGGGTCGCCCGCGGGCACAACGCGTGGGTTCGGCACCGCCGAATTTGCTGAAATCGGCCATATGGTTGCCGATGTGCTCGACGGTCTGGCCAAAAATGGCGAAGCGGGTGATGCCCAGATTGAACAAAATGTGCGCGGGCGCGTAAAAAATCTGTGTGAACGCTTCCCAATCTACCCAGGTGTATGATATAGATAATACGGCAAGGGGCGATTTGGAGATTAAAATGCCCAAGAAATCGAACGAACGCGCGCATAATGCGGGTGCCGAGTTCAAGCGCGAATCAGGCAAAGCCAGCGGCTTTGTCGAATTCGCGGACAAGGCGGTGGACGAAGTTGGCCGGATTGGCCGCACCGCGTTCACCAAGGATAATGCCCCTAAACTGGCCGCCGGGGCCGCGCTCGGCGCGGTTGCCGCCATCGCGCTGCCGATTATTTCGGTGCCATTTGGCGCGCTCGCCGGTCTGGGCTATGTCGCGTGGCGTAAGAGCAATGAGGACGCCGAATAACGCATGAAATGCCCCAGCTGTGGCCACGAAGATAGTCAGGTAAAGGATAGCCGCCCTGCCGAGGATGGGGCGGCTATTCGTCGTCGGCGACAGTGCGAAGGGTGCGGGGCGCGTTTCACCACCTTTGAACGCATCCAGTTGCGTGATGTTGTCGTCGTCAAATCGGACGGTCGGCGCGAACCATTTGACCGCGACAAATTATATCGATCGGTGTCGATTGCCTGTCGCAAGCGCCCGATCGACAGCGCGGGCATCGACAAGATGGTGAGCGCGGTGCAGCGCCAGTTGGAATATCAGGGCGATAATGATGTCCCATCCGCCGACATCGGCATTTTGGTGATGGAGGCGCTGCGCCAGCTCGATTCGGTCGCCTATATTCGTTTTGTCAGCGTCCACCGCGAATTTTCCGGCGCCCGCGATTTTGAGGAGTTCGCCGCCAGCGTGCGCGCGCTGGGCGGGGAATGAGCGCGGCCAACCCGCCGGTCATCGTGCTGGTTCGCCCGCAATTGGGCGAAAATATCGGCAAGGCGGCACGCGCGATGCTCAATTTCGGGCTGACGCAATTGCGGCTGGTCGCGCCGCGCGACGGTTGGCCCAACCCCGATGCAGGGCCAGCAGCGGCAGGCGCGGACATAGTCCTTGAACGCGCGCAGACATTTGAAAGCCTTGCCGACGCGGTCGCCGACTGCGCGCATATCTATGCGACAACGGTGCGCAAGCGCGGCGTCGTCAAACCCGTGCTTACCCCCGAAGAAGCCGCCAACGCCATCCACGCCGAACCGGGGCGATCCGCGCTGGTGTTCGGGCCGGAGCGTTCGGGGCTGGATGCACAGGATGTCGCGATGGCGCGCGCCATTTTAACTGTGCCGATCAACCCTGAATTTTCCTCCCTCAACCTCGCCCAAGCGGTGATTTTGACCGCTTATGCCTGGTCGCGCGCGACGCCGCTGGTGCAACCGCCCAAGACCGACATCGACCCGCCCGCCCCCCAAGCGGAATTTGAAGGGATGGCGGCGCAACTTGACCAAATGCTGGTTGGTGCAGGATATTTCCACCCGCCCGAACGCACCACGGCAACGCGCAAAATGCTGCGCAGCTTGCTGACCAAGCCGGGTTGGTCGAGTTTGGAAGTGCGCACATTGCGCGGGGTGCTGTCGGCGCTTGCCAATCCGCGCGAGCGTTAGGAATCTCGC
>CALFXW010000131.1 GCA_937957805.1 uncultured Sphingopyxis sp.
AGTTATTCCCCGGCGCGGTCGGTGCACGCTGTGACGATCCCGCAAATGGCGGTCGCGGTCTGCTCTTGATCGGTGAAGGGCCGGATTTGGGCGGCTTTGTCCTGCCGGGCAATAATTATCATGTCTATGACTACAGCCTGTTCTGGCGCAATATCCGCGACGATGCGCGTCGACGGCTGGCGGCCTTTGCGGCGCGATAATGTAATGGAGGATGTGGCCGCCTTTGCCGCGCTGCTGCCAAATGGCGGGCGGCTGTTGGGGCTGGACGTTGGCACGCGCACCGTCGGCACTGCTTTGTGCGATGCGGGCTGGGCATTTGCGACGCCCGCGACGTTGATCGAACGCACCCGCTTTGTAGCGGACAAGGCGGCCCTCACCCGCATGATTGCGGCGGAACAAGTGGTGGGGCTGGTTATCGGCCTGCCCCGCAATATGGATGGCAGCGACAGTCCGCGCACCCAATCGGTGCGCGCCTTTGCTCGCAATTTGAACGACTTGGCGCTGCCAACGCTGCTCTGGGACGAACGTTGGTCGACGGTCGCGGTCGAACGAGCGATGGTCGCTGCCGATGTCAGCCGTGCCAAACGCAAGGCGCGTATCGACAATGCCGCCGCCGCCTATATTTTGCAGGGGGCGATAGACGCGCTCACCCGCTCTTGAGTTTTGCCCGCCACTTCGTTAGTGGCTCGGCTTTAATGACATCGACAGTTCCCAAGCCCGCCAGCCGCTATCCTGAAGGACGCGCCGCCTTTCCGCACAAGCATCTTTTGGGGCTTGCGGGCCTCCAACCGTGGGAGATTTGCTTCCTGCTCGATGAGGCTGAGCGCTGGGCCGATGCCGCGCGCACCAAAGGCGCCATTAAATCGGATGCGCTGCATGGCCTCACCCTTATCAACGCATTTTTTGAAAACTCGACCCGCACGCTCCTATCCTTTGAAATCGCGGGGAAAAGATTGGGGGCCGATGTCGTCAACATGGCGGCCGCGCAATCCAGCATTAAAAAGGGTGAAACGCTGATCGACACGGCGGTGACGCTCAATGCCATGCGCGCCGATGCCATCACCATCCGCCATGCGATGAGCGGCGCGGTCGCACTGATTGCCGACAAGGTCGATTGTCCGGTGCTGAACGCCGGCGACGGCTGGCACGAACACCCAACGCAGGGATTGCTCGACGCGCTGACCATCCGGCGGCGCAAGGGACGTATCGACGGGCTGGTTGTCACCATTTGTGGTGATATACGCCACAGCCGGGTTGCGCGTTCGAACATGATTGCGCTCGCCACCTTGGGGGCAGAGGTGCGGGTGGCTGGCCCCGCCCCGCTGGTGCCCGAATGCGTTGATGCCTATGGCGCGGCGCGCTTTACCCGCATCGAACCCGCGCTGGAGGGGGCGGACGTTGTCATGATGCTGCGCCTCCAGACCGAGCGGATGGATGGCGGCTTTTTCCCCAGCCTGCGCGAATATCATGCATTGTTCGGCCTCAATGCCGCGCGCCTCGCGCTGGCAAAGCCGGACGCGCTGGTCATGCACCCCGGCCCGATGAACCGGGGGGTGGAAATCGACAGCGCGATTGCCGATGACCCCGAACGCAGCGCGATTACCGAACAGGTGGAAATGGGCGTGGCGGTGCGTATGGCCTGCCTAGACGTTCTGACGCGCGCGCAGCGCGGGGTGGAGGGTTGGGCATGAGCGCGACACTGATTATCAACGCGCGGCTGGTCTGCCCGACGCACAGCGACGTTGCCCATGGCGCGCTGTTGATACGTGATGGCCGCATTGCCGCCACCGGCGATGTGACGGCGCAAGACGCCGACATTGTCGATGCAAAGGGCGCGCTGCTTACCCCTGGCATGGTCGACCTTGGCGTATTCGCAACCGACCTGGCAGCCTGTCATGCAGGCGGCATCACCCGCATCGCGCTGATGCCCGACGGGCCACCCCCGCTCGACAATCCGGGACTGATCGAACGCGCGGCCAAGGCGGGCAAGCCTGACCTATGGATTCATCCGCTCGCCGCTGCGACCCGCGACCTCGCAGGTGCGGAACTTGCCGAAATCGGCCTGATGCAACAGGCGGGCGCGCGCGCCGTCGCCACCGGACGGCATCGCATCGCCGACAGCGCATTGATGCTCAACCTGTTGCGCTATGCGGGGGGGCTGGGCCTTGTCACCATCACCCATGCAGAGGATGAAGGGTTGGTGCACAGCGCCGTCGCGACGGACGGGGAAATGGCAATGCGCCTTGGCCTTGCAGCAGCCCCCGCTGCCGCTGAATCCATCGCCATCGCGCGCGATATTGCGCTGGTGGAGGTTGCGGGCGCACCGCTCCATTTCCGGCAGGTGACGACGCGTGCGGGGTTTGACCTCATCCGCCGGGCCAAGGCGGCGGGGCTGCCCGTCACCTGCGGCATCACGCCTGCCCATTTGTTGCTGTCCGACGTTGCGCTGGGCGAATGGCGCAGCTTTGCCCGCCTGTCCCCCGCCTTGCGGCAGGAGGATGACCGGCAGGCCGCGCTTGAGGCGGTCAGCGACGGGACGATTGATGTTATCGCGTCGGGACATGACCCGCGCGGGCCGGAGGATAAGCGCCTGCCCTTTGCCGCTGCACAACCGGGCATGGCCGGCGCGGCGAGCCTGCTGGCGCTCAGCCTCGGCCTCGTGCGCGATGGCTATATCAGCCTGCCCCGCCTGTTCGACCTTGTCGCCCGCACCCCCGCGCGCTTGCTCGGCCTCGATGTTGGCAGCCTGACCATTGGCGCAGAGGCCGATCTTGCGCTGATTGATCCGGCCACCGCATGGCGGATCGATGCACGGAAAAGCCCGGCACGCGCCAGCAACACGCCCTTTGACGGGCTGGGGGTGGAGGGACGTGTGCGTGCGCTATGGAAGGGTGGCAAGCGGGTCGCTTAAACAACCGCCCCATATCCTTCGCCACGCGCGGGCTTGTCCCCATCATCCTGCGCGACAAAACTGTCCGGCCCAACTTTGAGCCAGACCAATATCGGCGCGGACATATAGACAGAGCTATAGGTGCCGATGAAGATGCCAAGCAGCATCGCAGCGGTGAAGCCAAAGATAACTTCCGGCCCAACGAAAAGCAAAATGGCGAGCGCAATCAACATAGTCAGGCTCGTCATCACCGTGCGCGACAGCGTTTCGTTGATGCTGAGGTCGAGCAGTTCGACAATCCCCATCCGCCGATATTTGCGCAGATTTTCGCGAATCCGGTCATAAACGACGATCGTATCGTTCAAACTATAGCCGATAATGGTCAGCAGCGCCGCGACGATGTTGAGGTTGAATTCAAGCTGCGTCAGCGCGAAAAATCCCAGCGTCAGCGTCACGTCATGGAACAGGCCAAAAAGCGCGCCGACCCCGAACTGCCATTCAAAGCGAAACCAGATATAGACCGAAATTGCCAGCATCGCGAGCGCGAGCGACCATGCACCGGTTTGCAGCAATTCGCCCGAAACCTTGCCCGACACCGTATCGATCGACGATATGGTCGCATCGGGATAGCGCGCGCGGATTGCCGCCTGCAGCTGTTCTGCGGCCCTGTCTGATGCTTCCTTGCCGCCCCCTTCGGGCAACGCGGTTCGGATGGCGATGTCGCGTGGGGAACCAAATTCCTGCACCACCACATCGCCTTCGGTCACCGCGTCCACGGTTTCGCGCAACTGGTCAATGTCGGGAACTTCGCGAAACGCGACACGCACCGTCTGTCCGCCGACAAAGTCGATCCCGAAATTAAGCCCGCGCGTTGCGAGCAGCGCAACCGACGCGATGATACACAGGAACGAAATGCCCATGGCGATATTGCGCCAGCGCAAAAAGCGGAAATTGGTATTGTCTGGTACCAGCTTTACAAGTTTCATGGGCTTTCCCTCCGCCAGTATCAGATATTGAGGCTTGCTGGCCGTGCGCGGCGCAGCCAGCCCGCAACGAACATGCGGCTGACGGTCACTGCAGTGAACACCGATGTGATAATGCCGATGGTCAGCACAACGGCAAATCCCTTTATCGGGCCGGAACCAAACACAAACATGATTGCTGCGGCAATGACGTTGGTGATGTTGGCGTCAAAAATGGCGCGGCTCGCCTCTTTATATCCGGTTTCAACCGCAGTGATAACCCGCCTGCCGCGCCGCAATTCTTCGCGGATGCGTTCGTTAATCAGCACGTTGGCATCAACCGCCGCACCGATGGTGAGGACAAATCCCGCTATCCCCGGCAGGGTCAGCACCGAACCGGTCAGCGCCATGGTGCCGACAATCAGCAAGATATTGAATATCAAAGCAATATTAGCGTAGACGCCAAATCGGCCGTAAACGACCAGCATGAACAACAGTGTCGCCAGCGTTGCGCCGATGCCCGCAATCGCACCTTGGGCAATCGATTCTTTGCCGAGGTCGGGGCCGACGGTCCGTTCCTCCACCACTGACAATTTGACCGGCAAGGCGCCTGACTTCAGCGCAATCGCCATGGTGGACGCGCTTTCGACAGTGAATCCGCCCGAAATCTGCGCCGAGCCACCGTTGATCGGCTCGTTAATCGACGGGGCCGACAAAATCTTGCCATCGACAATCATTGCGAATCTTTTGCCGACATTTTCGCGCGTAATGCGGGAGAATGTCGTCGCCCCCGCGCCGTTGAAACGGATGGAAACCACCGGCATGCCGCTGGTCTGGTCAAAATCCTGTCGCGCCTCAACCAATTGGTCGCCCGAAATCATAACCTGCCGCTGCACCACCTCGGCACCCGGCTGGTTCGCGTAGGGTAAAACCTCACTCCCCACCGGCGCACGGCCAGCCGCCGCAGCGCCTGCCGCAGCGCTTGCCGTTGCCGCTCTCGCCGCGCTGCCGCCGCCGTCTTTTTTGGGTCTTCAGGTGGTTGTTCCACCACATCCAACTCCCCCAGCAGCACCGCGGCGAGGCGGTCGGCGACTCCAGGAGGCTGGAGGGCCAGGGGCGCGGTCACGGCGAAGTAGAATAGACCGTGACGATCGGGGTTCTTCAGGCTGCGTGCGATGACGTTGAAGTCCGTCTTGCG
>CALFXW010000132.1 GCA_937957805.1 uncultured Sphingopyxis sp.
ACAAATGGTGCCATTACACGTCTGGCCTATAGCCCCGATGGCGACCAAACGATTATTCGCGCCAATTTCGCGCAGGGGTTCCGCACCCCGACGTTGACCGAAGGGCAGCCGCCATTCGGCAACCCCGCACTGCGCCCGGAATCGAGCGACAGCTATGATATTGGCGTCGAACGGGCGTTGCTGGATGGCGCGCTCCATCTTTCGGCTACGCTGTGGCAGCGCGACAGCCATGACCTCATCGCCTTTTCCTTTGCGACTTTTCGTTCGGAAAACATCGAATTGGCGCGCGCGCGCGGTTTTGAATTGGGGCTTCGCGCACAGCCGACGCACCGTCTAAGCCTGACCGCCAATTACAGCTTTACCGACGCGCGCAACCGCACCCCCGGCGCGCAATTTGACAAGCAATTGGCGCTGCGCCCACGCACTAATCTGGCGCTGCTTGCCGATTGGCAAAGCCCATGGGGCGCAAATCTGGGAGCGACCTTGACCATGGTCGGCGACAGTTTCGACAATGCAGCGAACAGCGTCCGGCTCGATGGGTATGCCCTGCTCAGCCTGCGCGCCAGCGTGCCGATCCACAACGGCATCGAATTATTCGCGCGCTGCGACAATGTGACCGACGCCAATTATACGGTCGTTTCGGGATATTCGACCTATGGCCGCGCTGCCTTCGCCGGTGTGCGGTGGCGGCTGTAACTCGCCTGCTGACGTTATTTTTGTTCCTCCCGCTGGGTGGGTGCGCGGGTTTGCGCGCGCCCCCCACAACGGGGGAGGAACGTATCGTCAGCATCGATTATTGCGCCGATCAGGCGGTGTTGGGGCTGTTACCGCGCGTCGATATCACTGCTGTTTCGCAAGAGGCGGACAGCGACCCCGGCTATGCCACGCCGCGCGCACATGGATTGCCGCGCATCCGCCCGGATGCGGAGGCAATCTTGGCACTTCGCCCGACGCTCGTGGTACGCAGCTATGCTGGCGGGCCGCGTTTTGATGCAGCGATGGCGCGCGGCGGCGTGCGTGTTGTCACCCTGCCCTATGCGGCGAGCCTGCCCGAAATTGGCCCGACAATCAGCCAGATGGCCAAGGATTTGGGGGCAGAGGCACGCGGCGCAGCCTTGCGTGCGGATTGGGACGCCGCTTTGGCCCGCGCCCACGCCATGCCGCGCACACGACTTACCGCGCTCTATACAACGCCGGGGGACGTAACCAGCGGCCCAGACAGCCTGATTATGGCGATGGCGACGGCGGCGGGGCTGCAACCTTATTTTCAACGCGCGGGCTGGCACCCACTGCCGATCGAGGAACTGCAATTTCGCGCACCAAATGTCGTGCTGCGCGGCTTTTTTGACAGTCCGGCGTATCAGCAAGACCGCTGGTCCGCGTCGCGGCACAAGCGCACGCACGCGGCGCTGAACCGTGCCACGGTCGCAGACATTCCGGGCTATGCGCTCGCGTGCGGTAATTGGACGGCGGCGGCGGCGTTAAACGCGATGACGGGTGCCGCCGCGCGCGCCGGGGCAAGGGGTTCGCCGTCATGACGTCACGTCGCTTCACTCTGGGCCTTGCAATTATCGCCGCCATTGTACTTGCTGCGGCGATATTGCTCGGCCCGGTCGCGATTGACCCGGTTGCAGCGGTGCAGGCGATTTTTAGTCAAGGCGATGCGGCGGTGCGCACGATTTTGATCGACATTCGCCTGCCGCGCGCGGTCGCCGCGCTGCTCGCGGGCAGCGCGCTGGGCGTTTCGGGCGCGGCGCTGCAAGCCCTGTTGCGCAATCCGCTCGCCGAACCGGGTGTGCTCGGCGTCAGCGCCAGTGCGACCACGGCGGCAACGGGGGCGATATATTTTGGACTTGCCAGCCTTGGCGCATGGGTGGTGCCGATCGCATCTTTGGCGGGAGCATTGGCCGCAACGATCATCTTGACCGGCGCGGCAATGCGCTTGCGCGGCGTCGCCAGCCTCCTCCTCCTCGGCATAGCGCTCACCGCCTTTGCAGGCGCGGTGATGGCGCTGTTTGTCAATCTTGCCCCCAACCCATTTTCGCTGTCCGACCTGATCAACTGGACGGCAGGTTCGGTTGCCAACCGCGATTGGAACGACTGTGCCACCAGCGCTCCCTTCATTTTGGGCGGCATATTGGTGCTGCTGACACAGCGCCGTCACCTGTCGCTCCTGCTGCTGGGCGATGAAGCTGCCTTCAGCCATGGGCTGGATCTACGCCGCACCCGCCTTGCCATCGTCATCGGCACTGGGCTGGCCACCGCCGGGTCGGTCGCGCTGGCCGGGATGATCGGCTTCGTCGGGCTGGTTGCGCCCCATGCTGTCCGGTTTTTCCTGCGGCAGGATGCGGGGGCCAGCCTGATCCCTGCGGCGGGTATGGGGGGGCTGCTGACGCTGATCGCTGACCTTGGCGTGCGCATATTCCCATGGGGCAATGCGCTGCATTTGGGGACGATTGCGGCGTTGGTCGGCGCGCCAATCTTTCTCCTCCTCGTCCTGCGTTGGGGGAATGTCCGCCATGGTTGAACTGGTTGCGCACCATTTATTGGCCGAAACCGCCGATGCGACGATTGTCGATGTCGATCATCTGGTGCTGGGGCGCGGGCTGACGGCGCTGATCGGCCCTAATGGCGCGGGAAAATCCAGCCTGATGCGCATCCTCGCCGGGTTCGACCGTCCTTTGGGGGCGAGTGTGCGGGTCGATCGCCAATGCTTGACCAAATTGGATGGATTGGCGCGCGCGCGGCTTATTGGCTGGCTGCCGCAATCGCTGCCCATGGCCTGGCCGCTCCATGTTCGTGATGTGGTGGCGATGGGGCGTTTTTCCTATGGCAGGGGGGATGCAGGCGGGGGCCATAAAATCGACGACGCCATGGTTGAATGCGGTATCGCGCACCTGACCCACCGGACGATGCCGACGCTGTCGGGGGGGGAGGAACGGCGCGTCCACCTCGCCCGTGTACTGGTCGGCAATGCGCCCTTGCTGTTGCTCGATGAACCTGTGGCCGCGCTCGACCCCGCGCAAATGCTGCACATATTGGCACGGCTGCGCGCGCGGGCGGATGCCGGGGCGAATGTCTGCATCATCCTCCACGATGTGCAATTGGCCGCGCGTTTTGCCAATCGCATAATCGGGATGAAGCAGGGACGCATTTTGTTCGATCAACCCACGGATGCCGCGATTGACGCCAAAAATCTTGGCCTATTATATGATACGCCAGCCCAAATATTGACGGTGGATGGACACAAAATCCCCTATTTTGACCAATAACGCATCAGGTCGATGCTTTCGCGCGTAATCCAGCCGTTGACATAGTTGATGTAAAATAGCGCAAAAACCAGCGCCGCGACCAATGTGACCTGCGCTATGATGCGCCATGGGCGCAGCTTGCTCGGCGCGCCGCGATCATGCCCCGGCTCCGCCACATCGCCATCGCGCCGCCCGTGGAACGGCAGCACGAAAAACAGGCACATGAACCAAAAAAGGAAATAGATGGCGAGCGCCGATGTCCAGTACATAGGTGACTACCCCTAACTGTCCAGCAACAGGACATCGACGAGCGGTTTTTTACCCGTCCAGTGCGTTGCAACGCGCCGGACGGCGAGGCGGATGGCTTCGCGGCGCTTATCCTCCCCACCCTTATCCTGCACCCCGGCCTTTACCGCTGCGCTCTCCACCTCCTGGGTAAAGCGATCCATATCATCCGGGTCGATGGGCAGGCCGCGCTGCACAATGCGCGCACTTCGCCCGGAAACCGCCACCGCAACATGGCCGCTTTGCGACAGGCGCCGCCGTTCGGTCATCGCGGCGCCATCGGCGGCGACGATCATATCCCCGTCGAGCACCAACCGCCCCGAAACCACGGTTTCAATGATGCGCGCTGGGCCGGGCAACAGGCGAACCACCTGCCCATTTTTTTGCACTAACGCCTCCGCCACGCCGACGCTTTTGGCAAAGCGCGCTTGTTCCATCATATGGCGCATTTCGCCATGTACGGGGATCAACGCCTTGGCCCCCGTCCATGCATATAGCGCGGCGAGTTCGGGCTTACCCGGATGGCCCGACACATGGATATGCGCCTGTTTTTCGGTCACCGTTTCGATGCCACGTTCGGCGAGCAGATTCATAATCCGCCCGATGGCAATTTCATTGCCGGGGATTTGCTTGGACGAATAAATCACTCTGTCCCCCGCCTCCAGCGTCAGTGGGTGGTTACCCTCCGCAATCCGGGCGAGCGCGGCGCGCGGTTCACCCTGCCCGCCGGTCGCGACAACCATCAATTTACTGCGCGGCAGGCGCATCGCGGCGTCCCAATCAATGATTTCCGGCAGATTTTTCAGATGCCCGTTGGCGCGCGCGACCTCTATTATCCGGTCGAAACTGCGCCCTGCCACACAAAGTTGCCGCCCGGTGGCCCGCGCAACATCGCCCAATGTTTCGAGCCGCGCGGCGTTGGATGCAAAGGTGGTGACGAGCACACGGCCGCGCGCTTCGCCGACGACTTGCATCAACCCTTCGCGCACGCTCCCTTCGCTGCCAGAGGCGCTGGCGTTGAAAACATTGGTTGAATCGCAGATGATGGCATCGACTCCGCCTTTGCACAAAGCCCGAACGCGCGCTTCGGCATCGGGCTGGCCCAATTTCGCGTCATCATCCAGCTTCCAGTCGCCGGTATGGAATATCCGGCCATAGGGGGTTTCAATCAGCGCCGCGCACATATCGGGAATGCTGTGCGCCAATTGCACCAGCTTTATGTCAAATGGGCCAAGTTTGAATTGCGCGTCCATGTCCACCACATGGACTTTGACCGTATCGGCCAATTCTTCTTCGGCCAATTTGCGCGCCACCAATGCGGCGGTAAAGCTGTTGGCGTAGAGCGGCACGCCCAAATCCGCCGCCAAATAGGCGACCGCGCCGATATGATCCTCATGCCCATGGGTGAGGAGGATGCCGACCAGCGCATCCTTGCGTTCCTCTATGAATGCGGTGTCGGGCATGATGATGTCGATGCCGGGGTAATCGGCATTGCCAAAGCTTACCCCCAAATCGACCATCAGCCATTTGCCCTGACAACCATAGAGGTTGAGGTTCATGCCAATTTCGCCCGACCCGCCGAGCGCGAGGAACAAGACTTCTTTACCGGGCTTTGTCACGCGGCGGCTCCCGCCCGTTGATAAAGCAGCGCAATTCCGCGCAGCGTCAAATCGGGATCAATATGGTCAAACAAATGATTATGCTCCTGAAAAACATGGGCGAGGCCGCCCGTCGCAATCACCTTGGCAGGGCGGCCGATTTCGGCTTTCATCCGCGCAATCAGCCCTTCCATCATCGCGACATAGCCCCAATAAATGCCGATCTGCATCTGGCTTTCGGTGGTGGTGCCAATGACACTGGCGTCGGGCGGGGTTTCGACCGCGATGCGCGGTAATTTGGCCGCCGCCGCAACCAACGCTTCAAGCGACAGGTTCACGCCCGGTGCAATCAACCCACCCTTATATGCCCCGCGATAATCAATATGGTCGAGCGTGGTTGCCGTGCCGAAACTGATCATCACCAAATCACCGGGAAGTGTTGCATGTGCGGCAATTGCATTGACCGCGCGGTCGGCACCCACCGACTGCGGTTCTTTGACGTCGAGCGCGATGCCCCAGGTGAGCGGCGCGCGCCCGGCCACCATCGCCTCCACCCCGAAATATTTTTCAGCCAGCAGTTGGATATTGTGCAGCGCGCGCGGCACCACGGTTGAAACCACAACCGCGCTGACGACATCGCGCGCAAACCCTTCCAGCGCCATAAGCTGCGTCAACCAAACGGCATATTGGTCAGCGGTGCGGCGCGCGTCGGTCGCAATCCGCCAACGGGTACGGATCTCCGTTCCCTCGACCAACGCGAATTTGACATTGGTATTGCCGACATCAACCGCGAGCAGCATGGCCCACCCTCTCCCCCATCATGGTGTTACGCCGACTTCGCCCGCGTGGATAATGCGCAATTGCCCGTCATCCAGCCGGATGCGCAGCGCGCCATCCTGCTCTAGGCCGTCAAACCGGCCCGTCAATCCGGCTTGCGGCGCATCATCGATCGGCGCGCGAATGAAGAGGCTGGTGCCAATCGGGTGCGCGCGGTGCAACCAACGGGACAATATGGCATCGGGCCATTGCCCCGCGCGCCAGCCAGCCAGCGCATCGGCAAATTTGTCGGCGAGGATCTGGGCAAAATCATCGCGCGGCACATCATGGCCAAATGCACAGAGCGCCACCGCATCGCGCCCCGCCAATTGCGGCGCAAAGCTGAGGTTGACGCCAATGCCGATGACGATGACATCGCCCTGCCCCTCCAGCAACACACCGGCGAGCTTTGCCTTGTGCCACAAAAGGTCATTGGGCCATTTGAGCGTCAATCCGGGGGCATCACCGGCAAAATGGGTGACCGCATCATAAAGCGCTACCCCCGCCAGCAGCGACAGGCTGGCAGCTGGCGGGTCACCCGCGCGGCGGGCCACCATGGTCGAGCCCATGAAATTGCCTGAGCCGTCATCCCATATGCGTCCCAGCCGCCCGCGCCCGGCGTTCTGACGATCCGCTATGCGCCAAAACCCCTCCCCCGGGGCGCGGTGGTCGGCAACAAGCTGCAATATATCGGCGTTGGTCGATCCCGTTTCGCGGACAAAATCGAGCTGGATGGTCAGAGCAGCGCACTCGCGGCATATTGGGTGGCTTTGGCAAGCGGCGCGACCAATATAAAGCCGAATATGCTGACATAAGCAGCGGCAAGACCCATCACGCCACGTTCCATCCAATTGCCCGAAACCGGAAACGCAACCCCCGATGGCGGGTCGAACAACATGATTTTGATGACGCGCAGATAGTAAAATGCCCCGATCACCGATGCGATGGCCCCGACCACCGCGAGCGGCACCAGCCCAACGCCGATCGCCGCGCTGAACACCAGCAGCTTGGGCCAAAAACCAAAGAGTGGCGGAATACCGGCGAGCGAGAACATGAATATGGCAAGTGCCATCGCCAGTGCCGGACGCTGGTGCCACAACCCGCCGAGCGATGCGATATCCTCCACCATTTCGCCATCGGCTTTGCGCATCTGCAGCACTGCCAAAAAACTGCCGAGCGTCATGACGACATAGACGAGGAGGTAGCTCAGCACAGCGGCGATCCCTGCCGCGCTGCCCGACGCCAGCCCCATCAGCATGAAACCGACATTGGCAATCGAACTATAGGCGAGCAACCGCTTGATGTTGCGCTGTCCAATCGCCCCAAATGCCCCCCACAGCATCGACGCCATCGACAAAAATGCGATAATCTGTTGCCAGTCACCCATCGCACTGCCAAATGCCTCGATGCACACCCGAACCAATAGCGCGACCGATGCGACCTTGGGCGCGCTTGCAAAAAAGGCGGTGACAGGCGTCGGTGCGCCTTCGTAAACGTCGGGCGTCCACATGTGAAACGGCACCGCCGACACTTTGAAGGCAAGGCCGGTTAGGACGAAAACAACGCCCATCAGGACGCCGAGCTTGCCCGCCCCTGCAAAGCCGAGCGCAATCCCTGCAAAGTTGGTCGAGCCGGTAAAGCCGTACACCAAAGACATGCCGAACAGCAAAATCCCCGATGCCAATGCCCCCAATACGAAATATTTCAGCCCCGCCTCTGCCGCGCGCGGATCATTGCGGTTCATGCTGGCCAGCACATAGGCGGCCAAGCTGTTGAGTTCCAAACCGACATAGAGCGTCATCAAATCATGGGCACTGACCATGATCGACATCCCCAGCGCCGCAAACAGGATGAGTATGGGGTATTCCGCGCGATAACCCTGCCGCGCAAAAAACCGTGGTGCGAGGAGGAGGGAGATAATCGCCGCGCCATAAATCAGGATTTTCGCAAAATTGGCAAAGGCATCCACGCGGATGCTGCCCGAAAAAATCGGCTCCGCCGCGACATGCCCCTGTAACAAGAGGCCAAGCGCCAGGGCCAGCACCATGGCGGCCAGCGCGTTGGTCAATTCAGCTACACGGTCACCGGCAAAGGCGGCAACCATCAACAAAATCAGCCCGCCGATGGTCAGCGTCAATTCGGGCAGGATGAGCAAGATTTCAGCGCTGTTCATCAGTGCGCACCCCCCTGCGCTGCGTCATGGGCTGGAGTGGTCGCATGGCTTGATGCAGCACGATATTGCGCATCACTCGCCGGTTTGGCGTCGGCCATGCGCGCGGCAATCGCGGTTGCATCCCGGCGCATCGGCGCAAGGAACGGTTCGGGGTAAACGCCCATCCACAGGACGACGGCGGCAATCGGCGTTAGCAACAGCCATTCGCGCGCCGACAAATCGCGCATGGAGAGCGTATCTTCCCCCGCCGCGCTGCCGAATGCGACCCGGCGATAGAGCCAGAGCATATAGCCCGCGCCCAAAATAATCCCCGTCGCGCACAGAAATGCGATCCATGACGATGCTTCATAAATACCAATCAGGCTTAAAAATTCGCCGACAAAGCCGCTGGTTGCAGGCAAGCCAATCGACGCCATGGTGAAAAACAGAAATAACAGCGCATAGCCCGGCATATTGTTCGAAAGTCCGCCGTAGCGCGCAATCTCGCGGGTATGCAGCCGGTCGTAAATCACCCCGACGCACAGGAATAATGCGCCGGAAACCAGCCCGTGGCTGAGCATGACGATCAGCGCACCCTCTATCCCCTGTTGGTTAAAGGCGAAAAGGCCTGCGGTCACAATCGCCATGTGAGCGACCGATGAATAAGCAATCAGCTTTTTCATGTCGCTTTGCACCAGCGCGACGAGGCTGGTGTAAATCACCGCCACTGCCGACAGGCCAAAAACCAGCCACATGAAATCGGCAGATGCGTCGGGGAACATCGGGATCGAAAAGCGCAAAAAGCCGTACCCACCCATTTTTAGGAGGACGCCGGCCAAAATCACCGAACCCGCAGTTGGCGCCTGCACGTGCGCGTCGGGCAGCCAAGTGTGCACCGGCCACATCGGCATTTTCACCGCAAAACTGGCGAAAAAGGCTAGCCACAGCCAGCGCTGCGCCGCGACCGGGAAATCCGTGTGCATCAACGTTGGGATATCCGCGGTTCCGGCGGCATAGATCATCCAGATCATCGCAACCAGCATCAGTACCGAACCGAGCAGCGTATAAAGGAAGAATTTATAGCTCGCGTAAATGCGGTTCGCCCCGCCCCATATGCCGATAATCAGATACATGGGGATGAGGCCGGCTTCGAAAAATATGTAAAAGAGGATCAGATCCTGCGCCGCAAAGACGCCGATCATCAGCGCCTCCATGAACAAAAAGCTCGCCATATAAAGGCCAACGCGATCCTTTATGCTGTTCCAGCTTGCCCCGATACAGATGGGCATCAGGAAAACCGACAGCATGATGAGCATCAGCGAAATGCCATCGATCCCCATCGCCCAATGGAATTGACCGACAATCGGGGCGCGTTCGACAAATTGCCAGACCGGCCCCGTTACATCAAAGCGCGCCCACATCAGGCAGCCCAGCGCAAAGGTGGCGAGCGTCGTCACCAGTGCAGTCCAGCGCGCCGCCCTGTCGCCCAGAAACAGACAGGCGAACGCCCCCAGCGCAGGCAGCGCAACCAACGTCGAAATTATCGGGAAATTCGCCAACATCAGCGCACCACCGCCATCAGCCATGTCACCAGAGCGGCAAGGCCGATCAGCATGACAAAGGCATAGCTATAAAGAAAACCGGATTGGATTTTGACCGCGACGCCGCTGGTGCCCGCAACCGCGCGCGCCGCGCCATCGGGGCCGAAACGGTCGATAATTGCTTCATCGCCGCCCTTCCAGAATATCCGGCCCAGCGCCTGCGCGGGACGGACGAAAATGGCGTCGTACAGTTCGTCAAAATACCATTTGCGATATACGAAATTGTGCAGCCCGGCCATATTCTGAACAAAGCGCGCCGGAGCCGACGGATCGATGATGTAATTGCGCCATGCGATGACGAGGCCGATGATCATCGCCGTTGCGGGCACAAGCTTTGCCCACATGGGGATTTCATGCATCGCGTGCATCAGATGCGCGTCAAAGGCGATGCTGCTACCCCAGAAATGCGCGCCTTCCTCTGCACCGACAAAGGCATGGTGAAAGAAAAACCCAGCCAAAACTGCACCGGTGGTCAGCAGCGCCAGCGGTATCAACATGGATAGCGGGCTTTCGTGCGGGTGATAGCCAGCCGTGCCGTCATCGGCCAGATCGGAAGAGCACAC
>CALFXW010000133.1 GCA_937957805.1 uncultured Sphingopyxis sp.
GGAACGACGTGATGCCCGAGCCGACCAGGATGCCGGCGCCGGGCCACAGCGTCCAGTTGACGATCGCCTTGTAGCCGACGGTGGCCACCTCGTGGTGCTCGACCAAGAGCGGCGCGATCACGGCGTAGGTGACGACCGCGCCGAGCAGCATCGACCAGCCGGTGCGGAAGCTCATCAGCGCGCCGGCGCCGATCAGCAGCACCTCGGTCTTGAGCGCGATGGTCCACTTGCCGAGCTCGTGGCCGGCCAGCTTGATCGGCATCGGCAGGGTCGCGGGGATCAGCTTGAGCGCGTCGCGCGCCACCGCGACCACCGCGCCGGGCACCTCGGCGAACAGCGCCGCCAGCGGATCGGTGCCGGCCGGGACACCCAGCTCGAGCGCGGCGCCTGACGCGAACGCCATCTCGAGCAACGCGACCAGCAGGCCGCCGTCGGAGCGATCGTGGTACGCGAGGATCTGCGCGCGGTGGCCGTGGATCACGTCGACGAAGCGGCGCAGCGCCGCCGGATCGACGTCGGGCGCGTGATCGCCGAGCTGGCCGTGGGCCTGGGCCAGGCACGAGCCGCCCAGCGCGAACTCGGGGCCGAGCTCGATCGCCACCAGCACCACCGGCCCGGCGCCGAGCGGGAGCTGCGGCGTGCGCACGCCGGCGAGGTCGGTGACCGGCGCCGCCGCGGTCGCGACCAGCGTCACACGTCGGCCATCGCGCCCTGGTACATCTCGTCGAGGACCTCGACGTACTTCTTCTCGACCGCCTTGCGCTTGACCTTGAGGCTGGGCGTCAGCTCGCCCTCCTCGACGGTCAGGTCGCGGGGCAGGATCTGGAACTTCTTGACCGTCTCCCACTTGGCGATCTGGGTGTTGACCTGATCGATGAACGGCTGGATAAGCGCCGCGACCTCGGCCGACTCGACCAGCGCCCGGTAGTCCTTGCCGGCCAGCGTCTGCTCGATGAACGCGTAGCGCTTGCGCAGGTACTCGATCCGCTCCTCGCGGGTCTCGGCCGGCGTCTTGGGGTTGAACAGCGGGCTGTACGACTTGTGCAGCTCGGAGTTGATGTAGCCGAGCATCTCCTGCACGCGGTAGCGCGCCAGCGAGCCGGCCGGCGGCACCTGCACCGCGTATCAAATCGCCATAAACCTCTGTCAGAGCGCCAAAGGCACCGGCGACGAAACCGCCGGTCAAAACAAAGGCGGCGAGCGTGCCGACGCTGATCCGCCCGCCCGCAACCTGCCATGCCCCATACCAGAGCAGGCAGACGATGCCGCCAAAGATGAGCGCGATAACCGCTGTCGTCATCAATGCACGGATGGAAATGCGCCGTTTGGCGGCGGCGAACGTGCGTTCGGCGGCGTCGGCGAATCGTTCGCCTTCGCGCACTTCCTGACCAAATCCCTGGACGATCTTCATCGCCCCCAACACTTCGGTTGTCATCGCACCGACGTCGGCCACCCTGTCCTGACTGGCGCGGGAAAGTGCCTGCAAACGTCGCCCGACAAGGATGATTGGCAATATACATAGCGGGATGCCGACCAATATAAACCCCGCCATTTTGGGTGACAGGTAGAATAAATAGGCAATACCGCCGATGCCGGTCACCAGATTGCGCAGCGCGACCGAAATGGTGGTGCCGACCACGACTTCGATGATCGATGTATCAGCGGTCATCCGGCTGGCGATTTCGCTCGGCCGATTTTCCTCAAAAAAAGCGGGTGCCTGACGCAGCAAATTACGCTGCACCGCGCGGCGCACATCAGCCACGACCCGTTCGCCGAGCCAGGATACGAAATAAAAACGCACGCTGGTCGCCAGCGCGAGGAGCAGGACAATGCCAAGCAAGATATGAAAATAATGGTCGATTGCCGCCAAATTGCCGGTGGCAAAACCGCGATCTATTACCAAGCGGAAACCTGCCGGTATCGACAAGGTGGCGGTCGACGAACCGACCAACCCCAAAATGGCCAGCCCGATCTGCAGCGGGTATCGCCGCGCCGCATCCCACACCATGTGGAGAGAGGCTAGCTTGCGTTGACTGGGGGCAGCGGGCGGGGTGGGCACAGGGTCAGGCATCGGCAGCAGCGCTAGCAGCAAGCGGGCCTCACCGGCAAGGGGGCGTCAGCTTCACGCCCTATGAAGTGTATCGGCACCTTATCCTTTGCGGCTATTGCATGTTGCGCTGCAACATGGCAGCAGGGTGCGAAGCACAGCAAAGCCACAACGAAGGTGGTGCAGGGGAATGACCTTTATGCTCTATTTTGCGCACGATATGCAGCGTGCCATGCTGGCCGGGGCCAGCCGCTGGGCCGATGCGACGGCCAATTTCATCGGCACTGTCCCCGCCCCCTTCAACTATGCTTTTGGCGGGCCGACGGCGGCCAGCGCGCTCGACGTTTTTGCCCACGCCAGTGCGCCGCGCGGTAAGCCCAAATTTGGCCTTGATAGCGTCGAAGTGGGTGGGGAAATTCTGCCGGTCAGCGAAAGTGTCGAAGCGCGCAAACCCTTTGGTCAGCTTAAACATTTTGTCCATGCTGCCAATGCGGACGCGCCCAAATTATTGATTGTTGCCCCGATGTCGGGCCATTTTGCGACCTTGCTGCGCAGCACAGTCGAACGGATGCTGCCCGGTCATAACGTCTGGATAACCGATTGGCGCGATGCGCGCGACGTGCCGTTGACCGGCGGCGGTTTCGACCTTGAATCCTATATTGATTATATCATCGAATGGCTCGAACATATTGGGCCGGATGCGCATATGCTGGCCGTTTGCCAACCGTCGGTGCCAGCATATGCCGCAGCAGCAATCATGGGGGCGAACAATCACCCGTGCCGCCCCAAATCGCTGACCATGATGGGCGGGCCGATTGATACCCGCGAAGCGCCAACCGCGGTCAACGACCATGCGACGGGCAAGCCGCACGACTGGTTCATCCACAATGTCATCGCCACCGTGCCGCCCTACTATCGCGGGGCAGGTCGGCGGGTGTATCCCGGCTTTTTGCAATTGTCGGGCTTTATGTCGATGAACCTTGGCAACCATATGGTGAGCCATTGGCACATGTTTTCCGATCTGGTCGCCGGTGACGGCGAAAGCGCGGAAAAACATATGGAATTTTACGATGAATATCGGTCGGTTTGCGACATGACCGCCGAATTTTACCTGCAAACGGTCGATACAGTGTTTCAGCGCCATCTGCTGCCGCGCGGGCTGTTAAACTATCGTGGAAAACTGGTTGACCCAGCGGCGATCAAAGATACCGCGCTGCTCGCCATCGAGGGGGAGCGGGACGATATTTCGGGCATTGGTCAGACGCGTGCCGCTTTGACGCTGGCCAGCGGGCTGGATGATGCCAAGAAACAATATTTCCTCGCCGAAGGGGTCGGCCATTACGGCATATTCAATGGCAGCAAATGGCGCGACGTCATCGCCCCGGTGGTTGAGCGGGTGATCCGCGAAAGCGCCTAAACAAATAGCTCCTCCACCTGTCCGACTTGCGGACGGGCGGAGGCGCGGGCGGCGATGATGCAGCCGGTGATGATGAGCGCGGTGCCGACCAGCAATGGCGGGTGCAACCTTTCTGAAAAAAATATCCAGCCGCACAGCGCCGCCCAGACAAAGGCGCTATAT
>CALFXW010000134.1 GCA_937957805.1 uncultured Sphingopyxis sp.
GCACCGGGCAGGAGGAGGAGGATGGTGGTGAGCAAGGCCTGCACCATTTGCACCCGCGCCATGCCGATAGTATCGCTGAGGAAATGGTGGAGCGCGGGAAAGATATGCGAACCCATCTCCACCACGAAAATCGGCAGGGTGAGGAGCGCCGCAAGCGCAAAATCGCGCGCCAGCGCCCGCCGCGCCGCTGCCTGTGCCGCCGCCCGCGTGGCCGCTTCGGCTGCCGCATCACGCACCACATGCGCGGCATAACCGATGGCAGCGAGCGCGCGCACCAGCGCGTCCGCCGCGACATCACCCGTCACCACCGCCTGCTCGGCGATCAGCTGAACGCGCGCATCGGTAACGCCGGGCACCGCGCGCAATGCGGTTTCGGCACGCCCGACGCACGATGCGCAGTGCATCCCCTCCACCCGCAAAATCTGTGGCGACGGGGTGTTTTGCGGCATTTCGGTGACGTTTTCGGCAACTGGCATGGCGGCGGCGTTTCCATTTCATCGGGGGTATCGCCGCCCCCTTTGCACCTTCCCATCATGGGAAGGTCAAGCCCTATTGTTGCCGCCGTTGGGGGTGGCGCTGTATCGGTATTTTCTTGGCCCAGATTTTGACCGCTTCCCAATGGATGGCGGCAATGACTTTGATGCTTTGCAACGGAAAACGCAGCGCCGCCGTCACCAGCGCGCCATTGGTGAGCGCGCGCCTTTGCCCGCTGAGCGCGGCATAAAGCATCGGCCCTGCCCCGTCGCGCGCAGTTATTTCAACGCGCAACCGATCATCGGGCGGCGCAACGACAAAATCATATTGCAGGTCGTCGGGCAGAAAGGGGGAGACGTAAAATGCCTTGGCGCTGCCATGGCGCATCGTCCCCGTGCCCGTCACGCCATGCGCATAAAAATGCCGTTCGCCATGCGTATTGCGCACTTCATAGAGGATGGCGGCGAGCCGCCCCGCCGCATCATGACAATAAAATAGCGACAGCGGGTTGAACCCATAGCCCATGACGCGCGGCATGGTGAGGAGGCGGATTTGCCCGCCGCCCAGCGCCGCCACATCCAATCCCGCAGTGGCCAATTGCGCCAGCACCATTGCGCGCAGGCTCTGCCCCGGTGCGGCCCCATGGTCACGGTCATGGACGCCGAAAAAGCCCGCTCGGTTATGGCCGATCAGCCACAAACGCCGCGCATTTTCCGCCAATTGGTCGATGTCGAGCAGCAGATAAAAAACGCCATAGCGCAGGTGGTGCGCGCGCGGCCGTTGCCGCTGGTGCAGCACATAACCGACATAGAGCGCGTCAGCGGTTTTCATTCAGCCCCCCGCACCAATCCGTCGCCATCAGGCCGCCACCAACCCCGGTGGCGCAACATCCATGCAAATCCGCCCCGACGGGTTGGCGACCTGCCATGGCCGCTGGACGCCGCCCAAAGCCTCCGCCACCGCAAGCCCTGCCTGCAACCCATCCTCATGAAAACCGGCCCCGAAATAAGCGCCGCAGAACCATAAATTACGCTGCCCTTGCAGTGCCCATAATTTCTGCTGCGCGGCAATGGCGCGGGCGTCAAAATAGGGGTGGCCATAAGTGGTGCGCGCGAAAATCGCATCCTCCGCCACCGTGCGATGCGGGTTCAGCGTCACAAAATAATCGCGCGCGCCGTCGATATTCTGCAGCCGGTTCATCCAGTAAGTGACGGCGAGCCTGCGCCCCTCCGCCGCTTCGCGCGTCATATAGTTCCAGCTCGACCAGACACGGCGGCGGCGCGGCATCAATGACGCATCCTTGTGGAGCACCGCGACATTGTCGATATAGGTAAAGGGGCTGAGCGTTGCGCGTTCCGCCGCGCTCGGCCGGGCCAACAGCGCCAGCGCCTGATCGGCATGGGTGGCGAGCACAATATGGTCAAAGCGCCGCCGCGCCCCGTCCGCAAAGATTATATCCGCGCCATCACCGCCCCCATCCACCCCGCCGATGCGGGCATTGGTGACAATAGCGCCGATATGCTGCGCCAGCCGTGCCACATATTGCTGGCTGCCCCCCGCCACCGTGCGCCATTGCGGGCGGCCAAAAAATTTGAGCAGCCCGTGATTTTCACAAAAACGAATGAAAGCTGCGGCGGGATAGGCGCCGATCTGCGCCGCGGGCGTTGACCATATCGCCGCCGCCATGGGGTAGAGATGGTCGTTGCGAAACCCCTCCCCAAAACCGGCGGTATCCAGATATTCGTCGAGCGTGATAAGGCCGAGCGCGGCAATATTGCGCGGTGCCTGTCGATAAAATCGCACCAGATCGCGCAGCATCTGCCAGAAACGCGGGCGCAGCATATTGCGCCGCTGGGCGAACAGGCCCGCAAGGCCCGACCCGCTATATTCAAACCGTCCATCGTCGAGCGAGACGGCAAATCCCATGTCGGATGCCGCGCTCGCCACCCCCAAATGGTCGAACATCGCGGTCAAATTTGGGTAAGTGGATTGATTATAGACGATAAAGCCGGTGTCGATGGCCCGCCCGTCGGCAAATTGCGTATGGCTGTGCCCGCCGATGCGGCTGTCGGCTTCATAGAGGGTGACGCGGTGTTTCCCGCTGAGCAGCCATGCCGCCGACAGCCCCGAAATACCGCTGCCGATGACCGCAATGTCGAGCGGACGCGCGCGATGATTTTCAACCCCAGCACCAGACAGAAACGCCACCTTACCCATATCGTCGCAACCATCCCCCTCGCAATCGGATTAGCAACACATACGCAGATGATCCGTGGCTTGGATCACAAGCCCCCATATCCAAAAACTGTATCAGCCGCGTATAGGTGAAAAAAGGGGGGGATGATGTCGTTAAAAACCGCCGCAATCCGCTTTGCCGAACGCCATGACCTGCCCGACTGGCTGGTGCGCCGCGCAATTGCGCACATGGTGGCCAAAACCGCACGCAAGCTTGCCGCTCAGCCCGCCAACCCCGCTGCATTTGCTGCCGACATGGCGACGCGCGCGGTTGCCGAACATGCAGATGCGGCCAATGCCCAACATTATGCGCTGCCGCCCGAATTTTTTGCAGCAACGCTCGGCCCGGCGCGCAAATATAGCAGTTGCCTTTACCCGCGCGGCGATGAAAGCCTGACGGCGGCGGAGGATGTGGCGCTCTTGGCAACGATCGAACATGCCGCGCTCACCGATGGGCAGGATATATTGGAATTGGGCTGCGGTTGGGGTTCGCTCACGCTCTGCATGGCGCGCGCTTTGCCCCATGCGCGCATTACCGCCGTTTCCAATTCGGCCCCGCAGCGCGCCTATATAGAGGGGGCGGCGGCAACGCGCGGCCTGACCAATGTGACGGTCATTACCGCCGATATGAATGATTTTACGACGAACGCGCGCTTCGACCGGGTGGTGTCGGTCGAAATGTTTGAACATATGGCCAATTGGGGGCAATTATTGGGCCGCATCCACGGCTGGCTCAAACCCGATTATGGCCGATTATGCATCCATATTTTCAGCCATTTGACCCATGCATATCGTTTCGATCATGGCGATGCGGCGGACTGGATCGGCCAATATTTTTTCACCGGCGGGATCATGCCCAGCCATGATCTGATAGCGCAATTTGACGCATTGTTTGCGGTTGAAGAAAGCTGGCGCTGGAATGGCGAAAACTACGCCCGCACCGCGCGCCAATGGCTGGCCAATTTTGATGCCAACCATGCGACCATCACCCCGATATTGCAGGAAGTCTATGGCGATGATGCCGACATCTGGCGGCGGCGCTGGCGTTTCTTCTATCTGGCGACAGAGGGACTTTTTGGCCATGGCGGCGGGGAACCATGGGCGGTCAGCCATTACCGGTTAAGGCCGCGCTGAGCGCCATCAAGCCATTGAAATATTATTGCTAATTTGCCGTCATGGCTTGCATTGCTGCGCGCCAGCCGCAATGGCCGCGCCATGGTTCACCAATAATAAAAGGCACGGACATGCAGGCAGAAGCGTTGTTTCCACAGGGTTGCGTATTGGTTTTGGGGGCGAGCGGCGGGATCGGCAATGGCGTGGCAGAGGTGCTGGCCGCCGACGGGGCCGATCTGGCGCTTGTCTATAACCGCAAGGCCGAACCGGTGGCCGCGCTCGCGCAGCGTGTGGCGACCAAGGCGAGCTGCCACCAATGCGACATTACCGATGCCGCATCGCTCCACAAATTGATCGGCGATGTCATCGCGCAGCATGGGCGCATCCACAGCCTCATCTGGGCGGCGGGGCCGCTGGTCGAACAGACATTGCTCAGCGAAACGAGCGAGGCGGCGTGGCGGCGCGCCTTTGAGGTGGAGGTGCATGGCCTGTTTGCGGTGGTGCAGGCATTGCTGCCCCATATGCGCGAAAATGGCGGCGGGGCGATTGTCCATCTGGGTTCGGCGGGGCACCGTCGCTGGCCCGCGCGTGATGGCCTGTCGGTCGCGCCCAAGGCCGCGAATGAGAGTTTTTTGCGCGGCATCGCGGTCGAAGAAGGGCGTTTTGGCATCCGCGCCAATTCGATATTGGTCGGCGTCATTGATGCGGGCATGTTCCGCGAGTTGATGGCGCAGGGCCAATTTCCCGATGGCTGGGTCGAAGAAACGCACAAGGCGCTGGCGCTCAAACATTGGGGCCGGTCAGAGGATATTGGCTATGCCGCATCCTTTCTCGCGTCCAGCCGCGCTGCCTATGTCACCGGACAGCAGATCAGCGTGTCGGGCGGGTTCGGGCTGTAACGCATGAGGTGCGGATGCGCAGAGAAAGCAGAGATATATCTCCCCTCAGGGTTGCGGATGGGGTCGGGGGTGGGCCAGTAACTCCTCCCCCATCGGGGGAGGGGACCGCCGCGAAGCGGTGGTGGAGGGGTTTCAGGTTCGCGCCAAGTAGCCAAGACGCCAAGAAATAGAATCTGGCCGCCGCCTAATCCGTTCGTATCGAGCGTGTCGAGATACGAGCGGATTGGGCTGCACTCCCAACACCCCATCGTCCTCCCCGCGAAGGCGGGGATCCAAAAAGTTCCACGCCAAGATGCTGCCTAGCAACCAGCCCTGTCGTTGCCGCAACACCCCACCCCTAACCCCTCCCCTGAAGGGGAGGGGGACGTAGGGTTGATGGTTTTGTGCCCCTGCATAGGCTGGAGCGCACCATCTTCATTCCCGCCCAGGAATCACAAAATGCGATGCAGCTGGCCGCCCTTCACTGGCCTGTTGCCACCGCCACCGCGCCAACGCTGCGCGGGTCGGCAACGCCGGTCCAGCTGCCATCGGTCTCATGGGTTGCGGCATTGAGTTTTGACCCCAGATCGCTGGCGATAACCGGACGGCCAAAACGCGCCAATTGGGGGGCGAGTTCGCTGCCCAGCGGGGTATTTTCGATAATATCGCCATCGCCTGCCATATAAAGGTTGGGCAGTGCAATCGCGTCCGCCGCGCTCATCCCGAAATCGAGCACGCCGACCAATGTCTTGAACACATGCATGATGATGCGCGGGCCGCCAGCCGAGCCGACCGCCATCACCACCCGGCCCTGCGCGTCATAGACAATCGTCGGCGACATCGACGAACGCGGGCGCTTACCCGGTTCGACCCGGTTGGCCACTGGCGCGCCATTTATTTCGGGCATCATCGAAAAATCGGTGAGTTCATTGTTGAGGACAAATCCACCCGCAACCAATTGGCTGCCGAACACCCCCTCCACCGTCGAAGTCATGCTGGCGACATTGCCCGCCGCATCGGCGACGACAAAATGGCTGGTCGATGGCACTTCGCCATCGGCCCCGGGGGAACGGGCCGCTGCCCCCGGCGGGGTGCCCGGCGCATAGCTTTGCTGGACGGTAAAGGGCGAAATCTGCCGCGCGCGATCCCGCAAATAAGCTGGGTCGATCAAGCCTGCCGTCGGCACCGCGACAAAAGCGGGGTCGCCGACATAAAGGTCACGGTCCGCATAGGCGAGGCGCATCGCCTCTGCCATCACATGCCAGCTCATCGGGTTGGTGGCACCCATGCGGCGCATGTCAAACCCCTCTATCAGATGGAGCATCGCAAAAACCGTCGTCGCGCCGGACGATGGCGGCCCCATGCCGCACACCCGATATTGGCGGTAATTGGTGCAGACGGGGTCGCGCGCTTCGGCCTGATAGGCCGCGAGATCCGCCAGCGTCATGTCGCTGGGGTTATGCGCCGCACCGCGCACGGCAGCGATAATCGCGCGCGCGGGTGCCCCACGGTAAAAGGCGTCGGGGCCGCGCTGTGCCACTTCGCGCAAGGTCGCGGCGAGCGCCGGGTTGCGCAATGTTTCGCCGGTGCGCGCGGGCCGAGCGTCGATGAAAAATGTTGCGCGCGTTTCGGGCATATCGGCCCAGCGCCGATCCGCACCGGCAAGCGCGGTGCCCAGCCACGGGCTGACCACAAAGCCCTGTTCGGCAAGGCGGATGGCGGGTTCAAACAGTCGCGCCCAGGGCAGACGGCCATAGCGTTGGTGCACCATCTGGGCGAGGCGGATGTTGCCCGGAACCCCAACCGAAAGCCCGCCGGGCACCGCTTCGCGCATCGACATTGGCGTGCCATCGGCATGGAGGAAACGGTTGGCCCGCGCGGCGGCGGGTGCCTCCTCCCGCCCGTCGACGGTGATGGTCTGTCCACTGGCCGCGTCATGATAGACAAAGAAACCGCCCCCGCCGATCCCGCTCGACTGCGGTTCGACGACCGTCAGCGCCAACATCGTCGCCATCGCCGCATCGGCAGCACTGCCCCCTGCGTCGAGCATTTCGCGCCCCGCCGCGCTGGCGCGCATATCCGCCGAGGAAACCAGCGCCGCGCCGTTTGCCACCCGTTCACCCGTCGCGGGGGCACCGCGCACAATCGGCGCGGTATTTTCGGCAACAGGCGCGGGCGGCGGGGCTGTTTGCGCCTGCGCTGCGGGGGGGGTGAGGGTGAGGATGGCGACGCTTGCCGCCAACAGGGTCAAACTTCGGGTCATGACCCGCACCCTAGGGATGGAATGCCCCGCTGTGCAAGGGGCAAAAAATCCCCTATGGCCGCGCGCATGACCGAATTTGTCCGCCCGATATTGACCCTGCCGACCAGCGATATTGCCGGTGACGCGCCGCAAAAATTGCTGCTGCACAGTTGTTGTGCGCCCTGTTCCGGTGAAGTGATGGAGGCGATGAGCGCGAGCGGCATCGATTACACCATTTTTTTCTATAACCCCAACATCCACCCCAAAGAGGAATATCTGCTGCGCAAGGAGGAGAATATCCGCTTTGCGCAGGCGCATGGCGTCCCCTTTGTCGATGCCGATTATGACAGCGCCAATTGGTTCAAACGCGCCAAGGGGATGGAATGGGAACCCGAACGCGGCATCCGTTGCACCATGTGTTTTGACATGCGTTTTGAACGCACCGCGCTTTATGCCCATGAAAATGGCTTTCCGATCATCACATCATCGCTGGGCATTTCGCGCTGGAAAAATATGGCGCAAATCAATGATTGCGGTGAACGGGCGGCGAGCCATTACCCCGGCATCAAATATTGGACATTCAACTGGCGCAAGGGCGGCGGGGCCGCACGGATGATCGAAATTTCCAAGCGCGAACATTTTTACCAGCAGGAATATTGCGGCTGCGTCTATTCGCTGCGCGACACCAATGCCCACCGCGTGGCGCAGGGGCGCGAAGAAATCCGTATCGGTGAAAAATATTATGGCGATGAAGAGGAGGGTTAGGTTTTTCGTGCGAAATTCGCGAAATTGCGAATTTCGGCGCCGTACCAGCCCGAAACGATAGGTTCGGATCAGATCCTTGCCGTCCGCACCCTTCCCATGCTAGCGCGGCGCGCGATGCGGCGATTGCTCCTCACCCTTGGTTTATTTTTCGCGCTTTTGGGCGCCAGCCTGCATGTCGAGGCGGCGGAGCATCCATGGGCTGAAAGCGCCGCCAGCCAGATGGCGCATCAGGCCGATGGCGACAGCCAGGATGGCGAACACCAAAAATCCGCCGACCATGGCAGCCTGTGCCACCATCATTGCCCCAATGCCGCGCTGGATGCTGTGCGCGACGCGATGCCATTGGCGCTGGCGGCGATGCGCCCCTTTGCCAGCGGCACCATGCCGCTCGGCAACTATAATCCGCGCCCGCCGGTCGAACCGCCCGCCGCCTGATTTTGCGCCGTCGGCGCGTGACGAGCCTGTCGCGCCGCCCCTACGTCCCCGCAATTTCAGGATTTTTCCATGCACCGCCCAATTTGGGGTGCGGCCATTTTGGTCGCCCTTTGGTCGAGCAGCGCCGCTGCGGAACCGATCACGCTCGATGCGGCCATTGCCCGCGCGCTCGCCGTTGCGCCCGAAAATCAGATTGGCATTGCCGCTGGCGATGCCGCGCGCGCAGGCGTTATCACCGCCGCCACCCGCCCATTGGGTGAGGTGACGGTAGAGGCTGAAAATGCCATTGGATCGGGTGCCTATTCGCGCTTTAATCAGGCCGAAATCACCGCCAGCTACAGCCAGCCGATTGAAAATGGCGCCCGGCGCGCCGCGCGCATATCATTGGCAGAACGGCAGGGGGATGTCGCCGCCGCCGCCGCCCTGACCCGGCGGCTCGATGTCGCAGCAGCGGTTGAGCGCGCATTTATCGACGTGCAAATCGCCGATGCGGCCTTGCAGATTGCCACCGCGCGTCTGGCCCAAGAAGAAGCGTTGCGCACCGAGGCCATCCGCCGCGTGCGCGGCTATAAAGACCCGCTGTTCGTCGAAACCGCTGCCAATGGTCGGGTGGCACAGGCAGGGTTGGCACGCGATGAAGCGAGATCG
>CALFXW010000135.1 GCA_937957805.1 uncultured Sphingopyxis sp.
GCGAACCAGCGACATTTGATGCGGAATTTCGTCCGCGATTTTGCCTGACGGTCGACACGGAGGAAAGTTTCGACTGGGACGGCCCCTTTTCACGTGTCGATCATCATTGCCGCGCTGTGCCCGCTTTGGCCAAAGGACAGGCGTTTTTCGCCGCAGCACATGTTGTTCCCACCTATTTCATGGATTATCCGGTGGCGACCAATGCCGCGTGTCGCGACGCCCTGGGCAGCGCCTTTGCCGATGGCGCTGCGGAGGCTGGCACGCACCTCCACCCATGGGTGACCCCGCCTTATGCCGAGGCGATCAACCCGGCGAACAGCTATGCGGGCAATCTGCCTGCACATATCGAAGCGGAAAAGCTTGCCGTCACGACCAATGCGATTGCTGAAAACCTAGGCATCACGCCCAAAGTCTACCGCGCTGGCCGATATGGTATCGGCCCCAACAGCCACAAGATATTGCGCGACGCGGGCTATGTTGTCGATTCATCGATCCGCCCCTTGTTCGACTATCGCGATCAGGGCGGGCCAGATTTCAGCCACGAAGCCTGCGCGCCGTGGTGGACCGATCCGGAGCAGCAATTGCTCGAAGTGCCGCTGACGACATGCTATCTGGGTTGGGGTGCAAAGCGCTGGGGCGCAGATTTATATCCAGCGCTCGCCAAACGTCCGCTCGCCATGTCGCTGGCGGCACGCAGCCGGATGTTGAGCCGTATTCCCTTGACCCCCGAAGGGACACCTGCGCGGCTGGCCTGCGCGGCGATTGACCAGGCGCTGGCTGAAAAACTGCCTGTGCTCCTGTTGTCCTTTCATTCGCCGTCGCTGGCAATCGGCGGCAGCCCTTATGTCCGCGATGCTGACGATTTGAAGCAATTTTACCGTTGGCTCGATACCGTTTTCAACCATATGGCGAAACGCGGTGTGCGCTCCAGCCACTTGGGCGAAATATATCAAATGGCGCGGCAGTCGACATAATCATTGCCAGCGCGTCCGCACTTCGTCTATCGGCGCGCGGACGCAAGTTTGGCGATGGCGTGGGCCTGTAGCTCAGTTGGTTAGAGCTGGCCGCTCATAACGGCTAGGTCGCGGGTTCGAGTCCTGCCGGGCCCACCAACGTCAGCGGCGTGGAATGAAAAGGTCGGGGAGTAGCGCAGCCTGGTAGCGCATCTGCTTTGGGAGCAGAGGGTCGCAGGTTCGAATCCTGTCTCCCCGACCAATTCTCTATTTCTCAGAAGCTTCCGCAGCCGGGGCAGTCGCGCTGTCGGTCATGGCACCATCCTGCGCCCGCATGGTATCGAGCGCAGCCCCTGCATCGCGTTCCGCTGCTGCAACCGCCGCATCCGCTGCCTTCTCTATTGATTGGGCGCGGGCTTCTGCCTCCGCATCCAGCTTGGACGGGTCGGCAGCAGCGCGTTCTTCACTGCCCGAACCGCATGCGGTGAGCAGCAAAAATAGGGCTGCTGCCAATCCCTTCATTGGCCGGGGCCGAGCGTTTCAGGCGCGTTGGCGAGCAGCGACAGGGTCACCACCCATGCCGCAACATTTTGCGCAATCTGTTGCGGGTCGATCTTGTCGAGCGTATCGTCGGGCGTGTGGTGAATGTCGAAATAGCGGGTGCCATCCTGTTCCAGATCAATCACCGGAACGCCCGCTGCGGCCAACGCGCCAATATCCGCACCACCGCCTGCCGGGCTGTTGCTGCGTCCAATGCCGAGCGGGGCGAGATAATTGGCAATCCGCGTGCTGAGCGCGGCAGCCGTTTCGGGCAGCTTGAAGGAAACGCGCCAGACACGATCGGCACCAAAGTCTGATTCAAGCGCTACCGCATGATTGTCCGCTGCATGTGCCGCGCCATAAGCGCGCCCGCCATGCACACCGACCTCCTCTGCACCTGCAAGCAACAGGCGAATGGTGCGGCGGGGTTGGCCCATTGCCGCAACACGCTGTGCCGCAGCGGCGATGATGGCGCAGCCCGCACCATCATCTATTGCGCCGGTTGCCAAATCCCATGAATCGAGGTGACAGGCGGCAACAACAATGCCCGCTGCGGGGTCGCTGCCGGGCACTTCGGCGAGCACATTGCCCGATGTTTGTTGCCCCAAATTGCGTGGGGTCAGGTTGAGGCGGATACGCACCGGCCCATCGCCGTTGGCGGCAATGCGTTCAATCAGATCGGCATCAGGGTTGGAGACCGCGGCGGCGGGAATGGCGGCAACGCCTGCGGGGAAGTTGGTGTTGCCGGTGTGTGGGTTGCGATGATCATCGGTCCCGACCGAACGGATGACAATCGCGCTCGCGCCGCGCGCGGCTGCCCGGCCGGGGCCCATGAACCGTACAACGCCAAATGCACCATAGGATGACCCATCCTGTGTGCGCTGCATGTCGTGGCCGATATAGACGATTTTACCGCGAATGGCGCTGTCGGGCGCGGCGTCAAAGGCAGCGAGGTCATGAAAAATGACCAGATCACCTTCCATACCGCCGGCAGGCGTTGCGGCGCTGTTACCCAATGCAGTTACCGCCATCGGTTGAACGCGCGGGGAAATAATCGACGCAGTTTCTTCGCCGCGAACCCATGTCGGCATCTGGAATGGTTCAACCCGCACATTGGCAAAGCCCATCGCGTTCAGCCGGGCCACTGCCCATGCGCGTGCGCGCGCCTCCGCCTCTGTCGCGGCCTGACGCGGGCCGACTTGACTGGTCAAGTCGGCGACAAAATCATAGGCCGTAGCATCCGCCAGTGCAGCATCGCGCGCGGCGGCCAGCGCATCGGGCGCTGTCTGTGCATGCACGGGTGCCGCGATAGCCGCCACGGAAAGCAAAAGGGGTGCAAGCGCTGCCGAACGCGCTCGCGGGGCGAAATTGGGGAGGGTGCGAATCATGGCGCACTTTCTTGCGCGTCAACGACCAAAGCACAAGCCTGTGTCCACAATTGTCAACTTGCGCTTGATTGCCATGTCGCAGCGCACTTGCTAGGGCGCGCGCCGACAACTCCCACCATTTGCTGAAGACAGAGGAACTGGCATGGCCGCGCAATATAGTTTTGTTATGAAGGGGATGACCAAAACCTTCCCCGGCGCGCCCAAGCCGGTGCTCAGCAATATCCATCTGCAATTTTATTCCGATGCAAAAATTGGTATTGTCGGTCCCAACGGCACCGGCAAATCGACGCTGATGAAGATTATGGCGGGGCTGGATACAGACTTTACTGGCGAAGCCTGGGCGGGGGAGGGGATTAGCGTCGGCTATCTCGCCCAGGAACCCCAGCTTGATGCCACCAAAAACGTCAAAGAAAATGTCATGGACGGGGTGCGGCAGGTTGCCGATATGCTCGACCGATTCAATGAAATCAGCATGATCATGGGGGATCCGCCCGCCGACTGTGATTTTGACGCGCTGATGGCCGAAATGGGCGATTTGCAGGAAAAGATTGACGCGGTGGACGGCTGGACGCTCGACAATCAGCTCGAAATTGCGATGGAAGCGCTGAACTGTCCGCCGGGAGATGCCGCAGTCGATGACCTGTCCGGCGGTGAAAAGCGCCGCATCGCACTGACCCGTCTGCTGCTCGAAAAGCCGGACATATTGCTGCTCGACGAACCGACCAACCATTTGGACGCCGAAAGCGTCGCGTGGCTGGAACAACATCTGGTCGATTATCCCGGCAACGTCATCCTCGTCACCCACGACCGCTATTTCCTCGACAATGTCGTCAACTGGATCCTTGAGCTCGATCGTGGTCGCTATTTCCCATATGAGGGCAATTATTCGACCTATTTGGAGAAAAAGGCAAAGCGCCTGGAGCAGGAATCGCGCGAAGATGCGGGGCGGCAAAAGGCAATCAAGGACGAATTGGAATGGATCAGGCAGTCACCCAAGGCGCGTCAGACAAAATCCAAGGCGCGTGTGCGGGCCTTTGACGAATTAGTCGCCGCGCAGGAGAATCGCACACCCGGCAAGGCGCAAATCCTCATCCAAATCCCCGAACGGCTCGGCGGCAAGGTGATAGAGGTGAAAGATATCGCCAAATCTTACGGCGACAAGCAGCTGTTCTCCGGTCTCAGCTTCCTGTTACCGCCGGGCGGCATTGTCGGCGTAATCGGCCCCAATGGCGCGGGCAAGACGACCCTGTTCAAGCTGCTGACGGGTAAGGAGACCCCCGACAGCGGCAGCATCGACATCGGCCCGACGGTGCAAATGGGCTATGTTGATCAGAGCCGCGATGCGCTCGACCCCAATAAAAATGTCTGGGAGGAGATTTCCGGCGGGCATGAGTTGATGACCATCGGCAAGCATGAGATGCAGACCCGCGCTTATGTCGGCGCGTTCAACTTCAAGGGCGGCGACCAGCAGAAAAAGGTTGGACAGCTATCCGGCGGGGAACGCAACCGCGTCCATATGGCCAAAATGCTGAAACAGGGCGGTAATGTGTTGCTGCTCGACGAACCGACCAACGACCTCGACACCGAAACGCTGGCCGCGCTGGAAGAAGCATTGGAAAGCTTCGCCGGATGCGCGGTGGTTATCAGCCACGATCGCTTCTTCCTTGACCGGTTGGCGACCCACATCCTCGCCTTTGAAGGCGACGGACATGTCGAATGGTTCGAAGGAAATTTTGAATCCTATGAGGAGGATAAATTGCGTCGGCTGGGTGACGATGCGCTGAAACCCGGGCGTTCCAGCTATAAGAAATTGACGCGATAGTTCGAATTAGGAGAGGGGGGCGAAGCGCCCGCTCCCCTCATCCAACAAGTGCAAAATGCCGTCGCGCACGGCAAAATAGCTGCCGATCAAGCGCAGCTTGCCCTTGGCCTCCAGCGCGTGCACGCACGGGAATGTGCGCAGATTGGCGAGGCTGACGCCCACGGCGGCAAATTCCATCGCCTGTGCCGCTGCTGCGCTATGAATATCGGGGTGCGCATGCACCACTTTTTCGCGTTCGGGCGCGAGCATCGCTATCCAATCGGAAATAAAGCCACCTTCGCCGGGCGCCGCGCCTGCCAGATTTTGGTGCAACGCCGCATTGCATCCGCCGCAGCTGCCATGCCCCATGACGACGATTTCTTCGACCTTCAAGAACTGCACCGCAAATTCGAGTGCGGCCGAAACGCCATGTCGCCCTGGCGTGGTTTCGAACGGCGGGACGAGTGCGCCCACGTTGCGCACAACAAAAATCTCGCCGGGGTGGGTGTCAAATATCTGTGCCGGGTCGACCCGACTGTCGCTGCAGGCGATAACCATCACGCGCGGGCTCTGCCCCTCACGCAATTGCGCCCACCTGTCGCGCTGTCCAGCCCAATTTTGCGCACGAAACCGGCGGTAACCCGCCAGCATATCATCGAATCCCGTCATGCGTGCGCCATAGGGGAGGATATGGCGGTTGAGAAGGGGGCGCACCGGCGCTATGGCGCAGCGATGGCCAGCAATGCTCCCCAACCCGCCGCCCGCACCCGCAAGCCCGACTGGATTCGCGTCAAGGCTCCGACCAGTCATGGCGTTTCTGAAACACGCCGGCTGATGCGCGATTTGAACCTCCACACTGTGTGTGAGGAGGCTGCGTGCCCCAATATCGGCGAATGCTGGACCAAGAAGCATGCGACGGTGATGATTTTGGGCGACACCTGCACGCGCGCCTGTGCCTTTTGCAACATCAAAACCGGGATGCCGCGCGCGGTCGACCCGCTGGAACCGGAACATGTCGCACGGGTTGCGTCAACCATGGGCCTGTCGCACATCGTTATCACGTCGGTTGATCGGGACGATTTGCCCGATGGCGGAGCAAGCCAGTTCGTCAAGGTGATAGAAGCGCTGCGCCGTGATGCGCCGGGCACGACGATAGAGATTTTGACCCCCGATTTTCGCAACAAGCCGATGGCCGCCGTCGAATCCATCATCGCTGCGCGCCCCGATGTCTATAATCATAACCTTGAAACGGTGCCGCGCCTGTACCCGACTATCCGCCCCGGCGCGCGCTATTACGCGTCGCTGCGCCTGCTCGAAAGCGTCAAGCGGATGGACCCCAGCATTTTTACCAAATCGGGCATCATGCTCGGTCTGGGTGAAGAACGGATGGAAGTGCATCAGGTGATGGACGACATGCGCAGCGCCGACATAGATTTCCTGACCATGGGGCAATATCTGCAGCCGACACCGCGCCATGCCAAGGTGATTGATTTTGTGACGCCCGACGCCTTTGGTGCTTATGCGCAAATCGCGCGGGCCAAGGGGTTTTTGCAGGTTGCATCCTCCCCCCTCACGCGTTCATCCTATCACGCTGGGGAGGATTTTGAACAGATGCGCGCCGCGCGCGCGGCACAGCTGGCGAAAAACAGCTGATGCCCAGCCACAAGGACGTGCGCCACCTGCCATGGCGCGCCCAGCAAATGTATGATCTGGTGGCGGATGTGGCGCGCTACCCCGAATTTATTCCATGGATCCATGGCGTGCGCATCCGCGATGCAAATGCTGAGGATATGCATGCGGATGTGATCGTCGGCTATAAGGGGCTGCGCGAACAATTTACCAGCCATGTCCATTTTGAACCGCATAGCCGCATCCACATCGACTATGTGGCAGGGCCGTTGAAACACCTGCACAATGAATGGCGTTTCGTCGATGTGCCGGATGGTTGCACTGTCGAATTTGATGTCGATTTTTCGTTCAAAAACAGCATGTTTGAAATGATGGCCGCGCAATTATTTGAAAGCGGGGTGCGCAAATTGACGGCTGCTTTCGAAGATCGCGCGCGCGCGCTTTACGGCAGCAATAATTTGAGCGCGAACAACGTCGCCTGACGGCGGATGAAACTGCGCCCCCCATCGGGGTCGAACTGACACCGCCAATATTGCGCATCGGCAACCGGCTTGCCGCGCAATGCGCGCGCAAAATATACGGTGCCGACTGGCTTTTCCGCGCTCCCGCCCAGCGGGCCTGCCACGCCGGAAATGGCCACTGCAACGTCGGCATCGCCGCGCAATGAAGCGCCATGGGCCATATGCTGCACCGTCTGTTGTGACACGGCACCAAATTGTCCAATCACTTCGCTCGGCACGCCAGCCAACTGGATTTTGGCGGCATTGGCGTAGGTGACAAAGCCAGCGACAAAGGCGCTGCTGCTGCCCGAAATATCGGTGAGCGCGGCGGCAACCAACCCGCCGGTGCAGCTTTCCGCAAGCGCAATGCTACGCCCCACCGTCGCATTTTCAGCGATGACGCGCGCGGCCAGCGCGTGCAATTCCCCTTCCGGGTCGTGCAAGGCTGATGGCTGGTTCATGGCAAATCCCAGATTTGCATCGAAACACTTGCCTGCGCGGCAATCCCTTCACCCCGTCCGGTAAAGCCCAGCCGCTCGCTGGTCGTTGCCTTAACCGAAACGCGTGCCATCGGCAGTGCGACGATTTGCGCAATTGCGGCCCTGATCGCATCACGATGCGGGCCAATTTTTGGCGCTTCGCAGATGATTGTTGCATCGACATGCGTCAGCCGCGCGCCCGCTTCGCTCGCCAATTTAAGCGCATGTTGCACAAATTGGTCGGACCGCGCTCCACGCCAGCGCGCATCGCTCGGCGGGAAATGCTGACCGATGTCGCCCGCTGCAACCGCGCCCAATATCGCATCTGTAACCGCATGGAGGAGGACATCGGCATCGCTATGCCCGTCGAGCTTTTGGTTATGGGCGATAAAATGACCGCCCAGCCAAAGCCCATCCCCCACAACGAGCCGATGCACGTCATAGCCGCTACCGCTGATGGAAATGCGCGATTGCCCCAGCAAGGCACCAACGCGCTCCAAATCGCCGGCATGGGTGATTTTGTCGAGCCGGGGATCCCCCGCGACCAATGCAATCGCATGTCCGCGTGCGCGCAGCATCTGTGCGTCATCCCCCGCAGCATCACCGTCCCACGCCGCATGGGCAGCGAGAATTTGCGCCGTGACAAAAGCCTGCGGCGTTTGCACCCGCGCCAGCCCCGCACGGTCGATGTAATTGCCCAAGTTTCCGTTAATATTTGCAACGCTGTCGGTGACCGGCAAGGCCGGCACCACGCCCATCGCCCCATCGTCCAATGCCGCCAACAGCCGATCGATAACTGCTGCATCCACGCCGGGGCGCGCCGCATCATGAATAAGGACAAGGGGCAGATCATCGGAAATTGCCGCTAGCCCCGCCGCAACCGAAGCCTGCCGCGTAGCTCCGCCCGCGACCAGTCGCACCTGCGTTCCCGCAATTTCGCGCGCTGCGGCAAAATGCGCCTCCGGCACGACCAGGATGATGGCACCGCAGCGCGGGTATGCGGCAAATATATCCACGCTCCACGCCAGGACTGGCTTTATGCCCAGCATCGCAAATTGTTTCGGGGCAGTGAGGCCGCTTCGCGAACCCGTGCCGCCAGCGACGACGATTGCTGCAAATTTTCCGGTGGATTCCATCTGCCAGCTAGTAGCGTTGCATTCGGCTAAACAAAAGCCAACGGGCAACGAAACCATGCACAAATTTTAGGCATATTTGTGCGTTGCACCATGCCTGTTTTTCAGGCAAATAGTGCAGATGCTGAAACCCATCCATATTGGCCCAGTTACCATCGATACGCCCGTCATATTGGCGCCGATGACCGGTGTCACCGACATGCCGTTCCGCACACTCGTGCGCCGATATGGTTCAGGGCTGAATGTCACCGAAATGATCGCCAGTCCCGCCATGATCCGCCAGACGCGTCAGTCGTTGCAAAAGGCGGCGTGGCACAACAGCGAAGATCCGGTTTCAATGCAACTGGCCGGGTGTGCCCCCGTCGAAATGGCCGAAGCAGCCAAGCTGAATGCCGATCGTGGAGCTGCCATCATCGACATAAATATGGGCTGCCCGGTCAAAAAAGTGGTCAATGGTGATGCGGGTTCAGCATTGATGCGCGATCTGCCACTTGCCGCACGGTTGATAAAGGCGACGGTCGAAGCGGTCGATGTGCCGGTTACAGTCAAAATGCGGATGGGCTGGGATGATGCCAGCCTCAACGCGCCCGAACTTGCCCATATTGCGGAGGATTTGGGTGCGCAGCTGATCACCGTCCATGGTCGCACGCGCTGCCAAATGTATCGCGGCAGCGCAAATTGGGGCTTTGTCGCTAAGGTAAAGCAGGCCGTTACTGTGCCCGTCATCGTCAATGGTGATATTTGTTCGGTGGACGATGCACGAACCGCACTTGCCCAAAGCGGGGCTGATGGCGTGATGATCGGTCGGGGCGCTTATGGTCGCCCATGGCTGCTGGCGCAGGTGATGTCGGCATTACAGGGTGCGGTCGCTGTGCCCGACCCTGATATCGACGAACAATATGCGCTGATTATAGAACATTATCACGCCATGATCGACCATTATGGCGAAACAACGGCTGTGCCCATCGCGCGCAAGCATATCGGCTGGTATACCAAAGGGCTGCATGGTTCGGCGGAGTTTCGAAACCGCGTCAACGTCATGTCGAATGCACGTGACGTGCTCGACGCGCTGGAGCAATTTTACACGCCATGGTTGCGGCGTGCGGCGGCATAGACGACGCGATGGCGACGCTTGCACCTGTGGACAGAGCTGCTGATCGCCCGGCATGGCAGGGGGAGATGTTCGATGGGCTGCCACTCGCGGCGTGCATCATTGGCGATACTGGCGAGATTTGGGATGCAAACCCCGCGGCAGAAGCGCTTTTCAACCGCTCACGCAGCGCCATGCTCGGCAAAAATGTTGGGCAATGGATTGATCCTGGCAGCGCGGGTGGATTTGAAACATGGGCAACAAACCCAGATCAGCCTGCCAGCGCGTTTAGCGCGACCGTTCATCTAACCGATGGGCGCGCAGTCCAGGCCGATCTGACCCTCGGTGCTGCACAACAGGGCTGGCGCATCCTTCTCATCCACGCAACGGCGCGTGGCGGCAGGGGGCCGCTGCGCCAACCGGGGGCAGGGGCACGCAGCGCCACTGCCGCCGCAGCTATGCTCGCGCATGAAGTGAAAAATCCACTGTCAGGCATTCGCGGGGCGGCTCAATTGCTGGCGCGCGACAGCGCAAATGGGCAACGCGGGGCATTATCGAACCTCATTGTGGGGGAGGTTGATCGCATTGCCGCGCTGATTGATTCAATGCAGAGTTTTACGCGCGATGCCCCGGTCGCGACAAGTGCGGTCAATATCTACCCGGCGATCCGCCAAGCCTGTGCGGTCGCCCGACAGGGTTTTGCATCCACCACCCCGTTGGAGGAGGATTTTGACCCCTCGTTACCGCTGGTGCACGCCAACCATGATGCGCTGGTGCAAATATTGCTCAACCTCCTCAAAAATGCGGCGCATGCAGCGGGGGAGGGCGGCTCGCTTCGCTTGCATACCGCCTATCGTCCGGGCATTTTGCGTGGTGGGGATGCGCGCGCGCTCCCCGTGGAGATTACGGTGCTCGACAATGGGCCAGGGATTGATGCCGCGCTGGGCGATTCCATTTTTGACCCCTTTGTCAGCGGGAAATCTGATGGGCAGGGGCTGGGCCTGGCACTGGTCGACAAACTCATGCGGGATATGGGCGGTGTCATCGAACAGGATCGTTACGACGGGTGGACGCGCTTTCGCCTGCACCTTGCGTTGGCGGGGGGGCGCGACTGATGCAGGGCGCGCATATCTTATTGGTGGAAGATGATGCCGCCATCGCCACCGTCATAGGATTGGCGGTCACCGATGATGGTGCGCGCATCGACGTCGCTAACAATTTGGCCGCGCGCGACCGGCTGCTTAGCGACAATATCTATGACGTCCTGTTGACCGATGTCGTACTGCCTGATGGCAATGGGCTGGTTGCGCTTTCGACGTTGCGCGATGCGGCTGGCAAGCCGGTGCCAACGATAATTCTGTCGGCACAAAACACGCTCGACACCGCGATCCGGGCAGAGGCAGAGGGCGCGTTTGAGTATCTGCCAAAACCCTTTGACATTGACGCATTGTCACGCGCGATAAACGACGCATTGCGGCGTGGTGTGGCCGAATCCGCTAGCCAAAACGAAACCGATGCCATCACAGATTTTGGCGGCGGCATCATCGGGCGCGCTGGTGCTATGCAGGCCGCTTATCGCACGTTGGCGCGTGTCGCGCCGACCGATTTGTCGGTACTAATTTTGGGCGAATCGGGCACCGGTAAAGAACTAGTGGCGCGCGCTATCCATGATGCGAGTCCACGTAGCGGCGCGCCATTTGTCGCGGTCAATATGGCAGCCATTCCGCGCGAATTGATTGAATCAGAATTGTTCGGCCATGAAAAGGGGGCCTTCACCGGCGCGGTTGCGCGTGCCATTGGCCGCTTTGCGCAGGCAGATGGCGGCACATTATTCCTCGATGAAATCGGCGACATGCCGCTCGATGCGCAAACGCGGTTGCTGCGCGTGCTGCAATCGGGTGAATTTACCCCGGTTGGCGCGCGTGTGGCGCAAAATACCAACATCCGCATCATCGCCGCCACCAATCAGGATTTACCAGCACTGATCGCGGACGGACGGTTCCGCGAAGACCTTTATTATCGGCTGAACGTCATCCCGATAAGCCTGCCACCGCTACGCGAAAGGTTAAGTGACCTTGGCGCGCTGGCCCGTCATTTCCTGCAAATTGGTGCGAAGAACGGCTTGCCTACCAAAAATATTGGCAAGGACGCGATTGCTGCACTGGCCCGCCATGACTGGCCGGGTAATGTGCGCGAATTATCTAATATCATGCAGCGACTGGCGCTGCTAACCCGCGCCGACCACATTGATGCCGACGACGTTGTTGGTCTGTTTGCTACCATGCCGACGGCGGATTCGGTTTCGAACGGCGGCTATGACCCACATACCGCTTTGGTTGATGCCGTGACGCATTGGCTGGCTAGCCCGACGGCGCTGATTGCGGAACGCGACGGACGGCTACATGGCGCGCTAACCGATGTCGTTGAGCAGGAGCTGATCCGCCATACGCTCGACAAGACGGGCGGCAATCAGATCCGCGCGGCCGCGCTATTGGGGATAAATCGCAACACTTTGCGCCTCAAACGGCGGCATGGAGAGGGCGGTTCGCCGTAATTGTGCTTTCATTGCAACAGTGATGATGTAAGTTGGCAACAATGGTTGCCGCTCCATCCTCTCTCGCCGGCCAAATGCCAGTAGCGCCTGTGTCAGGTGATATGGACAGGGGCGCACGCACGTCCAGCCTGCCGCGCTATACCGAAATGCTGGTGCTGCTGTTGCTACTGGTGACCGGGACCACAACTGCCCTGATCGTCCCGCGCATGGCGGCAGGGGCGCTGCTTAGTCCCGTGACTGCTGCGATTTTTCTGACTGCGAACCTGTTACCGGCCATGGCCTTGCTGGTGCTGATAGGACGCCGTATCGCACTTCGCCGCGCAGCGCGTGGCGGCGGGGAAGGGCGGTTACATACGCGGCTTGTCGCGCTTTTTTCGATTACGGCAGCAGTTCCAACCGTCGTCATCGTCGTGCTGGCCAGCTTTTTGTTCCAGTCAGGGATGGATTATTGGTTTTCCGATCGCTCGCGCGGCATGTTCGAAAATGCGCTGTCGGTTGCACAAAATTTCTTTGACAATGAAAGCCGCGACGTCGGGGCAAACGCGCTGGCAATGGCAAGCGATTTGCGCAGCCAATTGCGTCGCACACCGATGAATAGCGGCGAATTTTACGACTATTATGTGCAGCAGGTTGTGGTGCGCGAACTCAGCGAATCCGCGATTGTTGAAGTGGGGGAGGATGGGATAGCCCGCACCCCGGTGTTGATTGACCCCGACAATCGCTCAACCGAAACGCGCGTGCCCACAGCGACTATCGCCCGCCTCAACGCCGGGCAGCAAATGGTGACGCGCCAAGCACCTGACCGGGTTGAAGCAGTGGTGCGCCTGGACCCGACCCGCCCGATTTATCTTTACGCCGCGCGCGGCGCATCGGTTTTCGGGGTGGAATCGGTTGCCCGGGCGCAATCGGTTTTTTCCGACTATCAGGCGCTATATTCCCGATCCCGCGCACTGCAATTTCGGTTTTTGCTCACCCTTTATTTCGGTTCGCTTTTCCTGATTGCGCTCGTCATCGCAGTGGCGATTTTTGCTGCTGAAACAATCGTTCGGCCAATTGCAGACTTGGGCGGTGCGGCGCAGCGCATCGCCAGTGGCGATTTGGAAGCGCGCGTGCGCTCACCGCAGGGGCGGCCCGATGAAATTGCGCTGGTTGCGGGGGCGTTCAACCGGATGGCGGCACAATTGGGTGAACAGACACGCGCCCTGCTCATGGCGAGTGAACAGGCCGAAAGCCGCCGCGCCTTTATCGAGGCTGTGTTGTCCGGTGTGTCGTCGGGCGTCGTCTCGCTCGATGACAAAGGGCGCATTCGGCTTGTCAACGCCGCCGCCGCCGCGATGCTGGATGGCGCGCCCGAGACGCTGGTCGGCGAACGGATCGATGCCCTTGTGCCCGCCTTGACGCGGGGCGATGAAGATGGTGGCGGGCAATCACTGGTTGATGTCCATGTGGCAGGCGAGGATCGCACCTGGGCGGTTAAAACGACCGGCGATGAGCGCGGGTCGGTGATGACGTTTGAGGATGTGACGCAGCAATTGTCGGATCAACGCCGCGCCGCCTGGTCCGATGTCGCGCGGCGCATTGCGCATGAAATCAAGAACCCGCTAACCCCCATTCAGCTTGCCGCCGAACGCTTGCAACGCCGGTTTGGGGAAGCGCATCTGGGCGAGGATGTTTTTGCCAACCTCACCTCCACCATCATTCGGCAGGTCGGGGATTTGCGGCGGATGGTTGATGAGTTTTCTAGCTTTGCGCGGATGCCTAAGCCGAGCTTTCGACAGGAAAATCTGGGTGAAATATTGCGTCAGTCGATGTTTCTTTATGAAGTGTCGCGCCCGGATATTTTGTTTGAATGCGACGTTCCGGCAGATGCGGTGCAGCGCCAATGTGACCGCCGCTTACTTGGGCAAGCCCTGTCCAACCTTATCAAAAATGCCACCGAAGCGGTCGAGCGGCGAATGGAGCAAGACAGCCAATCCCCCACCGGGCATGTTTGGAGCCGCTTGACGCTCGACGCTGCGGGCAGTGCGACAATCCACATAGAGGATGATGGCGCAGGCCTGCCGGGGGATCGAGAGCGGATTTTGGAGCCCTATGTCACGCTGCGGCGCGGGGGAACCGGGCTCGGCCTTGCCATCGTCAAACGGATTTTGGAGGAACATGGCGGCACGCTCAGCCTTGGCGATAGGGACGGCGGCGGCACGGTGGTGACGCTGATACT
>CALFXW010000136.1 GCA_937957805.1 uncultured Sphingopyxis sp.
GGCCGATGAATTTTTGCGGATATTGGCGCTTCCCGATCCGGTGGCGGTGCTGCACCTGATGGCTGACACCCAGATTTTGGCCGAAATTGCGCCCGAAGCCGATGCATCGGGCATCGCGCGCGTCCAAAAATTGCTGACAAGCGAGGCAGCGGGTGGATTGGCAGCGGACGGTCTGTTGCGCTCCATGGCCTTGATCGGCGATGCGGCAGCCGCCGACCGGCTGGCCGCACGGCTCAAATTCTCGGGCGCAATGCGCAAACGCATCGCCCGTGCAATGGGCAGCGACCATGGCGGTGCAGCGCCGCGCGCCATGGCGCATTATCTGGGGGTGGTTGGCGCGCGCGACAGGATATTGCTGCGCGGCGGGGATGATGTGGGCACCAAATTGTCGGCGCTGACCCACTGGCAGCCGCCCAAATTGCCCGTCGGCGGGCGCGATATTTTGGCGCGGGGGATTGTCGCAGGGCCAGATGTGGCGCGGATTTTGGCGCAAGTCGAAATGCGCTGGGTCGCAGCGGGCTTTCCCGACCGCGCGGCAACGCTGCAATTGCTCGACGAGATTTAGAAACTCGGTTCGCCGCGCTTGATCGACGTTGCCCATGCGGCAAAGGCAGCGTCCCCATCCAATGGTTTGGAGAAAAGATAGCCCTGCCCGGCGTTGCAGCCGATGGCGGCAATCCGCTGTGCAATGGCGTCGGTCTCAATCCCCTCCGCCGTGGTTTTCATGCCCAATGCTTCGCCCAGGCGCTGGATGGTGCGGACGATGGCCAGCGAATCGGCGCTCGAATCAATCCCCGCCACAAGGCTGCGGTCGATTTTCAACGTGTCGATCGGCAGGCGTTGCAGGCTGGCGATGTTGGAATAGCCAGTGCCGAAATCATCCATCGCTATCCGCACGTCGAGCGCGGCAAGCGAGCGCAATATACCGCCTGCGTCATCAGCATTTTCGATGACGCAGCTTTCGGTAACCTCAATCATCAGCCGGTTTCCGGCAATCCCGCTGCGTTGCAATTCGCCCTGAACCAGCGCTGCAATATCATCGCGGGTCAATTGGATGGGGGAGAAATTGACCGCCATATGCACCGGCACCGCGCTGCCATGGCGCGCATCCCACTCGGCCAAGGTGTCGAGCGCGCGGCCCAGCACATAGCGACCCAGGGGGACAATCAACCCGCTGTCTTCGGCAATGGGCACAAATTCGTCAGGGCCGATACGCACGCCCTGATGCGTCCAACGCGACAGCGCCTCAAAACCAATGATCCGCCGTTGCCGCATATCGACCAGCGGCTGAAAGGCGAGGTCGATCTGCCCTTCCGCAATCGCGCTGCGCAGCGCGGTTTCCAAATCAAAACGATGGTGCGCATTGCTGAGCGCAATCGGTTCGTAAAAGGCGAGCCCGTCGCCCATTTTGGCCTGTTTCAGCGCGATTTGTGCATGGCGCACCAGATCCGCGCCATCGCTGGTCCCTGCACGCGCAATGTCGGCGATGCCGCCAATCGCGCAATCAACGTTGATGAGGAGCGAACCGATACGAAATGGTTCGACAAAACAATCGGCAATGCGCCGGGCAATCCGCCGCGCGCCGCAACGCCCGCCGCCATTTTCGCACAGCAGCGCAAATTCATCCGCCCCGATTCGCGCCAACATATCCCCACCGCGCAATCGCTGCGACAGACGGCGTGCAACGGTGAGCAATAGTTCATCGCCCGCCAGTGCGCCGATGGACTCATTGATCCGCGAAAAACGCAGCAAATCAATCGTCAGCAATGTCGTCGAAACGCTGCCATCATCCTCAGCCAACCGTTGTTCGACCCGGTCGCACAGGCCCGAACGATTGGGGAGGCCCGTTAAACTGTCGGAGAGGAGTTCGCGGCGCAAATTCGCTTCTGACCGCACCAAAGTCGTCCTATCGACGAGCGATAGCAACGCCTGCCGCGCAGCAAATTCCTCATCGGGGAGCGCCGCAACGGTGACTTCAAACACCCGGCCCGACGGCCCCGGCTGTTCCCAAACGCGCGCGGCACTTTCGCGGTCGCCCGCCAAAACGGCGTCGGCCATCGCACCAATCGGCCCGGCGTCGCTGGAAATAAGGTCGCGCCCTTTGATGCGTTCAAAGCCAGCATTGCTCGCCGCGACATAATGGCCATCTTCGCCCATCCGCAGCAGGGCGACGGGATGGGGCAATGCCTCCAGCCAGCCCGAAATGCGCCGCGCATCGACCTCGGCAAGCGGGGTCAGTGCCGCAACCACGCCCTGCAGCGGGCCGAGCGGTTCACCGTCCATATCAATGCGCAGAGGCATGTTCATAATGGAGGGAGATAGTCGCAGATGGTGAATAAATTGTTTGCAATACGTAAATTAACGACGATTCGATTATGATCCAAACTGGTTATTGCGTGGAAAACCAACCGGTGCCATCCGCCCCGCGCTGGCCCGTGCGCCCTGCCATTCACCAAGGTCGCTTTCATTGCGCGTGCGCGCCTCTGCCCCGCCCATCGTCCAGCTAAGACCATCGGCAAGGCGGATGGTGCGCACATCCGCCAGTCCACCATCCTTATATTTTTGCAGCATCACCCCCTGCCCGCGCCCCATTTCAGGCAGGTCGGTGAGCGGAAAGATCAGCAATTTACGGTTGTCGCCGACCACCGCCACCATGTCGTCACCTTCTGAAATGGCGCGCAGGGTGCTGAGCCGCGCGCCCGATTTCAAATTAACGATCTGCTTGCCCTTGCGCGTTTCGGCGATGAGGCCACTGGTCGCGACGACAAAACCATGGCCCGAACTGCTGGCGACCAGCATTTTGGATGTCACCGATGCGCTGGTAAGGGCGATAATGTCCCCCTCCCCCTCTATATCAACCATCAGGCGCACCGGTTCGCCAAAGCCCCGCCCGCCCGGTAATTTGTCCGCCGCCAGCGTATAAACACGACCGTTGGCAGCGGCGATCAAAATGCGGTCAGTGGTCTGCGCGGGCAGGATATGGGCCAGCTCATCCCCCTCCTTAAACGCCAGCTTGGCGCGCGCGGCACCATCGATATGCCCGCGCATCGCGCGAATCCACCCGCGTTTGGAAAGGATGATTGTCACCGGTTCGCGTTCCACCATCGCTTCCAGCGGAATGT
>CALFXW010000137.1 GCA_937957805.1 uncultured Sphingopyxis sp.
CCTTCGCATGGGCGGTGAAGCGCGGCCAGTTCGACGACCTCGATACGCCCGCCATCGACATCCTGCGCGACGACGACGCGCCCGCGCCGCGGCACCCGCGCGACCAGGCGGGCGACGATGCCGGTTGACGGCCTGGTGCTGCTGGCCGCGTTCGCCAGCGGCCTGCTCGGCACCGTGCATTGCGCGGCGATGTGCGGCGGCATCGCCACCAGCCTCGCCGTCGGGCAACGCGACAGCGTGTGGATGGCGGCGCTGCCGAACCTCGGCCGGGTGCTGGGCTATGCGCTGGCCGGCGCCATCGTCGAGCGTGAGCACGACGTGCGTGTGCGGCGCGCGCACCGCCATGCGGATGGCGGGTTACATGCGCAAATGCGCCAATCAGGACTGCAACGCCGAACACTTTCCCCGTACCGACCCGGTGGTGATCATGCTCGCCACCTTTGAAGGCAAGGCATTATTGGGGCGTCAGGCGGGCTTTCCCAATGGGCGTTATTCCGCGCTCGCCGGTTTTCTGGAACCGGGCGAATCGATTGAGGAGGCGGTGCGCCGCGAGCTCGCCGAAGAAGCGGGGGTGGTGGCAGGGCGCGTCGATTATATCGCCAGCCAGCCATGGCCCTTTCCGTCGCAATTGATGATCGGCTGTCTGGCAGAGGCAAAAAGCGACGCCATCACGCTCGACACCCAGGAATTGGAATCGGCGATCTGGGTCACCAAGGCAGAGGTGCATGCGGCCATCGCGGGCGATGAAAGCCGGTTCGGCATGCCGCCTCCCTTTGCCATTGCGCACAGCTTATTGCGATATTGGTCTGAACTGCCGGACCAATAATTCATTGCATGGGCCAAGGACGTGGCGCGATTTTGAGTGAAATGGCCATTTCACGGCTCGGAAATCACTCCAGTTAAAGCAAACACCCCACCGGGCTATTAATCCCCCACCCCTAACCCCTCCCCTGAAGTAGAGGGGGATGATTGGCGTAATGCAGCTTGTGCTACTGCGGAAGCAGGAGGCTCCCCCTTTGTGCCCCTGCGAAAGCAGGGGCCTAGTGGCGAAACATGCTGCCCTGCCGCGCTAGGCTCCTGCTTGCGCAGGAGCATTATACGGATGCCCCCTGCCTGCGCAGGGGCACAAAGAGGACGCCCCGCTTACACCGGTCTAAAATGGTTTCACAAAAACCAGCAGCACGACGGGGATGGCTATCATCCCTGGTATTTCATTGAACAGGCGTAATTTCTTGCCGCTCCAACGCTGTTCACCGCGGGCCAGCGCCTTGGCATAGCCGACCAGCCAGCCATGATAGGCCGACAACATGGTCACCAGCGCCAATTTGACCAAAAACCAGCCTTGCAGCCAGAAATTGCCATTGGCCGCCAGCATCAGCCCAAAAATCCACACCATGCAGATCGACGGGTTCATGATGATGCGGCGCAATTTCGCCTCACGCTCGACCCAGCGCGCCGCCTCTGCCGAACCTGCCTCCGCCTCTTGATGATAGATGAAAAAGCGCGGCATCATGAACAGGCTCGCCATCAGGAAGATGACGAAAATGACGTGGAACGCCACCACCCAAAGGTAGAAATTACCCAGAAAGCCGATCATTGCGCGCCCGATCGCGCCGTGCGCACCCGCGCAATCAGGCTTTCGACATGGGCAATCGGCGTGTCTGGCAAAATCCCGTGCCCCAGATTGAAAATATGCGGCCGGTCGGCAAAGGCGGCGCGGATATTGTCAATCGCACCTGTCAGCGCACCGCCCCCTGCAATCAGCGCCAGCGGGTCGAGATTGCCCTGCACCGGCATATTTTCCGGCAAGATTTTATGCGCCCAATGCGGGTCAACGCTCTCATCCAGTCCCAGCGCATCGACCCCGATTTCGCGCGCATAGGCGGCCAATTTTCCGCCCGCACCCTTGGGAAAGCCGATGATGCGCGCACCCGGCACCCGCGCGCGCAGCCCCGCCACAATCGCGGCATTGGGCGCAATCACCCAGCGTTCAAATTGCGCCGGCGACAGGCTGCCCGCCCATGAATCGAACAATTGCACCGCATCGACCCCTGCGGCCAATTGATTGGCAAGATAATCGATGGTGGCCGCAACAATAGCATCGATGAGCGCGCCAAAGCCAAGCGGGTCGGTATAGGCAAGGCGGCGTGCGGCGGCCTGATCACGGCTGCCAGCGCCCGCCACCATATAGGTTGCAACCGTCCAGGGTGACCCCGCGAAACCCAAAAAGGCGGTTTCGCGCGGCAAGGCGGCGCGCACACGGCGCACCGTTTCGATGACCGGGGCCAGACGTTCGGGCGCGGCGCTCAGCGCATCGAGCGCGCCATCGACCAGTGGCGGGGCAAGGCGCGGCCCTTCACCCGTTTCAAACCATAGATTCTGCCCCAAAGCGTGGGGGATCACCAATATGTCGGAAAAAAGGATCGCACCATCAAAGCCAAAGCGGCTTATGGGTTGCAGCGTTATTTCCGCCGCCGCCACAGGGTCATAACAAAGGTCGAGGAAACCACCCTTGTCCGCACGCAAAGCACGATATTCAGGCAGATAACGCCCCGCCTGCCGCATCAGCCATAAAGGCGGCGGGTCCAAAATTGCACCATCGAGCACGCGCAGCAGACGCGGCATATCGCATTGTTGGTCAGCCTTGGACGGGGAAAGAAGATCGGAGGAGGAAGGCGCTGTCATCGCCGCTCCTCATACCCAAAATATATATTTATAATAGAGTTGATGATAGTTGATGGCGGGTGAAAGTCGGGGAAAAATTGTCTCTGCCCATATTGTCCCGAGGGCGTCAGAATCGACTCGCACACCCCCCGCGAGTCGCCTAATCCATCCCCAATATCCACAGGCTGTGGACAATGGGTGCGCGCCGGGGAAGGGGCTGTGGATGGAATCGGCATGGCGCGGCAGTTGTTTGTGCGCCGGTCGCATCCCCAGACTTATCCCATATTTCATCCCTTGCCTTATCCACAGGCGCGCCACATGACAGCGCAATGCAGCTCCACCTCCACCTTGTATCGGATTCCACCGGCGAAACGCTGGAAAATCTTGCCAAGGCGGCGTTGGCGCAGTTTGACGATGTAGCGGTTACCCGTCATTTCTGGCCGATGGTGCGTTCACCTGCGCATCTGGAGCGTATCTTGAGCGAAGTTGCCGATAACCCCGGCCTCATCCTTTTCACGCTGGTCAACCGCGATTTGCGCGCCGCGTTGGAGGCGGGGGCACAAAGGCTCGGCCTGCCCGCAGTTGCAGCGCTCGACAGCGTGACCTTTGCTCTGTCGCAAATGCTGGGGCAGGAGGCAAAGGCACGGCCCGGCCGGCAACATAGTCTGGACGCGGCCTATTTCGCGCGGGTGGAGGCGATCCATTATACAATGGCGCATGATGATGGCATCCACCCCGAAGGGTGGGAGGATGCGGACATTATTCTGGCAGGGGTTTCGCGATCGTCGAAAACGCCGACCAGCATCTACCTCGCCAACCGGGGGTATCGCACCGCCAATATCCCCATCATCCCGCAAGTGCCGCCGCCAGATTGCCTTTTTACGCTGAAAAAACCGTTGATTGTCGGGCTGACGACCAGCGCCGACCGACTTGTTGCGGTGCGGCGCAACCGGCTGAGCGCGCTGGGGGAGGATAGGGCCAGCCCTTATGCCGATGCGGAGGCGGTCGCGCGGGAGATCAGCTTTGCCCGGCGCATGTTCACCGACAATGGCTGGCCGGTGATCGATGTGACCCGCCGTTCGATAGAGGAAAGCGCGGCGGCGATATTAAAATTATTTGCCGACAGGGCCGAAGGGACGGGCGGATGCGCCAGCTGATTTTGGCGAGCGCCAGCGCGTCGCGCCGCGCCATGCTCGAAGCATCGGGGGTCGATTTTATCGCCCGCCCCGTCCATGCCGACGAAGCCGCGCTAAAGGCCGCGATGGCATCCGCCCACCCGCGCGATATTGCCGATGCACTCGCTGAAATGAAGGCGATGAAGGCAAGCCTGCGCGACCCCACGGCGCTGTGCCTGGGGGTGGATTCGCTGGTCATCGTCGATGACAAAATTTATGATAAGCCGACATCGCGCGCGGATGCAGCCGCGCATCTGGCGGCGTTTTCAGGCCAGGTGATGACGTTGATGAGCGCGATGGTCGCGTGCGAAGGGGGTCAGCCGATCTGGCGGCATATCGGCATTGCCAAATTGCATGTCCGCAGCATGAGCAGCGCGGCGATTGACACCTATCTCGATGCCGAATGGCCCGCCATTTCGGGCTGTGTCGGCTGTTTTCGGATCGAAGGACGCGGGGTTAATTTGTTCGACAAGATAGAGGGTGATTATTTCACCATATTGGGCATGCCGCTGCTCGAACTGCTGCGCTGGTTGCGCACGCAAGGGCTGGTGCAGCTATGAACAACGGGTTTGACGCGCCGCGCACCTATACACCCTATGCAGAAGTGATAGGTGACCCCATCAGCCATAGTAAATCGCCGCTGATCCACGGATTTTGGCTGCAAAAATTGGGGATAAAGGCGGAATATCGCGCGGTGCATGTGCTGCCAGACAATCTGGGCGACTATCTTGCCTCGCGCGCTGAAGACCCCCATTTTCGCGGCTGCAACGTCACCGTCCCGCATAAATTGGCGGTGCTTGCCCATGTCGCCGACCCTGGCGGGGTGGGCGCGAGCCTGGGCGCGGCGAACATCATCATGCGCGATGCTGCGGGCCAATTAATTGCCAGCAATTCGGATGCGGCGGGATTTTATGCGCCGATTGCCGATGAGGATTGGACGGGCGCACATGCGATTGTCATTGGCGCGGGCGGCGCGGCGTGCGCCATAATCTTTGCCCTGAAACAGGCGGGCATCGGCAAAGTGACGATTTTGAACCGTAATGTGCTAAAAGCGAGCGCGCTGCTCGCTCATTTTGGGCTTTCGGGCCGCGCGCTCCCGCTCGATGCGCGTCTGCCCGGCGATGCCCGCCTCCTCGTCAATGCATCCGCGCTCGGCATGGCCGGGCAGGCCCCGCTCGAACTCGACCTGTCGCCATTGGGGCCGGAGACGCTGGTCTATGACATTGTCTATGCGCCGCTGGTGACGCCGCTCCTCGTCGCAGCAGAGGCGCGCGATCTGGTCACCATCGACGGGCTGGACATGCTGGTCGGCCAAGCGGCGGTCGCCTTTGAACTATTTTTCGGGGTGGCGCCGCCGCGCGATGCGGATGACGAATTGCGCGGGATATTGCTGGCATGACGTCACCGAAAATGCCCAAAAAGCCGCTGATATTGGGGCTTACCGGCTCAATCGGCATGGGTAAATCGACCGTCGCGGCGATGTTTCGGGATGCGGGTGTGCCGGTATTTGACGCCGATGCCGAAGTGCACCGCCTGCAAGCACCGGGCGGCGCATTGGTGGCGGTGATCGAAGCGGCCTTTCCCGGCACAACAAGCGATGCCGGGGTGGATCGCGCCAAATTGGGCGCAGCAGTGCTGGGTGACAAGGCGGCGCTCACCCGGCTCGAAGCCATCATCCACCCCTTGGTGGGGCAGGAAACAGCGCGCCAGGCCCAAGCCGCCATCGCCCAAGGATGCCGCCTGGTGGTGTACGACATCCCCCTGTTGGTCGAATCCAGGCACTGGCGCCGCCAGCTCGACGCCGTGATCGTCGTCGATTGCCGTGAACAGACCCAGATCGACCGCGTGGTGGCACGCAGCCAGCTCAGCCCCGACGTGGTGCGCGGCATCATGGCCGCACAGGCCAGCCGCCACGAGCGGCGGGCCTGCGCCGATATCGTGCTGTTCAACGACACCGTTCCCCTTCCCAGCCTGCAAGAGCAGGTGTCCTTGGTGGCCCGCAGCTTCGGGCTATGATCCGACCGTGATCCTGTACGAATACCCTTTCAACGAACGCATCCGCACCTACCTGCGGCTCGAACACCTGTTCAAGCGCCTGGGTGAACTGATTCCGCGCACCCACCCGCTGGACCACCACTTCGCACTGACCACCATTTTCGAAATCATGGACGTGGCCGCGCGCGCCGACCTGAAAGCCGACGTGCTCAAGGACATCGAGAAGCAAAAGCATGTGCTCGATGGTTACCGCGGCAACCCTGCCATCTCGGAGGCGGCACTCGACGGCATCATCGCCCAGCTCGACCGATGCTTTGGCCTTCTCAACACCCAGGCGGGCAAGACCGGCCAGCCCCTGAGCGAGAACGAATGGCTCATGAGCATCCGCAGCCGCGCAGGCATTCCGGGCGGCACCTGCGGGTTCGACCTGCCCAGCTACTACGCGTGGCAACACCGACCTGCCCCTGAGCGGCAACAGGCCCTGGAAGGCTGGGCGGGCACCCTGGCACCGCTGGCCGAGTCCATTTATCTGCTGCTGAAGCTGTTGCGCGACTCCGGCGTCCCTCAGAAAGTGGCTGCCGAACGGGGCCAGTTCCAGCAAAACCTGCCGCAGGGTCGCACCTTCCAACTGCTGCGCCTGCGCATCGATCCCGCCCAGGGGCTGGTGCCCGAAATCAGTGGCAACCGGCTCATGGTGTCGGTGCGCCTCATGCACCAGATGCCCCAAGGGCACCTGCAGGCCAGCACCGAGGACGCGGTGTTCGAACTGGCTTTGTGCGCTTGAAGCGCCAACACCCCCCTTGTATCCTTAAATCCTCGATGTTCAGGATCCGGAAATGGGAAGTTGTCCACAGCCCGAACCCCCCTCTGGAAGCACTGCATTCCCGGACTCAGCACAAGGCGTGGACAGCCAACCGTTTGCAAAAAGCCCGAACAGTTGCTGGTTGGCAATGCAAGCCCATTGAGGGCGAGCATTGACCTCGTATTTTTGCAAGGATGGGCCATGACAAACGAAACTCGTGAACCCGTGTATGTGGGCATCGACGTATCCAAGGACAGCCTGGAAGTGGCCTTGGCGGATAAAGCGGCCAGCGTGCGCTTTATCAACGACGAGCAAGGCGTCAAAGCCCTGCTGGAACACCTTGCAGGCCACAACGTGGCCGTGGTGCTGCTGGAGGCGACGGGAGGCCTGGAAAAGCGCTGTGCACACGCGCTGTACCTGGCGGGCATGACCGTGGTGGTGGCCAATCCCAGGCAGGCGCATGAATTCGCCAAGTCGATGGGGTACCTGGCCAAGACCGACGGTATCGATGCCCGGATACTGTCGCACTTTGCGCGCACCTTGCACGGCAGCGAGAGGTTTGACAAGCTGCAATTGAAGATGGCTACGCCGCAACAGGAGCAACTGCAAGCGCTGGTCACCCGGCGATCGCAGCTGGTGCAAATGCGCGTGGCAGAGAGCAACCGCTTGGCCCTGGCCCACGCGCTGTCGGCCAAGAGCATCCAGGCAGTCATCAAGCTACTGGACAAGCAGATCAAGACGCTTGATGAGGACATTGGAAACCGGCTCAAGCAGCACTTTGCGCAAAAGCTCAAGCTGCTCGAAGGTTTCAAGGGCATTGGAGAAGGCACCAAGGCCGTATTGATGGCTGCGCTGCCCGAGTTGGGACAACTCAACCGACGCGAGATCGGCAAACTGGTAGGGGTGGCACCCTTGAACCACGACAGCGGCAAGATGCGCGGCAAGCGCTCGGTGTGGGGAGGCAGGGCCGATGTAAGGTCCGCGCTGTACATGGCAGCTCTCAGCGCAGTGCGCTTTGACCCGACCATCAAAGCGTTCTACGAACGGCTGCGCGCAGCGGGCAAGCCGCCCAAGGTTGCGCTGGTGGCTTGCATGCGCAAAATTCTCTCGATTCTCAACGCAGTGATCAAATCGAACACTGCGTGGGAGCAACGTTGTCCACAGGCAAGCACTGCATGAAAAAGCGCTTGACTTTGAACACAGTTGCTGTGGCGCTGCGCGCCTTCCCCCCGCTCTCGCAGCGCTGCGCGCTGCGGGCAGGGGGACGC
>CALFXW010000138.1 GCA_937957805.1 uncultured Sphingopyxis sp.
TGCCGTTAATGCTGGCAAAGCTCGGCGCGGTTGTTGTCATCAACCCGCCATAGCTCGCATCGCTGTAACGCAGCAGCGTGCCGTCAACCGGGATGCGCTCTGCGCGAATTTCATCGGGTGCTTCAAACCCGCGCGTTCCGGCGAGCGCGGCAAATTCCTCCGCATCATTGTCGATGTCGGTGACTTCGCCGTCAAAGCCATAGTCGCCATCGGCCATGACGCCGACCCCGCCGACGAGCACCCCATCCTTATAGAGCGGAAAGCCCCCCGCATCCGCCGACAGGCCAAGCGGGGATCGTTTGGGGCCAATCAGCGCGCCAGCACCGACATTGCCGTCAACATAGCGTGACGCGAGGTCGGAACAGGGCAATTGGCTGAACTGCACGCCATATAGCGGGCCGGATTCCAACCCCGGCGTCAGCGACGATGGCGGGAAATGTTCCTGCACAATCATGCTCGCCGTACGGCTGGAAAATGCGTTGCCGCCGCTCGACAAATAAGCACCGGTAATCGCCTTGGCGATGGCGGCGGCGGTCGCGGGTATCGCCTGATTTTGCGCATCGCGATTATCGCCATTGGGTGCGGCGCGCACGATGGCGGTGGGACTGGCCCCTGTCATCCGAAAAACGCCCAGCACATTGCCCGACCGATCGACCACCGCGATCACCGAACGGATAGATCGTGCCTGCGATTCGGCAACCGCCTGCGCGATGACGCGTTCGACATCCGCTGTGCTCAGCGATCGGGCAGCGGGCAGGGTGAATGCCGCGCCGGTTGGCGTTGGGGTGGGGGTTGGTGTCGGGGTAGGCGTGGGTGTGCCGCTACCGCCACCGCCGCCACAACCCGCCAGCATCAGCGCCGATGCACTGACCCATCCGATTGCCTGTTGCATCCTTGCGCGCGCCATCAATGCACCGCCGAAATGGCGCGCACCGCGCTCGACAAAGCTGTCTGGAAATCGCGCGGGCGATAGGCATTGGGGTCACGCACCGCCCCATAGGCACGGTTGATGTCGGCGCGGATTGCCGCTGCTGCCCCCACCGTTATCTGTCCGCCCGAAACCATGGCATTGAGCAAAGTGTCGATGCCCATGACGGCCTGCACCGACCCCTCATAATCGGTATAGCGCGCCCGGATGGCGTCACCCGCAATGGCATTAGCGATCGCGCGTGTTTCATTGGGGCCAAAGCTTTGGGCGGCCAGCGCGCCGCGCACCTCTGCCGTAACCGCCAGCAATTCGCGCGCCGCAGCACTGGCGCTGGCGCGGTCACGGCCCATCGCGGCGTGAAAGGCGCGTGCCTTGTCGTCAAACCGGCTGACTAGGGCTGGGGCGGCAACCCGCGCGGCGGCAGAAAGCATAATCATATTCTCATCATTAAAGGGGGGCATCCCTTGCGGGATGGGGCGGCCGGGGTTGCGCACCGCCGTGACATTTGCGCTGTCTGAATCGGCGATACGGCGGTGACAACTGTGGCAGTCATAGAAATAAAATTCGGGGAACATCCCCTCTGTCCCGCGCGCAGAGGTAAAGAGCGACAATGCCCGTTCAATTGCCATTGCCTGACCGACCGCCCACATGCGGACATGGTCGGGCTGCCCCTTGCGTTCGATATAGTCGCTGTCTTCATTATGGTGTGATTGCAGCGTCGAAAACAGGTCGAGTTCAAAGGATATGCGCGGGTGCCCGGCGGCCATGATGCGGTGGGTGACGAACTGCCCCTCCCCTTCGCTGCCGAAATGACAGTCGAGGCAGACGCCAGCACGCACCGCCGGATTTTCGAGCTGTCGCATCCCGCGCCGGATGTTGTCGGCATGTTGCTGCGGCGCGGGCAGGGTTCCGGCATAATGGCTGGAAATCCAGCCGCTCGCCGAACCATGGCAGGATTCGCAATTGACCCCGTCGGTCAATTGATAGCGAAAGGCACCGCCGCTCGCCTCAGCCCTGCTCGAATGACAGCCAAGGCACATCGGCGCAGTACTGGCATCACTTATCCCCAGATTGCGGGCGATTGTCTGGCTGCGGCTATTGGAAAGCACGGCAAAGGCGCGGCTGTGCGCCCCACCGAGGCTGGATGGTTCCTGCCATTTGGCGATTTCATCCTGCCGGACGGGGACGCCATCACCGGTCATCCGGCCATGACAGGTGGAACCGGCGCAGGATGCAACGCCAAGGCTGGGGCCGGTTTCAGCAGCGTTCGACCGGGCGCTGGGCGCTGTTACCAGTGCCACGACCAGCAACAGTACCGCCGCGCCGGCCATGGCGAACCACCGCCCGGCGATGGTGCGCCATTTGCTGCCCAAATTTGCAACCTGCATCGGCCCTTGACCCCCCATCTGGCTCAACCTTGCCTGAAGCGCACCCTATACCACCCCAAAGGCGAGCATCGCATCAGCCACTTTTTTGAAGCCCGCGATATTGGCGCCTTTGACATAATCGACATGGCCGCCCGATTGCGTGCCATAGGCGACGCAGCGGTCGTGTATCCCCTCCATAATGTCGAGGAGCATTTGCTGTAATTCCGCCTCTTTCCAGCTGCGCCTTTCGCTATTCTGGCTCATTTCCAGACCGGAAACCGCGACCCCGCCTGCATTGGCCGCTTTGCCGGGGGCAAAGAGGATTTTGGCATCGCGAAACACATGCGCGCCTTCCAAATTGGTGGGCATATTCGCCCCTTCGCTCACCGCGAAACAGCCATTGGCGACAAGCGTGCGGGCATCATCGCCCAGCAATTCATTCTGGGTGGCGCAGGGCAGGGCAACGTCGCATTTGACGCCCCACGGTGTTTTACCGGCATGGAAGCTGGAACCGGGAAAGACCGCAACATATTCTTCGATCCGCCCGCGACGGTGGGTCTTATGTTCCTTTACCCAGTTGATTTTTTCCTGATTTATCCCGTCAGGATCATGGATGAAACCACCGCTGTCGGACAGGGTGAGCACCTTGCCCCCCAATTGGGTGACCTTTTCGGCAGCATGGGTGGCAACATTGCCCGAACCCGAAATAACCGCGCTCTTGCCCTGCAAATCCTGCCCCTTGGTGCGCAGCATGGCGGCAAGGAAATATACCGCGCCATAACCGGTTGCTTCGGGGCGGATCAGCGAACCGCCATATTCCAGCCCCTTGCCGGTCAGGACGCCGTTCCAATGGTTGGTCAGTCGTTTATATTGGCCGAACATGAAACCAACTTCGCGCGCGCCGACGCCAATGTCGCCGGCTGGCACGTCCACATCGGGGCCGATATGGCGGTAAAGTTCGTTCATAAAGCTTTGACAAAAGCGCATGATTTCGCGCACGCTTTTACCCTTTGGGTTGAAATTGGAACCGCCCTTGCCGCCGCCCATCGGCAGGCCGGTCAGCGAATTTTTGAACGTCTGTTCAAAGGCGAGGAATTTCAGGATTGATTCGGTGACGCTGGGGTGGAAACGAATCCCGCCCTTATAGGGGCCGATGGCATTGTTATTTTGCACCCGCCAGCCGCGCTGCACGCGGATATTGCCCTTGTCATCTTCCCAGCAGACGCGAAAGGAAACGACGCGGTCAGGTTCGGCGATACGCCGCAAAATCTGTTCGCGGTGATAATCTTCCTTATCCGCGATGAAGTCAAAAATATCCTCCGCAACTTCATGTACGGCTTGGATAAATTCGCTCTGTCCGGGGTTGCGCTTGGCGACCCCGTCCATAAAAACATTCAGATCGACATGATCTTCGATGGCCATGCGCCTTCCCCCATAAATGCCATGGGGGTCAGCCCCCCGGCTTTGGCGCGACCCCCAAATGCACGGGCCCTGTCTTGGTGCAGGGCGCTCAATGCGGTCTGTTGTGTCTAATGGATAAATATCGTCGATAAAAGCCCCAATGCGGCAAAAATATCCTGTAAATTGGCAGCAATTTTTGTGGCGGGATGTGATGGGGCGCACGCTTGCTCTGGCGCGGTGGCGACAAGATGCTAACAGGCGAAAAATCATATCAGAAAGGGCGGATGATGGCGGACACAGAAGCGGCGGCTGAGACGGCACCAGCGGCAACAACGCCATCGCCATTGATGCGCTGGGCGCTGCCGATGTTTGCCGCATTAATGCTGGTTGGCGCGCTCGGCTTTGCATTGTGGCGCGGCGGGTGGATGGGGGGTGATGCCCCCGCCGCAAGCAGCGCGCCCAGCGGCGACCTGGCCGCGCTGGAGGCGGCGACGCGCAGCAACCCCGACGACATCAGGGCATGGCAGCAACTGGGCGACGGGCGGTTCGATGCGCGCGATTATGGCGGGGCGGCCATCGCCTATCGCCGGGTGACGCAATTGGCGCCGGCGGTTGCGGGCAATTGGTCGGTGCTGGGGGAATCGCTCGTCCTCGCTTCGAGCCGCGATCCCATCCCGCCCGAAGCGCTGGCCGCGTTCAACCGCGCCATAGCGCTGGATGCGCGGGATCCGCGCGCGCGCTATTTCCTCGCCGCCAAGCGCGACATTAACGGCGATCATGAAGGGGCGATTACCGCATGGCTGGCGCTGCTCGCCGATACACCGCAGGGCGCCCCGTGGGAGGTTGACGTCCGCCGCACCATCGAACAGGTGGCAGAACGCAATAATATCAACGTCGCATCGCGCCTTGCCGCCGTCCGCCAACGCGCGCTGACGCCCGATGAGCTGCCGGTCGCCGCGCGCGCCATTCCCGGCCCCAGCCGTCAGCAGATGCAGGATGCGTCGGCGCTGCCCAAGGGACAGCAGGATATGATGATAGAGGGGATGGTTGATGGCCTCGAACAACGGCTGGTCGCCAACCCGCAACAGGTCGACCGCTGGATCATGCTGATGCGCTCGCGCATGACTTTGGGGGAGAGCCAAAAGGCTGCCGATGCGCTGCGCCGCGCGATTGCCGCCAACCCTGCGGCGGAACAAAGGCTGCGAGCAGAGGCGCGGCTGTTGCAGGTGCCGGGGGCGTAGAAGGCCCAGCCATAAGGGGAGCTATTGTGCCCCTGCGCGCAGCCCCCCAACTTGTCATCCCCGCGCAAGGCGGGGATCCAGCCCTTTTGTCATCGCCGTCATCCCGGCGAAGGCCGCAAATCCAGTGAACGGGAAATCCCCGCCCAAGTTTCAAAAATGCCCTCCCCCTAGCCCCCTCCCGCAGACGGGAGGGGGGACAGCTCTCTGCGCCTTCGCGCCTCTCTCGTGAAGCTTTGTTTAAACGCACCGTCTGACCATGGATGCTGAAATAAATTCAGCATGACGAGAATGATAGACCGTTCGTGTCGAGCGAAGTCGAGACACGG
>CALFXW010000139.1 GCA_937957805.1 uncultured Sphingopyxis sp.
GTGCGCCGCGATCCACCCCGTCCCAGCCGCGAAAAACATCTGCGGTGGACAATGGCTGCAACGGATTGACCAGCAAAATCGCCTGCCCGCTGAGCGAAAAATCCCCCGGCGTCAGTGTTTCACCCACGCCGCTGCCAAATTGGGTAAGCGACGTCAGGCATGCAGGGACGTCCGAGCCAAGGCTTTGCGCGATGGCAAAAAGGTCGATGGCGGCTTCATCCACCTGCCACAGGTGAACCAGCGCGCGCAATGTCGCTGCGGCGTCCGCCGACCCGCCGCCTATCCCCGATGCGATGGGCAGGTTTTTCTCCAACTCGATGTCGGCCCCCGCCTGCACACCCGCCGCCTGCAACGCGCGCGCCGCGCGCAGCACCAGATTATCCCCCTCCCCCGCCAAATCATCGGCAAAGGGGCCGGACAGGGTAAGGCGTAATTCGCCATCGCCCCGCGCGCTGACGCGCAGCGCATCGCCGCCGTCCACAAAGGCAAAGAGCGTTTCCAGCGCATGATAGCCATCGGCCCGCCGCTGGCGCACGTGGAGCGCCAGATTGACCTTGGCGAACGCAGTTTCTGTAATAAAATCAACCATCACATATTCGGGTAGTTCGGCCCCCCGCCGCCTTGCGGCGCGACCCAGTTGATATTCTGATTGGGGTCTTTGATGTCGCAGGTCTTGCAATGGACGCAATTTTGCGCGTTGATGACATATTGCGGCGCGCCTTCGTCCACCCCCACCCATTCATAAACCCCGGCGGGGCAATAAAGGTTCGACGGGCCGCCAAATTCGCCCAGCTCGCTCGACTGTTGCAACGCCATGTCGGCCACTTTGAGGTGGATTGGCTGATCCTCCTCATGGTTGGTGTTGGACAGGAATACCGACGATAATCGGTCGAAACTCAGCACATTGTCGGGTTTGGGGTAATTGATCTTGGGGGCGATGTCGGCACGGATCATCTGATCATGGTCGACATGATGGTGCATGGTAAAGGGCATTTTCAGCCCCAGATGTTCCGCCCACATCGTCGCTCCCGCCAGCATGGTGCCAGCGGTTTCGCCAAATTTCTTGACCAAGGGAACGGTGTTGCGCACCACAGACAATTCCTGTTTGACCCAGCTTTGGTCAAATGCATCGGGGTAAGCGGCCAGTTCATCATGGCTGCGCTGACCGCAAATCGCCGCGACCACCGCATCGGCGGCCATCATGCCTGATTTCATCGCGGTATGACTGCCCTTGATGCGTGGGACATTCAGGAAGCCTGCGGTGCAGCCGATGAGCGCGCCGCCCGGAAAAACCAGTTTGGGGATGGATTGCAACCCACCATCGGTAATCGCGCGCGCGCCATAGGATACGCGCTTGCCGCCCGCCAAAATCGCGGCAATCGCCGGGTGGGTTTTCCAGCGCTGCATTTCCTGAAAGGGTGACAAATGCGGGTTGCGGTAATTAAGCCATGTGACAAAGCCGAGCGCCACCTGCCCATTGGCCTGATGGTAGAGAAAGCCGCCGCCATTGGCATAGCTGTCGGCATTGAGCGGCCAGCCCTGCGTGTGGATGACCCGGCCCGCGCTGTGGTTTTCGGGCGCAATGTCCCACAATTCCTTGATGCCGATACCATAGACTTGCGGGTCGCTTTCCGCCTCCAACCCGAAACGTGCCTTGACCATTTTGGTGAGGTGGCCGCGCGCGCCCTCTGCAAATAAGGTATATTTGGCGTGGAGTTCGAGGCCGGGGGCATATTCCGGCCCATGTTCACCATCGCGCGTGATGCCCATGTCGCCGGTGGCGACGCCGTACACCGCGCCATTTGCATCATAAAGCACCTCGGCAGCGGCAAAGCCGGGGAAAATCTCCACCCCCAGCCCCTCAGCCTGTTCACCCAGCCAGCGGCACAAGTTGCCCAATGACCCGGTGTAGGTGCCCTTATTATTCATGAACGAAGGCATCAGAAAATGCGGAAAGTCGAATTTTTTCTTTTCGCTCAATATCCAATGATGGTTTTCATTGACCGGCACCTCAGCCATCGGGCAGCCCATGTCGCGCCAGTCGGGCAGCAATTCGTCGAGCGCCTTGGGATCGACCACAGCGCCGGACAATATATGCGCGCCAACTTCCGACCCCTTTTCCAGCACGCACACGCTGATGTCCGCTTCGGCTGCGGCGGCGGCCTGTTTGATGCGAATGGCAGCGGCAAGCCCCGCCGGCCCGGCGCCGACGATCACCACATCATAGGGCATGGATTCCCGTTCGCTCATAAATCCCCCAATTCATCCCTTGGGCGGGCGAATCGCGGATAGTGCCACTCGTCGCGCGCCATATGCATTTGGTCGTGAACGCGATGCCCCTCAATTGACGGGGCCGTCAACCTCCTGTTTGAATCGATGCGTGTTTTCCGACGCAAAATCGACCATCGCCGCCTATCTTGATTGGTGGCAGGATGCGGGATTGACCAGTCCGGCGGGTGATGCGCCCTGCGCGTGGCTGGCCCCCGCCCCGGCACCCGTTGCCGTCAGCAATGCTGCGCCTGTCGTGGCAGCCGCCACCCCCCCCCAAGCGCAATTGCCGCAATTTACCGATCTTGCAGCGTTGGATGCATGGCTGGCCAAGGGTGCAGATTTGCCGATGGCGCAATGGTCGCGTCAGGCGGCGCTGCCACAGGGTGGAACCGGCGGTGTCATGCTGATCGGGGATTTTCCCGACGCGGCGGACATTGTCGCGGGCCAGATTTTTTCGGGCGAACAGGGCGCGCTGATCGACGCGATGCTGCGCGCCATCGACATCGAACCGGCAGCAGCGCGGCGCGGCAGCATCGCCCTCACCCGTCCACCGTCGCTCCGCCTCGACGGGGCAGAGGCGCAGGAACTGGTCGCCCTTGCACGCGCGCATATCGCGCTGGCACAGCCACGCGCGCTAATCCTGTTGGGGCCGAACGCGGCCAAGCTTTTGTCGGGCGTTTCCGACATTCCACCTGCCGAAAATCAACCGGTTATTAACCATGATGGCGGCAAGGTGGCATGGTTTATGACCCACCACCCACGCAGCCTCCTCCAACATCGGGCGTTGAAACGCCATGCATGGGACGTGCTGAAAAATGTGCGGGAGTATCTGATTTCGTGTTGAATATTTTGCCTTCTGCCCGCGTCGCATATGTTGTGCGATCCATTGCCGCGATTGGCGCGCTGGCACTGCCCCCTGCCGCCGCGCAGGCGCAAAATGCCGAACCAGCGGCGAATGAAGCGAACGCGCTGGTGCCTGTGCCGACGGCTGGTGCCGCCGTGCCCGCACAGGGCGACAGTTTCACCGCCGCGATCACTGCCATTCGCGCGGGACGCTGGACAGATGCGCGCAATATCATTGATGCTATGCGCGACCATGACCTTGCCGCCTTTGCGCGGTCGGAGCTGTTTTTGGCTGGCAACAGTCCGCGCGTCGAAGGGACAGACCTCGCCCGCCTTGCCGCCGATGCACCCAGCCTGCCACAGGCAGAACGGCTCAACCGGCTCGCCGGACGGCGCGGTGTTACCGATTTAACCGACCTGCCGCTGGCGCAACCGCTGACTTGGGCGGGCGCGTCGAGCCGGCGTGGCCTGCCGCGCAGCGTCGATGACCCGGCGCTTGGGTCGCTGGGGCGAACCATTCAAGACCGCATCACCAATGATGATCCGGCAGGGGCAGAGGCGGCGCTGACCGGCGCGGTTGACCGCCTGTCGGGTGATGCGCGCACCGAATGGCAATATCGGGTCGCCTGGTCTTATTATATCGAAAATGACGATGCCGCCGCCCGCCGTGTGGCCACACTCGCCCAAGCGGGCAGCGGCAATTGGCTGGCGATGGCCCATTGGGTGCAGGGGCTGGCCAGTTGGCGCAGTGGGGATTGCCGTGCCGCCATGTCGGCCTTCCGCAATGTGGCCGGACAGGCCGATAACCCCGAAACCGAAGCGGCCGGACAATTTTGGTTTGCCCGTTCCGCCACCGCATGCCGCGAAGCGCATGAAGCCGAACCCGCGCTGCGTCGCGCGGCCACATTGGCGGAAACTTTCTATGGCCAATTGGCGGCCGAACTGCTCGGCATCACGCCCAATCTGGGTCAGCCGATGGAACGCGAAGATTTGCGCCGTGTGGCGGCCCTGCCCAATGTTCGCGCCGCGCGCGCGCTGGCGGCAATGGGCGAAACTGATCTGGCCGACGAAAGCCTGCGCCATCAGGCACGCATCGGCGATACTCGTGATTTTCGGGCATTGCTCGCCATTGCGGCGCGGCTGAACCTGCCCGCAACCCAGCTATACCTCGCCCACAATACGCCGGGCGGCATCACGCCCGATGCGGTGACGCGCTATCCCGTGCCCGGTTGGGTGCCGCAAAGCGGCTGGCGGGTCGAACCGGCCCTGCTTTTTGCCCATAGCCTGCAGGAATCGCAGTTTCGTGCGCGCGTGGTCAGCCCCGCTGGCGCGGTTGGCCTGATGCAGGTGCGCCCCGGCACGGCCAATGACATGGGGCTGGCGGCGAGCGGGGGACGTTTGACCGATCCGTCGGTCAACCTCGACCTCGGGCAAAGCTATATCGAATATCTGCGCGATTTGCCGGCGACCGGCGGGCTGCTGCCCAAGGTGATTGCCGCCTATAATGCCGGCCCTGCCCCGATTGCGCGCTGGAACAGCGAAGTGCGCGATGGCGGCGACCCGTTGCTCTACATCGAATCCATCCCTTATTGGGAAACGCGTGCCTATGTCGGCATCGTGCTACGTAACCTGTGGGTTTATGAGCAGGAAATGGGCCGCCCCAGCAATGTGCGCGCCCAATTGGCTCAGGGGCAATGGCCGCGCGTGCCGCTGGCCAATGATGCCCGCAACCATGACAGGGTCGCCGCGCGCTAATTTGCATCACTGGAGCGGTTGCGCAGCACGCCTGCGTTCTTTATCCGTTCGCAGGTGAATCAGGCAAATCCCATC
>CALFXW010000140.1 GCA_937957805.1 uncultured Sphingopyxis sp.
TCGCCAATCGGCAGATTGACCATCCCCTTGGCTTTGATGCTGTCAAAATTGCCATATTCAAATTCGCCGCTGGCCGCGAATTCGCCCAGTTGCGGGCGCGCGGTGCGGAAATTGACCACGCCCGATGTCGCGTTGCGGCCAAACAAAGTGCCCTGCGGGCCGCGCAGCACTTCGACCTGTTGCAGGTCAAAAAATTCGGTTTCGAAAATACGCGTGCCGAACAAGGGCGCATCGTTCAAGTGGATGGCGGTCGCCGCATCGCAGGTGGTGCCGACGCACAAATCGCCGATGCCGCGAATGGTAAAGCTCGCGCCGGTGAAATTGGTTTTGGTGAAGGTGACGTTGGGCAGCGTCAATTGCAGGTCGGATGAGTTTTCAATCTGCTGCGCTTCCAGCGCTTCGGCGGAAAAGGCGCTGACCGCAATCGGCACATCCTGCAACCGCTGCGACTGGCGCTGCGCGGTGACGACGATGTCGGGGCTGTTGTTGCCACTATCTTCGGCTTGCGGCGTTTCCTGCCCCCACGCCGGGGTTGCCACAGCGATTGCCAGCATCGACGTGCCCAGCAAAGTGCGAATGCGCATCTAATTCTCTCCCTCAATCCATGCCCGCTTGGCGCGGTGCATCAGTTTCCAATACGGCCGGAAAAGCCGTTCAGATTTAGGTCGCGGCGAAATTGCCGCATCTTGGTTGGGGAGTGAAAGGGGGCCGTGGCCCGGACGCGGTCTTTTTGCCGCCTTTGTGCGCAAAATGTGCGATGAAGTAGCGCGTTGGTCAACCAAAAAGCGCGGCTTCGGGCAATTTTTCTATATTATGGTATGGTGGCATGATGCGGGCTAAGCTGCCGTAGCGTCGCGTCAGAAAATTGCGCTTTTGCGTCGGTTGCGCAAAATTTATTTTTGCGGGCCGCATCGCCCGCGCAATGCGCCACTGTCGCATTTTTGCAACGAGCGATGCGGATTCCGCGCGTCGGCTCTGGTTGCCTCGTCCGACCGGCCACGGCTATAGGTTGTGAAAATATCGGCTGGGCAGCGCATCGGCGCGAACCCACCCAATGGAGGATGCAAATGACTGGCACTGGTGCGCGCGATGGATTGGATGCAGATGGCAAGATCATCGTCCCCGATGCGGTTGCCGACGCGGTGCGCACGATCATCCAATGGGCTGGCGATGACCCAGCGCGGGAGGGCTTGCGCGACACGCCCCATCGCGTCGCACGGGCGTGGCGCGAATATTGTCAGGGCTATGGCGAAGACCCGGCGCACCACCTCACCCGCACGTTCGAGGAAGTCGGCGGTTATGACGAAGTCGTGCTTTTGAAAGACATTCCATTTCAGTCGCATTGCGAACATCATATGGCACCGATTATCGGCAAGGCGGCGATTGCCTATATGCCGCGCGACCGGGTGGTCGGCATTTCCAAACTCGCCCGCGTGCTACAGGGCTATGCCCGCCGCTTGCAGGTGCAGGAACGGCTGACGGCGGAGGTGGCGCAGTGCATCTGGGATCACCTCCAGCCGCATGGCGTGGCCGTGGTGGTGGAGGCGAGCCATGCGTGCATGAGCGCGCGGGGCGCCAATACGCCCGGCGTTTCGATGGTGACCAGCCGCCTGCTTGGCAGTTTTTTGGATGATCCGCGCAGCCGCAAGGAAGTGCTGAGCCTGATGGGATATTGATGATGACGGGCCGCGCCTTTCGTACGGTGGATGTGTTCACCCGCACGCCATTTTCAGGCAATCCGGTGGCGGTCATTTTGGACGGGGCAGGGCTGTCCACCGGCGCGATGCAGGCCATCGCCAATTGGACCAACCTGTCCGAAACCACCTTTGTCCTGCCACCCGCCGATGGTGCAGCCGATTATAGCCTGCGCATATTTACCCCGCGCGCGGAATTGCCCTTTGCCGGGCACCCGACAATCGGCAGCGCCTTTGCCGTGCTTGAAACGGGGATGGTAACGCCGCGTGACGGCAAAATTGTCCAGCATTGCGCCAAGGGTTTGATCGACATTCTGGTGCCCGATGATTGGCAGGCGGCAGGGCTAAGCTTTGCGATGCCGCCCGCAAAATTGACAGCGGCACCCGAAGCAGAATTGCTCATCGCCGCGCTCGGCGGTGGGCAGATTGCGCCGCCGATGGTGGTGGATGTCGGGCCGCGCTGGGTGGTGATGGCGATGGAGGATGGCGGCGTCGTCGAACATGTTCGGCCCGATTTTGCCGCGCTCGCTGATTATGACCGGCGGCACAGGACGACGGGGCTGACCATTTTCGGCACCACGCGCGATGGGATTGATACGCAAATCGTCCGCAGCTTTGCCCCCGCCGACGGGATTAACGAAGATCCGGTGTGCGGCAGCGGCAATGGCGCGGTCGCGGCATATCGCCAGCACCATGGGGCGGTTGCGCCCGGCCATCAATATGTCGCGGCGCAGGGCATGTCGGTTGGCCGCAATGGGCGGGTGACGATCCGCATCACGCATGATGCCATATTTGTCGGCGGGCAGGCGGTGACCTGTGCCACGGGAACGATATTCGCCTGATCGCGCCATCTGAAACGCACATATAAAAGGGGCCGCCCTCCGGTTTGGAAAGCGGCCCCTTTGAAATTGCAACAGGCGAAACTTAAGCTGCGTCGTCCTGTTCGGCGGTCGCTTCGGCCTGCGTTTCGAGGAATTCTTCAGCCGCAGCGGCGGCTTCGGCTTCGTCAGAGGCGAATTGCTGGTCAATGACATTGACCCCTTCGGCCTGCAAAGCAGCCTCATCGGGCGAACGCGCGACATTGGCTTCGACCAAAACCTGCACTTCGGGGTGCAGATTGACGCGCACGTCAAACAGGCCGAGCGTCTTGATCGGCCGTTCGAGGACGACCATCGCCTTGGTCACAACATTATGACCCGCTTCGTGCAACGCTTCGACGATGTCACGCACGCTGACCGAACCATAAAGATGGCCGGCGTTCGACGCCTGACGGATCAGAATGACCTTGGCACCGGCGACCGTTTTGGCGTGCCCTTCGGCATCGCCGCGACGGTTGGCGTTGTCCGCCTCAATCTTGGCGCGGTTGGCTTCGAACAGCTTGCGATTGCCCTCATTGGCGCGCAGCGCCTTTTTATTGGGCAGCAAATAATTGCGGGCATAGCCGTCCTTGACGCTGACGACATCGCCGATCGCGCCCAGTTTCTCGATACGTTCGAGCAGAATGATTTCCATGGGTCCTGCTCCCTTATTGTACGACGTAGGGCAAAAGGCCCAGGTGACGGGCGCGCTTGATGGCGCGGGCCAGTTCGCGCTGCTTCGCCGCCGAAACGGCGGTGATGCGCGACGGCATGATCTTGCCACGTTCGGACAGGAAACCCGACAACAGGCGGATATCCTTATAATCGATGCGCGGTGCATCCTTTGCCGAAAAGGGGCAAGTTTTGCGACGGCGGAAAAATGCTCGTGCCATATTCTTTCCCCTTAGATTTCGTCTTCACGTTCGCGGCGGCGCGAACGGTCGCCCTTGCGCATCATGACCGAGGGGCCATCTTCGTGCGCATCGACGCGAATGGTGAGGTAACGGATGATGTCTTCGTTGATCGAAGCCTGACGTTCCAGTTCGGCAACGGTCGTGCCGGGCGCGTCAAGGCTGAGCATAACGAAATGCGCCTTGCGATTTTTTTCAATCTTATAGGCGAGTTGCTTGAGACCCCAAGTCTCTGTGCGGACAATTTTGCCCTGCTGTTCTTCGACAATGCGCGTTGCCCCTTCGGCGAGGGCATCGACCTGAGCCTGGCTCAAGTCCTGACGCGCAAGGAAGATATGCTCATAAAGAGCCATGCCTTGCATCCTTCATATTGGCCGATCGCTGATAATGCCCCATGCGCTACCCCTCCGGCTATCGTCGGTAATCATCGCATCCGGCCAAAACCGGGGGCGAAGCGCGCGCCTATAGCCACATTGCGCCAAAAATCAAGCGATGCGTTGGTTCAGTTGTAATGAAAGCGACACTGGGCGATTTCTATCCGCTGGGCGTCGCCTTCCCCCGCGATACGATATACTAGCCGATGTTCCTGCGTCAGGCGGCGCGACCACCAGCCCTTCAAATCGCCGCGTAACGGTTCCGGCTTGCCGGTGCCCTTGAATGGGCTGCGGCGGCATTCCTCAATCAGCTGATTCAGGCGGCGTAGCAATTTGGGATCGTTCACCTGCCAATATTGGTAATCCTCCCACGCTTGCGTGGCGAACAG
>CALFXW010000141.1 GCA_937957805.1 uncultured Sphingopyxis sp.
GACCTTTGTGACGTTGATGGGACCAGCGCGCGCGCGTGAACAGGCCGCCCATTTGGTTGATCAGGCGATCTCCCATTTGACAACATATGGGCCGGAAGCAGATTTATTACGTGATATTGCACATTTTATTGGCGCGCGTGGATATTAGGGGCAGGTCATGGCACATCGAATCGGCGTTTATCCCGGCACTTTTGACCCCATCACATTAGGGCATATGGACATTATTCGGCGCGGGGCCAAATTGGTGGATCAATTGGTCATCGGCGTCACCACCAATATCAGCAAAGCACCGATGTTTGACGATGGTGAACGGTTGTCGATGGTCGAACGCGAAGTGGCGGCGGCGGGCATAGAAAATGTCCGAGTTGTCGGCTTCAATGCCTTGCTGATGGATTTTGCCGATCAGCAAGGGGCAAACATCATCGTGCGCGGATTGCGCGCCGTTGCTGACTTTGAATATGAATATCAGATGGCGGGTATGAATCAGCAGATTAATGACCGTGTGGAGACTGTGTTTCTGATGGCGGATGTCGGCTTGCAGCCGATTGCATCGCGCCTGGTTAAGGAAATTGCGCTCTATGGCGGCCCTATTGCCAAATTTGTTGCGCCCGCCGTTGCGCGCGACGTTATCGAGCGCGTCGATTCCATTGGACGAAAGGGGTCATGACGCGTTAATCGCGCGCCCGTTATTCGCGTCGGTCGATTCCGAACATTGAGGATGCAGCATTGCCCCATTTACTGCCCAAACCGACCCGCTTCTCCCACGCACGCCGTGCGGTGATGATGGCGCTGTTCGCTGTGCCAGCCATGGCGCTGGCACAAACGCCGCCTGCCACACCCGCCGCACCTGCTGCACGTCCCGAACGCGCAGTGGTGGCGACGTTGCCACCCGCCGATATAGCCAATGTGCCTGAGCAGATTTTAGCGCTTGATTTGTCAACCGGTGGCCGCGTCCTCATCCAGTTGCGCCCTGATGCCGCGCCGCAGACGGTTGAACGTATCAAGGCGTTGGCACGACAGGGCTTTTATAACGGGCTGACCTTCCATCGCGTCATTGAGGGTTTTATGGCGCAGGGCGGCGACCCGCGCGGCGACGGAACGGGTGGCAGCCAATTGCCGGATCTTCCGGCCGAGTTTAATACGCTGCCCCATGTGCGAGGTGCCGTCTCCATGGCGCGCGCGCAGGATTTTAACAGCGCCAACAGCCAGTTTTTCATCATGCTGCTGCCGCGCCTGACGCTCGACGGCAATTATACAGTTTTTGGCCGAGTCGTTGCAGGGATGGAGTTTGTTGACCGGATTGAACGAGGCGAACCCCCCGCCAATCCGGCGCGGATTTTGCAGGCGTCGATCCTGGCCGACAATCTGCCGCAGCCGGCACCTACAGCGCTTGCGCCGCCTGCCGCCGTTCCGGCAAGCCCGGTTGTGGCACAGCCGGGCGGATAGGTTTTCGTCCGCGATCGGGCCAGTCATGCTTGTTGACCAATTTGACTTTGCGCTGCCGAGCGAGTGCATCGCGCTGCGCCCGGTGGCCCCGCGTGACGCGGCCCGCCTGCTCAGGGTTGGCGGCGACGGTGGCTTGTCTGACCATATTGTCCGCGACCTGCCGCAATTGCTGCGCGCGGGCGATTGTCTCGTCTTCAACGATACCCGCGTCATCCCCGCACAGTTGGAGGGGGTGCGCCGCACATTTAAGGGTGGGGAAGCGCGTATCGGCGCAACGCTGCACAAGCGCATAGATTTACGCTGCTGGCAGGCTTTCATTCGCAATGCCAAGCGGCTGGTGCCTGGCGACCGGATTGATTTTGGCTATGATGTTAGCGCAACCGCGCAACAACGCCTGCCCGATGGCAGTTTCATCCTGCGTTTCGACGGGGACGAACCGGTCGAACTATTGCTCGAACGGGCGGGACGTATGCCGCTCCCCCCCTATATTGCCGGCAAGCGCCCTGCCGATGCACGCGATGCCCATGATTATCAGACGATGTTTGCCGAGCGGGATGGAGCGGTCGCCGCACCGACCGCCGCGCTCCATTTCACGCAAGGCTTGATGGATGCGCTTGCCGCCGCGCACATCGGGGTTGAACGGCTGACGCTGCATGTCGGCGCGGGCACCTTCCTGCCGGTGAAAGCCGAGGAGCTGAAGGATCACAGGATGCACGCCGAATGGGGCGAGATCGGCGCCGAAGCCGCGGCCGCGGCCGCGCCTTCTCCTCCACCGCCTCAACGATCGGAACCCACCATGGCAGGTCCCACCTCCGTCCGCATCAGCACGCTGCGCGCCACCCTGGCCGAGCGCTCCGACGCGGCCCACCTGACGGCGATCGAGATCGCGCTTGAGGAAAGCTTCGGCCAGACCGCCATGTATCGCGAGGAGATCGCGCGATAGCGATGCGCCAGGTAGAGCCGCGCTGCGGCGCGGCTCTACCTGGCGCCCTGATCGTGCGCGGCGATCGCTAGGCCGGCCGCCACGCCGGTGAACTGGTAATACCCGCTCGAGCTGGTCACCTTTGTGTCGGCGATCGGGTCGGTCGCGTCGAGCGTGCCGCTGTTATTTGCGTCGCGGTAGAGCAGCACCGTCACGCCGGGCATGCCTTCGTCGGTGCCGGCGGTCTGCAGCCCGTCGCCATTCCAATCGTAAAACAGCGTGTCGCCAATCGTCGAGCTGCCGCTGAGCTTGAAGCCAAACTCATTCGAGCTGCCCCAGT
>CALFXW010000142.1 GCA_937957805.1 uncultured Sphingopyxis sp.
CCGACAGCTTCGCTCACCTCGGCTGGTCGGAGTCCTCGGCGAAGGTCGCCGAGGTCATCGGCGGCTCGATCAGCCAGCGCCAGTGGCACGGCATCGTCGAAGGCGTCGCGGTCCCGCGCGTGCTCCGCAAGATGCTGCGCGCGGCGCCGACCGTCCGCCCGGTCGACAAGCTCATCATCCTCGAGACCGTGCACGGCGAGCCGCTGACCACGCGGCAGGACGGCATGGCCAAGGGCTTGCTCACCGTCCTGATGGGCCCGGTCGGCGACGCCGGCGGGCCGTCGGTGATCGACGCGCTCCGCGACCTCGGCGTGCAGATCGAGGTCCGGTCGTGAGCGCCCGCGCCTACGCCGCCATCGGCGGCGCCACCGGCTACCGCCACTACGAGGCCGCGCTCCGACAGGAGCAGCGCCAGCGCGACACCGCCCGGACCACCTGGCTCGCGTGCTGCGCGACCTGGGGCTACATCGGCGCGGCCATCGCCAACGGCCACGGCCCGGCCGCCGAGGTCCGCTCGTGAACGCCCTCGACCCCGGCTGGACGGACGAGGACGGCACCTGGCGGCGCGACAGCGGCGGGGAGGCCGAGGTTGTCGAACGGGTGGTTCGCCGCTGGCGTAGTCAGGGGCGCTGAGCAGCACCAAATAGCCCAATGCATAGCCATTTAGCCCTTTAGCCGGTTATAATTTTAATTATATTTTTCAGTATATTACTGACGAACCGGCGCACCGCTGCGTAGATATTCATCGCGCACATTGCCCGACTGATTGAGCCGGGGGTCGGCATATTGCGGGCGGGCTGCTGGCGCCACCGGCGCAGCGCTGGTCACACCCGCCGCCACCGGCGCGCCCGTTGCAAGTCCCGCACGCCCCGCCGCTGCTATGGCTGCCAAAGTCGCTGCATCGGCATTGCCCGCAACGCCCGGGATCGCCGGGGTGATGGCCGGATTGGCCCGCCCCGCGCGCGCCGCCAATTGCGCGGCGATCGGCAAATATGGCCCCGGCATCGGCTCCACCCCGGCATAGGGGCGGGAGAAGGCTGCCGGTTGCCCCCAGCGACCGCGCCAGCGGTGGAAAATATGCGCACCGATGACATTGGTCATGGCGAGCGTGCGCCCCCACGACGGCCAGACGGCGAGCGTATGATAATGGGTGGCGAGGCCGACGGCGGGCATCGTCCGCCCGGCGAGCGCCTCTGCCGCGATACGGCTCGCCCTGTCCCACACGCCGCGCACCGGTTGGCGCGCCATCGACCCGTCGCAGGCAAAGGTGAATTGGCACACAATCGCGCGGTTGGACCCCTGAAAAACCACGCCGCACACGCTGCCCGGAAAACTGGGGTGGCGCACGCGGTTGAGCACGACCTGCGCAACCCCGCGCATCCCGTCATCACTCTCACTCGCCGCTTCATAGTAAAGGGCGGCGGTCAGACAATAATGGGCGCGCGCCGTGTCTGCGGCGGTGCGCCCGCGAAATACCACGCGCTGCGCCGCCGGGCCGACATAGGCCTCTTGGCGCAGGCTCGCCAGATCGGCAGGCGCGCCGCCGGGCGCCGCATCGCCCAGTGCGGGCACCGCCAGCGGGTCAGGCAAATCGGCATCAATCGCGCGCGCGGCGTCAAAATTGGCGGCATTGGCCAGCGCCCAAAGTTGCGGATCATCAGGGGTCAGATTGACATCGACCGACACACTATAGGGGGTGGCATAGCCCGACCGGCCGAGCACTTCGCGCGAACCGATGAATAATATCGGCAGGGCGAGCGGGAGGGCGAACAGCCATTTTCGGCTGCGCGGTGCGGCAAATCGCGCGCGAGGGGCCGGTGCGGCCAGTTCAACAGGCAGTTCAGCAGGTAGGGCATCTGCTTCGGGCGCACCGCGCCACGGCGCATTTGCACCGCCCACGATCAATGCATCAAGATGCGACGTGCGAATCATCTACCCCGCCATGCCCCAAAAGCGTGCCTAAATCGTCACCGTCAGTGAATTTGCCCTGAATTGATACAATTGGGGGCGCCCAAAGACCGCTCGTGTCTCGACTTCGCTCGACACGAACGCTTGTGGAATAACGTCCCCGCGCCAGCCCCGTTCGTATCGAGCGTGTCGAGATAGGAACGGGGGGTGGTGCGCTTGAACAAAGTTTCACGCAGAGGCGCAGAGGCGCAGAGAGATATCCCCCCTCCCGCACGCGGGAGGGGGTAGGGGGTGGGCATTTATTCCTCCCCGCAACGGGGAGGGGGGCCGCCGCGCAGCGGTGGTGGAGGGGTTGTTCAGGTTCGCGCGCCGTTCTGGATCCCCGCATTCGCGGGGATGACAAAGGGGGGATAGTCTTCGTGCCCGCTGAGCCGGACTCGCATGACCTTTGTCGGCTTGCCATCCCCACAAAGCGCCGCGTTCCTATCGTCGGCATATGCCTGTCGCGCGCGACCAAGCGCCGCCGGAATCCAGACAGGCATCAATTGCAAAAAAATCAGACCATATCACCCAAATGACAATGGCGGTGATCAGCACGGCGAGGCCGACAAGCGCATAATATTTCTTTGGCAAGGCGATTCCTGTCAAATATTTCAAACCTATCTTGGCGACTTGGCCTCTTGGCGTTTTTGGCGCGAACCCGATGCGCGGGAATGACAAGCGGTGCGCGCACAATGACCCTCGCCCTAAACCCCGCAGCTCAACATGGCGCGGCCATAGCGCGCGGCTTCCCCCTGTGTCGTGCTGACAGAGCAGCTAACCGCCACTTTGTCCGACATGGCGATGCTGCCGTCTGCCGCAACCGCCATGCCAGCGCTTTGCAATGCGCGGCGCACCGTGGCGGCATCATCTGCGAAAATAATGCCGCTCGCTTCATAAAATAGCGCAACGCCGCGCAGCGTCAGTCCGCGCCAGCGACGCGGCGGCACCGGCCCAAATTGCTCCGCCACCTCATCTGTGCCCATTTGCGTGCCCGCGTTGCCGTTGGACAGCCGGTTAATCATCGCATTGACTTCGGGGCCAAAATTGTCGCTGTCGCGGGTAAAGGGGATGGTGATGGGCGATCCTTCGCCGCCCGCTATGGCCACCACATCCTCCCGCAAATAGCCCCCATCGTCGAGCTTCAGCCAGCGCATTGTCCCTTGCGCCCCGGTCACCCACCGCCCGCTGACGGCAGTGTCCACCGGCAACAGGCGCTGCACCTGTGTCCCCTCCAACGCCGGGTAATCGCGCACATTGGCATTGCTCGACGTCACCAGTTGGACGCTTGCACCATCCAGAAAATTGTCGACATAATTTTGCTGCCATATCGGGCGGGGGTCGGCGGGGCGGGTGTCGTCGCCACTGGCTGCGACCTGCACCCCGTCACCGTTCAGCCCGGCGATCAAGCTCCAGCCAAACCAGCCGCCCGCCAATATGGCAATGACCAGTGCGACAATCGCCAGCGGCAAGAGGGGGGTGCCGCGTGACGTAGCGGACGTCGTGCCCATCAAATCCTCTGCCCGCAAAGGCACCAATTCGGGCGCATATGCGTCTGATGTTTCGGGTGCAGGTTCGGGTTCGGCTGGTGGTGGCTTAATGGCGGCGGGGGCATCAACCAGCCGGGTCCAGTCGCCATCGTCACCGTTATCCGCTTGGGCTGCACCATGTGCCACCGCCGCGCCGCACGCCGCACAAAAACGGGCATCGTTCGGCAATATGGCCTGACATTTGTGACATTGGGCCATCGGCATTTCGCTCCGTCGCTACAGACGGGCGCGAAATTGCCCCCCCACCCCTTCGCCGTCAAATAAAAAGGGGGGCAAATGAAAAAGGGGGCGGAACCACTGGCCCCACCCCCTTTGCAATTTTTGGCTATCGCGTGCGATTATGCGGCGAATTCGGCATCCGCATCGACCAGCACCGGGCCGCTGTCCTGCCCCTTGGCGCTTTCGTCGCGGTCAACAAATTCGATCACCGCCATCGCCGCCGCGTCCGACGCGCGGAACCCGGCTTTGATAACGCGGGTGTAGCCGCCCGGACGGTCGGCATAGCGCGCGGCGAGCACGTCGAACAATTTCTTGAGTTGGGCTTCGTCCATCAGACGGCTCATCGCCAGACGACGGTTGGAAAGCCCGCCATGCTTGGCCAGCGTCACCAATTTTTCGACATAGGGGCGCAATTCCTTGGCCTTGGCGAGGGTCGTGGTGATTTGTTCATGCTTGATGAGCGATGCCGACATGTTGCGGAACATCGCAATACGGTGGGCCGATGTGCGTTGCAGCTTACGACCGCCAACTTTATGACGCATGGTTTCTTCCTTCGTTTATCGTCGGGGCCGGATCAGGTTCCCCGGGAAAGGCGGTGCAAAAATGGGGCCACCGCCCAAAACCCCTTGAAACGCAGGCTTAGCCCAGCAGTTCCTGTTCCAGCTTCTTGGCCATTTCCTCAATATTTTCGGGCGGCCAGCCGGGGATGTCCATGCCAAGGCGCAGACCCATCGACGACAGCACTTCCTTGATTTCGTTCAGGGATTTGCGGCCAAAATTGGGGGTGCGCAGCATTTCGGCTTCGGTCTTTTGCACCAGATCGCCGATGTAGATGATATTGTCGTTCTTGAGGCAGTTGGCAGAGCGCACCGACAATTCCAGTTCATCGACCTTCTTGAGCAAGAAGCGGTTGAGCTGGTTGGTGTCGCCTTCATCGCTGCTGGCAGGTGCTGCAGCAAGGCCAATGCGCGGGCTTTCCGCCACCGCATCGGTGAAGTGGACGAACACCGACAATTGATCCTGCAAGATGCGCGCGGCATAAGCGACGGCATCTTCGGGCGTCACCGTGCCGTCGGTTTCGACCGACAGCGACAATTTGTCGAAGTCCAGTTCCTGCCCGATGCGCGCATTATCAACCTTGTAGGCGACCTGACGCACCGGCGAATAAAGCGAGTCGACGGGGATGAGGCCGATCGGCGCTTCGGCCGGACGGTTGGCAGCCGCCGCGACATAGCCTTTGCCGCTGTCCGCGGTCAGTTCCATGTTGAGCGTTGCACCATCATCCAGATGGCAGATGACATGGCCGGGGTTCATCACCTTGATGTCGCCCGATACCAATATATCGCCCGCAGTGACGGTTTTGGGCCCAGTTGCCGAAAGCTGCAAACGCTTCGACCCTTCGCCTTCCATCTTGAGCGCAATCTGTTTGACGTTGAGCACGATGTCGGTGACATCTTCGCGAACGCCAGCAAGGCTCGAAAATTCGTGCAGGACATTTTCGATCTTGATCGATGTGATCGCCGCACCCTGAAGCGAGGACAGGAGCACGCGGCGCAGCGCGTTGCCGAGCGTCAGGCCAAAGCCACGCTCCAAAGGTTCTGCGACAAAGGTCGCCTTGCGGCGCGCATCGCTGCTTGCTTTGACTTCAAGGCCGGTTGGCTTCTTGAGTTCCTGCCAGTTCTTGCTGTTGACAGTCATCAAATTCCCCATGGGTCAAAAGGGCGGACATTTGGCGAAGGTGACCGCGGCGCTCCTCACGGCGCTGTCACCACACCGGTCCCTGTTTGCGCGGCCCGCCAGCCACGCAAGGGACCATAATCTACATCAGACGCGGCGACGCTTTGCCGGACGCACCCCATTGTGGGGGATCGCCGTCACATCGCGGATCGAGGTGATCTGAAAACCGGCGGCCTGCAGGGCACGCAGCGCCGATTCACGACCCGCACCGGGGCCTTTCACTTCGACTTCGAGCGTGCGCACGCCATGTTCAGCAGCCTTGCGACCAGCGTCTTCGGCGGCGACCTGTGCGGCATAGGGGGTCGATTTACGCGATCCCTTAAAGCCCATCATGCCAGCCGACGACCAGCTGATGGCATTGCCCTGCGCATCGGTGATGGTGATCATCGTGTTGTTGAAAGTGGCGTTGACGTGGGCAACACCAGAAGAAATATTTTTGCGTTCACGCCGACGCAGGCGCTGTGGTTCGCGGGCCATTGCTATATCCTAACCTAAATCCTGAAATACCCTCGGCGCTTCCTTTTGGTGCGGCCTCGGGCGGAGAAACAAGCGCGCCGCCCCATAGCGAGGCGGCGGAACATGCTTATTTCTTTTTACCGGCGATTGGCTTTGCCTTGCCCTTGCGGGTGCGGGCATTGGTGTGGGTGCGCTGACCGCGAACCGGCAAGCCCTTGCGATGGCGCAGACCGCGATAGCAGCCCAAATCCATCAAACGCTTGATGTTCATCGCGGTTTCGCGGCGCAAATCGCCCTCCACGCTGTAGCCAGCGTCGATGGTTTCGCGGATTTGCAGCACTTCGGCGTCCGACAAATCCTGCACCCGGCGGTTTGCCGCGATGCCGACCTTGCTGACGATGTCCGATGCAAATTTCGGCCCGATGCCGTGGATATATTGAAGCGCGATCACAACGCGCTTGTTGGTGGGCAGATTGACGCCCGCAATACGTGCCATAGGTGATTCTTCTCCTGCTCCACGGTGTGGCTGGCTGACCACGCCATCTCAAAGCTTTGAAAAAGCGCGAAAAACGCACTATCTTGAAACACAAAGCACGGCTGGCGACCGGCCCATAGGGGGGTCGTCAACCGTTTTTCGGTTCCGCGATGGCGTGCGCTTAGGGGGATTCGCCCCTATAAGTCAAGGGGTAGGGCGAAGGGCCACCATCATCCTTCAGCGTGGCGACAGCGCGGCGGCGCGGTCTGCCAGACGTGCAACCACCGCGTCATGAATTTGGGGGACACAGGCGATCACCCCGAACGCATCGGCGCGTTGTTCGTTAAACCGCAATGGCGCGCCAAAGGCATCGCTCACCCGCCCGCCTGCTTCGGCGACGATCAGGCTGGCGGCGGCAATGTCCCATTCAAAGCCCCAGATCAGCGTGGCGACGAGGTCGGCCCGATCATCCGCCACCATTGCCATGCGCAGCGCAATCGAATTGGGGCGTTCCACCATGGAGAGGTCGGCGTCCACCTGCGGCAGGCTGGTCGCGGGGACGCGCGCACCGGCCAGTTGCGTGCGATTGCCGCAACGGATGGCGCGCCCATTGACGCTCGCCCCATGTCCGCGCGCGGCCACCCATGTTTCGTCGCGCGCGGGCGCGTACAGGACGCCGACGACCGGCACGCCATCTTCGACCAGCGCGATGGAAACGGCCCAGCCTGTCCGCCCGCGCAGGAAATCGCGCGTGCCATCAATGGGGTCGACGCACCAGATGCGCCGTTTGTTGAGGCGCGCCGCGTCATCGATGCTTTCCTCACTCAGCCAGCCAGCATCGCCGTCAATCGCGTGCAAAATCGCCTTTAGCCGCCGATCGGTTTCGATATCGACCGCACTAACCGGGCTGTGATCCGCCTTTTGCCATTGGTCGATGGCCCCCCCGCTGCGCAGATCGCGCCAGTGGCGGAGCGCATTGTCCCCCACTTCGCGCGCGGCGGAAATCACCGCTTCGATTGGCAGATCATTCATCATCGACCATCCCGCCGGCAACGAACAAAGCATCGCTTCGCAGGCTCGGCACATGGGTGGCATATCGGGTGCAAAGGTCGTTGGCGGCGGTCAGGCTGGCGAAAATTTCCAGCAGATTGCCTGCGATGGTAAAGCCGCTGACCGGCCCCGCCACTTCGCCGCCCGAAATTGCAAAGCCCGATGCGCCGCGCGAATAATCCCCGGTAATCGGGTCAACCCCCTGGCCGACCAATTCGGTGACCAAAATCCCCCGGTCGATATCGGCGATAAGTTCGGCAAAGCTCTGGCCACCGGGCAGGAGGCAGATGTTACCGCTGGTCGTGCCGCCGCCGTGCCCGCCGTGGCCGCCGGGCGTCCGGCCCAATTGGCGTGCCGATGCCATGTCGCAGCGCCATGGGCCGATGACGCCATGGTCAACGATACGACTGGGTGCGCTCGCCATCCCCTCCCCATCGAAAATATAGCTGCGCTGGCCGCGCACGACATGCGGATCGTCGATGATCGAAATGGCGGCGGGGAAAATCGCCGCGCCTTCATGGCCGATCAGAAAACTACGTTCGCGCGCGATGGCAGGGCCGCTCATCGCACCCAGCAAATGGCCGATCAGGCTCGCTCCGACGCGCGGGTCAAATATAATCGGCATTGCCCCGCCATCGGGCATTTGGGGGGCGAGCCGCGCGATTGTGCGCTGCCCCGCGCGGGTGCCAATTTCTTCGGGCGTCAGCAAATCGGCATGGTGACGCGCGCTGTGCCAGTCATAATCGCGTTGCATCGCATCCCCATTGCCCGCGATAACGCTGGCTGAAATGCTGTGGCTGGTCGAACGCGCGGCGTCGGCAAAGCCGTGGCTGGTCACATGGGCTTCGGCGGCGATGGCGTAGGACGCGTGGGCGCCATCGCTGTTGCTGACCCCCGCAACCGCGCGCGCCGCATCCTCCGCGCGCAGTGCCGCACTGTGCAGCATTGCGGCATCCGGGGGGCTTGCCCCATCAACCAGATCGAGCGCGATCGCCGCACCTTTCCCCAGATATTGGGGGTCGAGCAAGCCTGTCCACGGGTCATCAGGGGCATGGCGCGCCATTGCCAATGCGCGCGCTGCCGCATCGGCCATCGCCTGGTCGGAGAGGTCGGTTATCGCGATGGAGGCCGCGCGTTGCCCGACAAACAGGCGCAGCGCCAGCCCCATGTCGGCGGCGCTGTCGACATCCTCCAACGCGCCAAGGCGCACCGAAACGCTGGTCGAATGGCCCGCGCGCACCACCGCTTCGGCGGCATCTGCCCCCACGGCGCGCGCCGCCTTTACCGCGGCGTGCGCACGGTCGATCAGCCATGTATCGCCGGGCAGGGCATGGGGGGATGCGGCATCGTCCATCCCCGGCCCCTATCGCCAAAGCGGGCCGGTGGAAAGGGCGTCAAGATTATGTTCCCCGCCCCGTTCGTATCGAGCGTGTCGAGATGGGAACGGGGGGTGGTGCAGTTGAACCATGTTTCACGAGAGAGGCGCGGAGGCGCAGAGATTATGTTCCCCTCCCCTGCAGGGGAGGGGTTAGGGGTGGGGGTTGATAATGCCCGGTGGGGTTTTTCCTTTCACTGGATTCCGGCCTTCGCCGGAATGACCGTGATTGCTTGTATCCCTGCGCAAGCAGGGATCCAGTGGTTGGCGCATTGCCCTGATGACCTAGGCTCCTGCTTTCGCAGGAGCACATGTAAGGCGCCTCCTGCATACGCCGGGGCACAGTTAAGCTCCTCCTGCATACGCCGGAGCACAGAGGGGATGCCCCATGCGCAGCATCTTGGCGTCTTGGCGCGAAAACCGGCACCCCCACCCAACCCTCCCCCCAATGGGGGAGGGCAATCATTGGCCATCATGCTTGAAATTCCGAGGTGCTCGTGTCTCGACTTCGCTCGACACGAACGGATACTCCAATTTCGTCATGCTGAATTTATTTCAGCATCCATGGTCTAGCTTTTCGTTGCACACAGCGGCGAACTCACGCCATCAGCATGCGTTCGATCAGCCAATATGCCGCCGTAATGCCAATCGCATAGGTGGCGGTGCGCACGCTCAGCGCCACCGCATGTGGGCGCAGACGGCCAAGCAGCCAAAGGAGCATGAGCGTTGCTGCCACCACCGCAATCTGCCCCGCCTCCACCCCCAAATTAAAGGCAACGAGCGCCAGCGGCACATCCCCCTGCGGCAAGCCGACTTCGCGCAATGCCCCGGCAAAGCCAAAACCGTGGAGCAGGCCAAAGGCAAAGGCGACCAGCCATGGCAAGCGTTGCGACAGGCGCGGGGCCGCCGGGTCGTTTTTGACAATCTCCACCGCCAGAAACAGGATGGATAGCGCGATGACCGCCTCCACCGGGGCTTGCGGCAGGCCAAACAGCCCCATGGTAACGCCTGCCAGCGTCAGCGAATGGGCGATGGTAAAGGCAGTGACCGCGCGCACCACCGCCCAGCCGTTCGCCACCAGCAAGACCAAAGATATGACAAAGAGCAGATGGTCATACCCCTCCAAAATATGGTCGATGCCGATGCGAAAATAGGTTGCGGCAACCGCCAGACGGCCGGGGTTTTCGGCAGCGCTCGGCAAATGGGTGACAGGGTGGGCAGGGGTGATGCGCAGCGCCTCTGTCGGTTGTCGCAGGGGGGCAATGCGCACCAAAATGTCGGCGCTGTTGCTGGAGAGGTCGGCAATACCAACCCGCCCGCCCGCTATTGGGCCACGACAGGCGACATCGGCGCGCACCACCACCGCCTCAGCCTCCCGCGTGCGGTGCACCGGCCCAGATATGGCGCAATTGTCGGGCAATATTGGCCGTGCATGCGGGCCGATGCCACCACGTATCGGCACCCGCCACACCATTTGCCAATGGTCAGCGCTGGTCTGGGTCAGCGCCAGATAGCCGGGACGTAATGTGTCGGCGCGCGCCGCCGTCGCCGCACCCAAGAGCAGGATGCATGCGATAAGGCGAGCGAACATCGCCATTCAGCGCTCGACCGTCACGCGATAGGTATTGCGCAGTAAACGCCATGCCGCGCGCTGGCGTGCATCGCCGGTTTCGGCGCGCCAGTCATTTTCAACCTGCTGGCGCACCTCTGCCAATGGGGGGATGTCCCCGCCGCCCCGCGTCATCAACCGCACCATGTGCCAACCATAGCCCGAACGCACCGGCCCTGCCCATTGATGCAGCGGCGCGCGGGCGATCGCTGTGGCAAAGCCGGGGCCAAAGCGCGCGTCAAGGTCAGCCGCCATTGCGCCATCCATATGCGCGGGCAGCGATATGGGTTCGCCCAGGGCGGCCCAATTGTCGCCCATGTCATGCAGCCGTTCGACAATCGCCGCACTGCGTGAGCCATCCGGGGCAATGGCCGCGCTAGACACAAAAATCTGGTCAAAGCTCAGCCGCGCGTCGCGGGCATATTGCGCGCGGTGGGCCGCAAAATATGCGTCTATCGCGCCTGTGGGTGGCGGCACCCCTTCATCCGCGCTGGCGGCCAGAAATTCCATCTTGGAACGCAGGCGGCGGCGGATGACCGGGTCATCGATATCGAGACCAAGGCGCAGCGCTTCGCGATAATAAATCTCCTCCCGCACCCGATCATCGATCATCTGGTCCAATTCGGTGCTGGTCGGCGCGCGCGCCGCCTGCCCGGCAAAACCCGATGCGAGCGCCGCCACTTCGGCCCGGGTGATGGTTATCGTCCTGCTCTCTGCATCCACCGGCGTGCCCCGCCAGACGAACCAGACAAAAATCAACATCCCGCCCAGCAGGAAATGGACCAAAGGTTCGCGCAGCCAGCGCGTCAAAATGCCGCGCATCAGGCGGGGCGATAGTTCAGGTGCGGCATGGCGGCCGTGCGCGGCGGTGCAGGCGCCGGATTATACCAGATGGGCGATGAATAGGCGCGTTCCTGATCAATCGCATCGACCCCTGCGGGCAGGCGATAACCAAAGCGCACCGCATCATAAACCACCCAGCGCGGGGTCGGGATTTCGAGCACGCGCAGATAGTAAAAGGCGCGCTGGCCGGGTTGAAAATCAGGGTCACGCCAGACGGTGCGCAATTCGGGTGCGCCGATGGCATTGGTGTAACTGGCATGTGCCAGATCGACACTATTGCCAACCGGCGTCAACCGCCCTTCGACCTTGTGGCGGGTTTCCGGGCTGCTCCACGCGACATCATATATTTGTTCGTGCGTTGCCCCCGCATCATCAATCCAGCCCTTGACCATCTGCACCCGGTCGAGATTGGCGCCCACGGGGTCGCGCAGCGCGGAAATTAAAAATGTCGGCGCGCGATTTTGCCCGTCGCCGGTCAGTTCACCGCCCATGGGGACACCGCGCCTGTAACCCGCCGCCACCCAATCGCCCGAAAAATCCTGCGGCGTAAAATCAAAGCCGCCGAATAGTCGCACCACCATGCGCGGGCCGGTCGATGCATAAACTTCGCGCCGGGCGATGGCGTCAAAAATGGCGGCGCGCGTATTGCTTGTCGCCCAAACGCCGGTGTAGCCGCCCGCCAGAAAGTTCCAGCCAAAACGCCCCTGTGCCGTGCCGATGGTCTGCGGCGCCATGACGCGGCCGGGCGATGGTTCATTGCCGCTATGATCGCCCAGGAAATTATCCTCATCCGACGTTGCCAGCGATGTGTGCATGTCGGTGCCGCCGACCATCCCGAAACGATAGGGGTTGACCCCCATCTGCGCCTCCAGCGTCAGGCCGCGTTTCAATGCTTCGCGCAGATATTCGCCCGCGAACATATCGGGCGTTTTACGTTCGTTGAGCGGCAGATTGCCCAATTCCCAACCCGCATCGCCAAAGCCGGCAAATTCATCATTGGGGGAGAGAAAGGGGTGCGATTCGCTGTCCCCTTTATTCTGCGTGGCTTCGACCACCGGTTCATGCGCCATGCGGCGGCGCGCATAGTCGGCGCGCATCGGCCCGCCGTCCGGCCCGGTCAGTTCAAACATCAGCCCGTTCGACAAATTGCCATTATGCGGGATGGCCAGCACCCGTCCGCCGGTCGTGCGTTCATAGCCGTCCATATAATCCCACAATCGTTCGACCGGCACATCGCCGATCGAACCAAAGGGGATGACGCGGCCGGTGCGGCGGATACCGTCACGGAACATCACCACGCGGTGGAGGTTATTGCCATTGGGCATCAGCGAAAATTCAAAGCCGCCAAAGGCGGTAAAGCGCCCCGGCTGATTATAGCGTTCGACGATTTCCAGATGATTTTGCCAGATCCGCCTAGTATTTTCGGTGTTGACGCGCGGGTCACGAAATTGGGCGGGCAGGCTGTTGGTCGCCGCTGCGGTGATGAGTTCGCCAATCGCGCGCTGTGACTGGGCCGGGCTTTCGTGCATCATCGCGCGCCAGCGGCGCAAAGTCGGGTCAGTTATCATAAATTCGGGCGCATCGAACAGACGGCGGGTGACGCCCAGCCCGTCGCTATGGTCGGCGATGACCAGAAAATCGAGCGGGCGGGCCAGTTGCGCGCGCACCCCGGTGGAGGATGTCACAATCTCCCCCCGCGCGAAGCGCAGCGCCATTTCCGGCCCCAGCCGGTTGCCAAAGCCAAAGGCATCGACGCTGTTGGCGGTGTGGAGGTGCGTGTCCCCCCAATAAACACGTTCGGGGTGCGCGGCATTGGCGATGATATTTTCGCCGGTGCCATCGGGGTCGGACTTTACTGCGGAACAGGCACCCAGCGCGCCTGCCATGGCAAGCAGCATCGCGCGCGACAGGACGGCATTTTTGGCCATCAACTCTCTCCCCCGAAAATTATTGCATGGCCTGTGTCAATATCATGGTGCAAGCCGCATGGCAAAGGGTAGCGCGAGGAGGAGGAGGCTGCCCAGCGGCAGGCGCATCTGCCGCCAATCTTCGCCAGACCCCCGCGCGCGGGCCAGCCGCAGCACTGCCACCGCCAGCCCGCCAAAGCTGGCCAGAAACAGGGTGGCGGGCAGAATCTGCCAGCCGCCGATGGCACCAATGGCTCCAAATAGTGGCGGGTCGCCGCCGCCCAGCCCGTCCCGCCCGCTCCACCAGCGATAGGCAAGGGCGATGAGGGTGAGGCTCATATAGCCCACCATCAACCCCACCAGCCGGTCGGTGAAATTCGCTGCCGATACGCCCGCCAGCGCCCAGCCGCCAAGGCTCAGCCCCCAGATGGCGAGCGCCCAGGACAGGCGGTGCGGCAACCATTGGTGCCGCGCGTCGAGCGCAAATAATAATTTGGCGATCATTGCACCTGCCAACAGCGCCAGCCCTTGCGCCATCGGCCAGAACCAGCCGATGGCAGCGCCGATGGCAAAACCCGCCAACTCCACCCAAAAATGGTCGGCGGCAATTGGCTGGGCGCAGCGGCGGCACCGGCCACGCTGGATGACAAAGGATAGGATCGGCAGCAGTTCAAACCAGCGCAGCGTCGTGCCGCAATGCTCACAACCCGAACGGCCATGGCTGGCCGATTGTCCGCGCGGCCAGCGCCGCAGCAGGGTTGCGACATAGCTGGCGGCGATTACGCCTAGAATCGCGCCAGCCGCCGCCCCCCAGATGGGCGGCAGAACAAAGGCCAAAATCGCGTCAAAAACGGCCACGATAGGTCACCCCAAAACCATCTGCGCCCTGTGCCAGCCCCAGCGCGCCGAGCGCGCGCGCCATATCGGGCGTATCGGCGGCAAGGCTGAACTGCGCGACATAGCGGCCATCGGGCGCGATGCGCAGATCGACCCTTTCCATCCCCGACTGCCCCCGCAATGGCAGGCGGATCGTGCCGTCATCACACGCTACCTCCCCCGACAGGCCATAGCCAAGGCTAAAGGCGGCAATCGGCAATTGCGGCGCGACCTGCACCCGCCCTGATGCTGCCGCGCAGCCACTGCCCCCGTAGTCGAGCGAAAAATCCTGAAAATTGACCGCATCGACGCTCACCCCGATGGGCAGCGCGCGCGCCGCATCCTGCGACAGGGTGATGCGCCCGTCGAGGCCCGCTATCCGAATATTGTCGCTGCCCATCGCGCCGGCCAGCGTCATGCGCAACGGCGCATCGCCGCCGCGCGTCAACCGCCACGCCATGTCACCTTGCACCAGCGCCAATGGCTGGAGCGCAACATCGACATCGCCCAGCATTGCGGCACGATAACGCAGATTGCGGGCGCGCCCGGCCCAGATGCTGCCCGCGACGTCGCCTGCGGTCAGCCCGTCGGGCGCCCACCACGCAAAGGCGAGGCGCAGCGGCATCAACGCTAGCACCATGGCGACCAGACATAGCAGCGCCAATATAGCACCCAGCACGCCGCGCAATTTCATGGGGTGGCGCTTCCCGCCCGCACCACATGCGCGCGGGCGGTAACGCTGCCGCCGGTTCCAGCGTCGATGGTTCCAGCGTCGATGGTAAGCGTGCGCAGCACCAGCCCCTGCGCCTCCACCTGCAACAGCCAGCGCATGACGGCGCGGCCATCCCCGTTCAGCGCAATATCGCTGGCCTGATTGCCCGCCGCATCATTGCGCGTCAGGGCCAGTCCCGCGCCCGATGCGCTTGTGGTGATAAAGGCCCCGACATCGCGGATCGCTTGACCGCGCGCACGCGCTGCCGTTTCGCCCTGCCGAATGGTCGCGGCCATTGCGGTAACGCGCGCCGCGCGCACCGTTGCATCGCGCGCCGCCACGCGCGCGTCGCCAATCGCCTGCGCCACCGGCCCCCAATAGAGCAGCCAGAAAATGACCATCAGGCTGAGCGCGCCTGCGATGGACAGCAATATGCGTTCACGCGCACTGCGCGCCGCCCAATATCGGGCGAGAGCGGCGGTCATTGCGCATCCTCCAGCAACAGGCGGCTGGGCTGGCCGCTCTCCCCCGGCACCAATATCACGCGCCAGCCATGGCGTTGCAGCGCATCGGCAATGGCTTGGACGGAGCGCGCATCATCAGCAGATATTTGGACGTCGAGCGCGCCCGCCGCCGTCCATGACAAATGGGTCACGCGGGCATTACCGCCCGCTGCCCGCATCGCGCGCACCAGCGCCCCATAGGGGCGCGCCAGACGGCTGGGTTCGAGCGCGAGCGATGCCCCACGCTCGGCCAGCGCCGGGGCAATGTCGGCAATTGGCATATCGGCGGGCACCAGCCCTGCCGCTGCCGCAACGCTTTGCCCATCGGCCCCGGCCCGCGCCCGCGCCGCCCAGCCCCATTGGAGGAGCGGGAGGGCAAGGCTGAGCAGCAAAAACAGCGCGGCGAGCGCGACCATCCAGCGCCGCAGGCCGCCATCGGCTGTCCATAATTGACCCGCGCCCCAACCACGCGCGGGCGCAAATGCCCCCTGACAAAGGTCGGGTGCTGTCGTCACATCGAACGCGGTCAGCGCGGCTGCCGCGCCGATTTCAGCCCCCTTCGCATCGCCCTCCATCGCATCGCCCACCATCGCTGCACGCAGCATCGCGCCATCGGCAAAGCCATGGTCATCACCGGCCAGCGTCGCCGCGCGGCCCCAGTCAATGCGGCTCCAACCGCCCGTCGGTGCATGAAAAGCCAAAGCGGGGACGATTTTGGCGGCCTTAATCCCTGCCGCTGCCAGCCAATCGAGCCAGCCGCGCATTTGTTCGATGGGCAGTGCCAATGCCGCGCCATTGCCATCCGCGATGATATGGAGTGCCGCCGCGCCGCCGGGGTAGGCGTCGGCAATCTGGTGGCGGGCGATGGCGGCGGCCTGCCGCGCGCTTTGCGCCGCCACATCGCGCCGTTCGCGCCAGATACCCCCAATGGCGATGGCGATGACCGGCGCGCCACCTGCAAAATTACCCGCAAAATCTGTCGCATCCGCCGCGACGCCATCGGCGATCAGGCGGCCGTCGGCCACCTGCCACCAATGCAGCGCATCGCCCGGCGCATCGGGCAGCAACAGGAAAGTCAGCGCGTCACCCATGCGTCCCCCCCCATATCACCCCCATTTGGCAATGGCCGCGCTGCCCCGGCAAAAATGCCGATGCTCCGCCCTATAAGGCGCGGGGGGTTTTGCCCATCCCCTGCGTCAATCAGGCTTTGCCAGCGGGTCGGCATATTGTCGCCGGGCACGCGCGCGCTGGCATCCAGCCGGTAATAGCGCGTGTCAAGGCGGATCTGCCCCGCCGCGCCTGCCCGTTGGTGGAGGCCCGCGCTCTGCGCTGCCGCCCAAAAATCCTCCACCCGTCCGTAACGCCGCCCCAGCCCCAACAGCGCGCGCACCGCCGCATCCGCCGACACCCCATCGCCCGGCGCGAGCAGCATATGGAGGAGGGGCGCATCCGCCGCCGTCAGATGATTGGGGTTGATGCTGGGCATATCATGCGTCGGCAGCGCGCATAGGTGCGCGCGCAGTCGTGCCCAATCGCCCAAATCCAGCATCGGCAGGTCGGCGAGCGCATCGGCACTGGTCAGCGCATGGTTGGGCGGCGCATCGCCCGATTTCCCCGCCACCTCTGCCCCGCCGCCTGCCGCCGCGACATCGTCAGCATCGATCCAGTCGGCAGCGGCAAAGGCCAGCGCCTGCGCGCGTGGCCGCGCCACCCCCGCCGCCACCGCCAGCTCGACAAATTGCGCGATCGCAATCGGGCGCTGCAAATTGGGACTGACCAAGGGGTCGGCGACGAGCGCGTTCAGATTGAAACAATTGCCGCCATCGGCAAGGTGGAGCGACAGGCGCGTCCCGTCCGCCATGTCATAATCCTGCCCCGCGCTGCCGCGCGCCAGTAGCGCCGCACCATCGGCGGCAACGCGCGTTAGCGCCAGCGCCTCTGCCGCCATCAACGCCGTGCGCGCGCGCGCCGCGCCGTTGCTGCTCGCGGTCAAATGGCTGGCAAGCCCGACGCGCCCGGCCATGGCAGCAGCGACAATCGCCATCACCGCGACGAGCAATAATATGGTGAGCAGCGCCGCACCCGCTTCGTTGCGGTGCGCGGCGGGGGGAAGTGCAATCATATCGTCACCCCCGGCGCAACCAGAAAGACCATATCGACATTGCCGCCCGCTGCTTCGATGTGCAGCGCCACCGCACGCGGCAGCGGTGCATCGCCCCCGTCTGGCCAACGGTCGGTCCAGCGTCCATCCACCCCGCGATAGGAAATGCGCAGCATGCGCACCCCATCAATCAGCCGGGCCGGCGCGCTGCCGTCGGCGCGGCTGCGCACCAGCGCGCCATCGGCCAGCATGAAACGCGCGCGCACCAATTGCCCGTCAATCGCGCTCGCCAAAGTCATCGCATCACCGCTGCCGACGAAAGCCGCATCATTTTGGTGCAATTGCGGCTGTGCAGCGGCGAGCGCATTGGCAATCATCGCGCGCGCACGGATGGTTGCCGCCGACGCGTCGAGCGCGCTCGCCACGCTGCGCTGGCTGGCAAGGCTGGTGCGCAGCAGCGCCAGCGCGCCGAGGGAGAGGAGCGCGAATATCGCCAGCGCCACCAGCATTTCGACCAGCGTAAAGCCGCGCGCGGGTGCAGGATTTGGGCCGGCGTTCATGGGCCGGTCAGCGCCTCCAGCCGCGCGCGCACCCCCGCATCGTCGCGGACGGTCACATCGATACGCAGCGCATTGGCCCCGGCAACGGCGGTAATATTTTCCTCCACCTGCCAAATACGCCCCATGTTGGTGACTTGGGTGGTGCGCGTGCCGATGGTGCGGACAGGGTCGCTCAGCGCCACATTTATCGCATTTTCAGCGACGATATAGGCCGCGTTGCTGCGCGCCAGTTGGTCTGCGCTTTGCAACGAAAACCCCTGCAAACGCACCAATGCCAGCGCCGCCAGCGCAAAAATCGCCAGCGCCACCAATGTTTCGAGCAGGGTAAAGCCCGCTGCGCGATGCGCGCCACGCCGTGGGTGCCGATGGTGCCGCCCCCTCATTCGACCTGCACCTCGCCATCGGCATTTATGCGCACCCGCGCGCTCCCCCCGCCGGTCTGGCGCAGCGCGACCAACGTCGCGGGCGTGGCCAGACCGAAACGGTCGAAAACCAGCCGCGCGCTGCTATCGGGTGTGATGCCCGATGCCCAATGGTGTGCGCGCAGCCGCCGTTCATCCACCCGCTGCCAGCCATTTTCGCGCGCGCGTTCAAAAAAATAGCCTTGCGCGTTGATGGTGAGCGCCACCGCCCCGCCATCGACAATCGCCAGATTGCGGGCGGCATCGGCGCGCGCGGCCAACCCCTCCGCCGCCACGCGCGCGCCGTTGCTGCCGGGGCGCAAAGTCCATATCGCCACACTGGTCATCAGCGCCAAAATCGCCAGCACCACCAGCATTTCGCTGAGCGTAAAGCCGCCTGCCTTAATCGTCGGCGGCATAAATATCGGCATTTTGCCCGCTGCCGCCCGGCGCGCCATCCGCCCCCAGCGAATAAATGGCAAAGGGGCCGCCATCGCGCGCGGGAACGGCGAGCAGATAATCATGCCCCCACGGGTCTTTGGGCAGGCGGCGGATATAGCCGCCGGGGCGGTATCGGCTGGCATCGGCCAGATCGGCGGGCCGTTCGCGCAATGCCCGCAACTGCGCGGGGTAGCGCAGATTATCGAGCTGATATTGTTCCATCGCGCTTTCCAGCGTCGCAATGTCCGCGCGCGCCTTTACCACCATTGCGGCATCGCGGCTCGGCAAGACATTGACGAGGACGATGGCGGACAAAAGGCCGATGATGAACAACACCACCAGCAATTCGGTCAGCGTGAAACCGCCTTCATTTTTGGCATTTTCGGGCGCACCCACCATGTCGCTACACTCCGCTATATTGCTGCAATTGCAGGATCGGCAGCAGGATGGCGAGGATGATGGTGGCAACAATCGCCCCCATTATCAATATGATTGCCGGTTCGACGAGCGCCATCGCACTGGTGACGAAACGGTCATAATCCTGTTCCAGATGGTTGGCTGCTGCGGCCAGCATCGTATCGAGCGCGCCTGCATTTTCCCCGCTGTTGACGAGGTGGAGGAGGATGGGGGGAAAAATCCCCGCCCGCGCCATTGCGGCGGACAGGCTGCTGCCCGATCGCACATCCTCCGCCAGGCTGAGGCTCGCGCGGCGCAGCGCATGGTTGGCGATCCCCGGCACCGACAGCGCCAGCCCATCAACCAGCGGCAGGCGGCTTTCGACCATAGTGGCGAGCGTGCGGGCAAAGCGCGCGGCATTCCAGTCCCGGATCAACCGGCCAATCAGCGGCAGGCGCAGCAGCGCAGTGTCGATGACAAGGCGGCTTTTTTCGCGGGCAAGCGCGATGCGCAAGCCAATGGCAGCGGCAATCATCCCGGCCAGAATCAGCCACCAAAATCGGGTTGCAAAGGCCGAAATCCCCATGATGATGCGGGTCAGCAGCGGCAATTGCTGGCCGATGCTGCTAAATTGTTCGACGATGGTGGGGACGACGAACAGCATCAGCGCGGCGACGACGAACAGCGCGACAACCGCCAATATGACAGGGTAGGCGAGCGTGGCGAGCAATTTGGCGCGCACCGCCGCCTGCCGTTCGAGCGATGCCGCAAGCCTGTCGAGAATGGTGGGCAATTGGCCCGCCCCTTCGCCTGCCGCAACCATCGCGCGGTAAAGCGGCGGGAAATCCGCCCCGCCCAGCGCGCGGGCGAGCGACTGCCCCTCCACCACCGCGCCATGCACGCGCGCAATGGCGGCCTGCGCGCGCGCGCCACCCGCTTGCGCGGCACAGATGCGCAGCGCCTCCTCCAGCGGGGAAACGCGTGCCAAGGTCGCCAATTGGCGGGTGAACAGGCCAAGTTGGGGGAGCGATAATCGCCGCGATGCCCATGGCGCGCGCGCTATCGCTCTGCGCGGCGGCGCGACATCGCAGGTGATGACCGCCAGCCCCCGTGCGCTGAGCCGCGCGGTTGCCGCTGCGGCATCGGCGGCGCGCATCCGCCCGCGCCGTTCGCGCCCGTCGGTGTCTATGGCGCGATAGGCAAAATCAGCCATCACCGCCCCCGCTGCGCGTAATCCGCACCGCTTCGGCCACATTGGTTATGCCATCCAGCACCGCCGCCCGCGCCGCCGCCGCCAATGTCACCCCCCGTCCGTCGGCAAAGGCGTGCGCCGCCATCTCCGCCTCATCCGCGCCCTTGTGGATCATCGTGCGCAACGCATCATCGACCCGCACTGCTTCAAAAACGCCGACCCGCCCCGAAAATCCGCTGTCGCCACAGGTCGCACAGCCCATCGCCCGCCATATGGGGGTGTCGGGCGCTATCCCCAGCGCCTCCCCCATTTCGGCGGCGGCGGGCACGCTCTGGCGGCATTGGGGGCAGAGCCGCCGCACCAGCCGCTGCGCCACCACCGCGCGCAAGGATGCGGCGATGAGGAAGGGTTCCACCCCCAGATCGATGAGGCGGGTGACCGCGCCGATGGCGTCATTGGTATGGACGCTCGCCAGCACCAGATGGCCGGTCAGCGACGCCTGCACCGCCACTTCGGCGGTTTCGCGGTCGCGGATTTCGCCCACCAGCACCACATCGGGGTCTTGGCGCAATATCGCGCGCAGCCCGCCCGCAAAATCGAGCCCGACGCGCGGGTTTACCTGTGTCTGGCCGATCCCCTCTATCGCATATTCAATCGGGTCTTCGATGGTCAAAATATTGCGGCTGCCATCATTGAGCAGCGTCAGCGCGGCATAAAGGCTGGTCGTCTTGCCCGACCCTGTCGGCCCTGTAATCAGGCAGATGCCATTGGGCTCGCTAAGCGCCCCCTGCAAAACCGACGTCACTGTGCCATCCAGCCCCAATGCCCCCAAATTGAGCGCGGTCTGGCTGGTGTCGAGCAGGCGCAGCACAACCCGTTCACCGGCATGGCCGGGCAAGGTCGCAACGCGCGCGTCAATCACCCGCCCACCCAATTGCAACGAAATCCGCCCGTCCTGCGGCAGGCGGCGTTCGGCAATGTCGAGCCGCGCCATCACCTTTATCCGGCTGACCAGCACGGGTGCGACCTTGGCGGGCAGGCGCAGCGCCTCTGTCAAAATACCGTCGGTGCGCCGCCGGATGACCAGCGCGCTGGCAAAGGGTTCGATGTGAATGTCCGACGCGCCATGGCGCAACGCATCGGCGATAATCGCGTTGATCAGGCGGATGGCGGGTGCATCATCGGCGCTGCCCAACACATCCTCCGCGCTTGGCACATCGCGGGCGATATGGTCCAGATTGTCGAGGCTGGCGGCCATCCCCGTCCAGCCGCCATCGCCGGTCAGGCCATAATCCTCTGCCAACGCCCCATCAAAATCTGCCGCCGACACATGGTGCAGCGCAAAATCGCTGCCCAGATGGGCGCTGAGCGGCAACAGCGCCGCGCGGTCAAAACCATTGCGCAGCCAGAGCGTGTCGCCGCGCCGCAAAATGCCGTGACGGCGCGCCCAGTCAAAGGGGATGGGCGCATGCACCGCATCGTCGGGAAGCTCGCCTGTCATCAGCCACCTGTTGGCGGGGGCGGCGCAGCTTCGGGCGGCGGCGGTGCGGCGGCGGCGTCGGTGGCCGCACCAGCGGGATAGGTCACATCGCCGGCATTTTCCTGCACCTGCGGCGGATTGATGCCGATATAATCGCGCACCAACGCATCCAGTTCGGACGGCGCATCGGGGCTGCGCGCCAATTGTTCGGCGCGGATATATTGGTATCGCCGCGCGGTCATCGCCGCATTGTCCGCCGCATCATCCAATATCGTCGGGCGGATGAACACCATCAAATTGGTGCGCGCATGGCTGCGTGAACGCGAACGGAATAATTCGCCGATGAGCGGTATGTCGGAGAGGAGGGGGATGCGTTCGAGCGTGCGCCGTTCCTCATCATTCAACAGGCCGCCGATGGCGACAATCTGGCCATTATCGGCGGTCATCACCGTTTCGAACAAGCGTTTGTTGAGGATAAGCTCGCTCGACCGGTTGGAAACCGGCCCGGCAACGCTCGACACTTCCTGCCGGATATAAAGCTTTATCTCCCCCCCTTCGTTAATCTGCGGGGTGACGGTCAATTTTATCCCGACATCTTCGCGCGCAATGGTGCGAAACGCATTGTCGAAATTGTCGGACAGCGCTTCACCCGTGGCTATCGGCACCTCCTGCCCAACCAGAAAGCGCGCCTCACTATTGTCCAGCGTAACGATATGCGGGGTGGCAAGCAGGTTCGATGCCGTGTCATTTTGCACCGCGTTGATAATCGCGCCGAAAACGGTGTTGCGGCCAATGTCCCCCGCAAAGCCCGCAAAGCCGCCGGTTGCGCCCAAAATCTGCCGCGCCGCCGCTTCGCCCAGCGCCCCGCCCAGCGGATTGCTGTCGGTGGTGGTGACGACATTGCCGTTAATCGTCGTGGTCTGGCGCGACAATTCATAACCTGCAATCGCCCCGCCGATGGTGAATATATTGGGGTTGGCGTTGGAATAATTGGTCGCGGCAAAGGGTATATTCTCCCCGCCGATCAGGAACTGCACCCCCAATTGGCGCGCCGCATTATCACCGATTTCAACGATAAGCGCCTCCACCAACACTTGCCGACGCCGCACATCGAGCTGGCGGATTAATTCGCCCAATTGACGCTGCACATCGCCATTGGCGGCAACAATAATCGCATTGGCCCCCTCATAACGGGTGATGATGGCCGGGCCATGACTGGCGATGCTGTTCGCGCCGCCCGCACCATTGCCGCCATTGCCCGCAGCGCCGCCATTGGCGGCGGGCGTTGCGGCGGCTGCCCCGTCGCTCGCCGACGCGCGTACCGATGCCAGCGCCGCATCGGGGCGCACCGGGTCGCTGCCACCACCGACCAGCGATTGCAAAGTGGGGAGCAGCCGTGCCGCATCGGCATGTTGCAGCCAGTAAACGCGAATATCCGCCGCCCCTGCCGCGCGCGCATCCAGATCTGCGGCCAATCGGGCAAAGCGTTCGACGCTCGACGCTTCGCCGGTCAGCGCGATGCTGTTCGCCGCGTCAAATGGGGCAATGGCGACGCGCGCGCCGCCATCACCACTCGCACCGCCGGTCAATTGGCCAAGGCTCGCCGCCATTTCGCGCGCGCCCATATTGGTCAGATGGACGATCCGGCTGGCGCTGGCGTCCCGGTCGATGGAGCCGATGAGCGTGCGGATGCGCCGGACATTGTCGGCAAAATCCACCACCACCAGACTATTGGCGTTGCGGTTGGCGGTAATCGACCCCTGGGCGCTCACCAGCGGGCGCAATGTTTCAATCGCGCTCGCCGCGTCGATATGCGACAGGCGCACCACATCGGTGATGAGCGCATTGGCGCTCGCCCCCCGGCCACCGACCCTGCTCGGCTGCGCGGCCAGCCCCTCTGCGGGTTGAATGCGTAAATTGCCGTTGGGCATCGGGATGGCGACCAGCCCATTGGCGCGCAGAGTGGACAGGAATACTTCAAAATATTCGGCGCGCGACAGCGCACGTTCGCTGACCACGGTGACGCGCCCTTGCACCCGGCCATCGACGACAAAGGTGCGCCCCGTCACCCGCGCGGCATCGGCAATGAAGGCGCGAATATCGGCATCGCGCACGTTGATGCTTTGCTGCGCCACTATCGGCGCACTGACCAGCAACGCGCCCAGCAACAGGGCGGCGATCCAGCGCGGGGCTTTATAGATTATTTTTGTCATGGATTTGCCGCTTGCAGGTTGAGGGTGATGGTGCGCCCGCCGCGTTCAACGCTGACCGGCAGCGCGCGCCCGGGGCGCAGCGCCGCAAAAAAAGCTTGGGCATCGGCGGCGTTGGTGACGGGGGTGCCATTTATCGCGCGGATGACATCACCTGCGCGGAAACCGGCGGCGGCAAAGGCGCTGCCGTCCCCGCTTTCGCGCACCGCCAGCCCCGCCACCTGTCCGCCCGCCATTTGCGGGGAAAGGGCAAGGCCGATGCGCAGGCTCGCCGCATTATAGGGGATTTGCGGGGTGGTGGCCCGTGTGTCGAGTGGTGGGGCGGCTGGAGCGCTTACCGGTACCGCAGCCGGCTGTGTGGCAGCATTTGCACCGCCGCCATTTTCGGCAACCGCTGGCCCATCCTGGTCGATATAGAGCGCCTCTCTCGCGCCGCGATTGTCAATTTCGACATGGTCAAAGGCGACACTGGCCAGCCGCACGCCGGGGATGATTTCTTCCCCCACGCCGATGCTTTTCTGCACCCCGTCGGCTGCGGCGATGATCGCGCTGCCACTGGCCCCGCTGCGCGTGCCATAGAGGGTGAGGGGGAGGGCGGTGACATTGGCCGGCCCGTCCGCCGCGCGCGCCGCGCCGAAAATATTGGCGTTGGCGTTCATCGCGATTGCAGCGGCACTGTCCGGCCCGTCCGCACCTGCCGCCGCGCCGCCGGTCGGGCCAACAGGGGTCAGAAATATAAAGAGGATGCGCAACATCTGGACAAGGCAGCCAAGCCCCAACAGCAGCACCAAGCCGCGCGCGATCAGCGCACCGCCTGTCAGCCGTCCGGGCAAAATCGCTGCCATGCTGCTCCCACTCTCCCCCAATCGATGCGCCGGTTGGCCGGTCATTATGGCTCCAGCGCCGACTCATCCGCGCGCATCCCCGCATCGCCTTGTCTGGCGTCACTATGGGCGGTGCGCAAGGCTTGAAGGGCGGCGCGCCCGTCAGCCCAGCATATTGCGCCCGTGGCGGACAATTTGTTGCGCCATCGCGGGCCGGGGTGCTGTGGGGCTGCGCACAGTGTCAAATAAATGCCAGACGTTGGTCGCGTGCTGGGCATTGAGGTGGAGGTGCATATAGCCCCGCTGCGCCGTGTCCGCCCAAACCAGCCCGGCATTGGCGCGTTGCAGCATCGAACGCACCATATCCTTGCTGACGTCCAAATAGGCTTCTAGCCCGGGTGAGGTGACCGACGAACCGCAAAAATCGACGCCTACGGGGCGGTTATCGTGGCTAAGGTTGAAACACCATGCATTATGGCTGTCGCCTGCAAGGCTGATGAAATTGGCCCCCGCGCTTTGTGCCGCGCCCAATAATCGCGCGCGCGCCGCCGGGTATCCGTCCCACGCGTCGAGGAAAATGGGGATGCGCGCCGCCGCCGCAGTCGCCGCGACATCGGTGCGGCGGCGGATGTCGGCGGGGGCGTCGGCGGGGAACCAGTCGCGCACTTCGGGCAAGGCATGCATGCTGCCCATCACCACCTGTTGCGCCATCACCTGCCATTTTGCACCGCGCGCCACCGATGCGGCGATAAGGGCGTTGGCCCAGTCTTCCTGTTCCATGCCCATCATGCTGCGCGATGCATCCTGCAAGGCACCGTCACGAAACTGGCTGAGCGTTTGTGCGGCATTGCTGGTGCCGCGCAAAATATCGCCCAAGTCAAAGGGGCGCGACCGCCCGACCATCCGCGTGTCGGGCATGATGATGTCGGCAAGCTGGCCAATGGCATAATGGCGGCGGTTGGCATCGCTGACCGGCATCCATTCATGCCATGCCTGCAAGGCGGCGGCGCGGCGCGCTTCCCATGTGCCTTCGGTGGCAGGGTCGTGGTTTTCCGCGCCGCCCGACCATGTATCATTGGCAAATTCATGGTCGTCCCACATCATCACCATCGGCTGGCGGGCGTGCAGCGCCTGCAACGCAGGGTCGGCGCGGTAACTGGCATAGCGCAGCCGGTAATCGGCAAGCGCGATGGCTTCGCCCGCCGGCAACATGTCGCGCCCGGCGATGCGGCTCGCCATGCCGGGATATTCGCCCATCCGATATTCATACATATAATCGCCAAGGTGGATGGCGAGGTCGATGTCATCGCGCGCGGCGGCATGGGCATAGGCATGGAAATATCCAAAGCCGATGTTGGCGCAGGAAAATATCGCCATGCGAAATTCACCGGCATTTTCATCGGGCAAGGTGCGCGTCCGCCCGGTTGCGGAATGTGCGCCATCGGGGCCAATGAAACGGTAGAAATAGGCTTGGCCGGGGCGCAGGCCGTCCACCACGCATTTGGCGGTAAAATCGGCGGTGCGGCGGGCATGCGCCTCCCCCGATGCGACGATGCGCGCAAAATCGGCATCCTCGGCGATTTGCGCGGTCAGCCGTGCGCGCTCGCCCGCCGCCACATAGCGTGTCCACAACAATATGCTGGTTGGCCCCGGTTCCCCGCTCGCCACCCCATGGGTGAAACCGCGCGCCGATGCTCAGCTTTGCGCCGCGCCCGGAATGGCGAGCGCGCCTGCCCCAAACATCCCCATGCGCAGTAACAAGCGCCGGTCGGGCCGCCAGACTGGTTGCGCCATAATCCTCCCCCTAATCCCCCAACGGCTGGCAGCGTAACGACAATCGGTGCGGGTGCAACTGGCATGGACGGCGGGGCGATGCTATCGCGCGCGGACTATGGACAAAAGCCGACAAAATATTGCCGATATGGCGCGCGCCGCGCGCATTGCGCAGCATGGCCTTGCACAGCGGCGGAGCGCCGACAAAGCCGCCGCGCTCCATGCGGCAGCAGATGCCATCCGCGCCGATGCGGCGGCGATTTTGGCCGCCAATGCGCGCGATATGGCGGCGGCGGGCGACCTGTCGGGCGCGCTGCGTGACCGGCTGGCGCTGGATGATGGGCGGCTGGCGGCGATGGCCGATGCCATTGACCATGTCGCCACTTTGCCCGACCCGGTGGGCGAAATATATGATGTCCGCCACCGGCCCAATGGCCTGCGCCTCGAAAGGGTGCGCATCCCCATCGGCGTGATCGGGATGATTTACGAAAGCCGCCCCAATGTGACGGCGGATGCCGCCGCCTTATGCCTGATGTCGGGCAATGCCGTCCTGCTGCGCGGCGGGCGGGAGGCGGGGGAGAGCAATGGTGCAATCCACGCCGCCTTTGTGCGCGGGATAAAAAGCGCCGGTTTTTCGGCGGATCTGGTGCAGCGGGTCGCGTCCCCCGACCGGGCGCTGGTCGGCGACATGCTGGGGGCCAGCGGGCTAATCGACCTCATCATCCCGCGCGGTGGCAAGGCGCTGGTCGCGCGCGTGGCCGCAGAGGCGCGGGTGCCAACGCTCGCCCACCTCGACGGCAATAATCATATCTATGTCCACGCCGCTGCCGATGCCGGCATGGCGCGCGCCATCTGCATCAACGCCAAAATGCACCGGCCGGGGATTTGCGGGGCGGTCGAAACCTTGCTGCTCGACCGTGATTTTACGGAAGGCGGCGCGCTTATCCGCGCGCTGCTCGATGCCGGGTGCGACGTGCGCGGCGATGCGTGTGTGCACGCGATGGACGCGCGCGTTACGGCGGCGGTGGAGGATGATTGGCGCACCGAATATCTCCGCCCCATCATCGCTGCGCGGCAGGTTGCGGGGCTGGCAGAGGCGATGGCACATATCGCCGCTTTTGGCTCGGGGCATAGCGATGCCATCCTCACCCAGGATGATGCGGCGGCGGCGCAGTTTCTCAGCAGCGTCGATAGCGCGATTGTTTTCCACAATGCATCGACGATTTTTGCCGATGGCGGTGAATTTGGCATGGGCGCGGAAATCGGGATCGCCACCGGGCGGCTCCATGCGCGTGGGCCGGTCGCGCTGGAGGGGCTGACGACGCATAAATGGCGGGTGCTGGGGACAGGGCAGGTGCGCGGCTGATGGCCGATGGTCTGTCCGCCGAATCGCCCGCCCGCCAGCGAATCGGGCTGCTCGGCGGCAGTTTCAACCCCGCGCATGGCGGCCACCGCGCGATCAGCTTGCGCGTGATGGAGGCGCTGGGGCTGGACGCGGTCTGGTGGCTGGTATCGCCGGGCAACCCGCTCAAACCCAAAGCGGGGATGGCACCGTTGGCTGCGCGGCTCGCCTCGGCGCGTAAAATGGCGCGCAACAGCCGGATTTTGGCCGCCGCGCCAGAGGCTGTCTGGGGCACGCGCTATACCATCGACACCCTTGAAAAGCTGCAACACCGCTTTCCCCAGCATGATTTCATCTGGCTGATGGGGGCGGATAATCTGGCGCAGTTTGACCGTTGGCGCGACTGGCGAAAAATTGCCCTGACGGTGCCGATTGCGGTTATCGCGCGGCCAAGCTATGATGCAGCGGCTCGTTCGCAGGTGGCGACGGGCTGGCTGCGGGACGCCGTCCGCCCCAGCGCATCTTGCCAGCAATGGACGGCGTGGAGCCTGCCTGCCCTCGTGTTCTTGCGATTTCCGCCAGACCCACGTTCTGCGAGCGCTATCCGCGAAGCTGACCCCCTTTGGCATCACGCCTATGGCTCCCCAAAAATGCGGGAACCGCTGACGCGCCAATATTTGCCAGTTTCTGGCGAAGAGGAGAGATTTTGAAGCCCGCCCGTCCGGCCGAAACCTTGGCCACCGCTGTGGAAAGCCACGCGCTCCACGCCCTTATTCTCGACCAGCTCGATGCCGATCAGGCAACAGATGTGGTGCCCATCCCGCTCGCCGGGATCAGCGCGATTGCCGACCATATGGTCATCGCATCGGGCCGTTCGTCGCGCCATGTTGCGGCAATGGCCGAAAAAATCGGTGCACGCATCAAGCAGGAGGGGTTTGGCAACGTCAAAATAGAGGGGCTGCCCAACGCCGACTGGGTTTTGATCGATGCGGGCGATGTCATCGTCCACCTGTTCCGCCCCGAAGTGCGCAGCTTTTACAATCTGGAACGCATGTGGGGCGGCGAAGGGGCATCGGCGGTCAACGCCAAAACCGCCCCCGCCGCACCGGCGGACTGACCATAGGTTTTGGCTATGCGCATCCGCATCCACGCGCGCGGACGCATCGGCCAGGGGGCAGAGGCTGAACTGGTCGAACGCTATAAAAAACGTATCGGCTGGAAGGTCGATATTTTCGAACGACCCGACCATGACCAAAAACCGCTGCCGCCACGCGTGGGTGATGAAAAACGCATCCTGCTCGACGAACGGGGCGACAATCTGGGTTCGGCGCAATTGGCCGCGCGCATCGGCGCATGGCAGGCAGCGGGCGTGCGCGACATCAGCTTTGCCATCGGCGGGGCGGACGGGTTCAGCGATGCCGATCGCGCGGACGCGGACATGCTGCTCAGCTTTGGGGCGCTGACTTGGCCGCATTTGATGGCGCGTGCCATGCTGCTCGAACAAATATATAGGGTGCAGAGCATTTTGGCTGGCCACCCCTATCATCGGGAGGGTTAGGGGATGCGCAAGCGCCACATCCTCCTCCTCACCATCCCGCTATTCGCCGCCGCGATTTTCGCACCGCAAATCGCGCTGCCGCAAAATGCTGCCGCTGACAGCAGCATGGATGGCGCGGTCGATGACGCCGCGCTCACCGCCGCGCGCACCCGCGCCAGCGAACGGGCAGAGGCGATGCTGGCCCGCGCAGCGGACAGCGATGATCCCGCCGAACGCGACCGTTTGGCGCTGGGGGCGCTTGGCCTGCGCGTCAATGCGGCGGAGGCTGCGGTGGCGCGCGCACGCGCCGCGCTGACCCGCGCGCAACAGGCCGAACAAGCGCAATATGCGCGGTTACAGGCGCAGCAACGTCCATTGATGCGCCTGACCGCGCAGTTACAGCGGCTGACCATGCGCCCGCCGATCAGCCTGCTCGCCGCGCCGGGGACGACCAGCGACATCGTCCACCAGCGGATGATGATGGCGGCGATTTTGCCGCAAATCCGCGCGCGCGCCGCCCGCCTGACCGCCGCAATACAAAGCGCGCGGGCGCTGCGCCAATCGCGCGGCGCGGCATTTGCGCAATTGCAGGGGCAGATGCAGGCACTGCTCGGCGCGCGGCGCGAACTTGCCGCTGCATCGGCGGCAGGGGCGGGGCGCGGCAATGCCATGGCGGGGCTTGCCGCCGACCGTGCGGTGGCACTGGCACAAGATGCCCAAGATGTTGGCGCATTGGTCCGCGCGCTGGAGGCTGGATCGGCACTGTCCGCACGGCTTGCCGCATTTGACGGGCCGGTGCCGCGCCCGGGCAGCGTTGCCGATAGCGCGAACCGCGCAGCCGATGGCGGCAGGGGCAATAGTGCCAGCAATGGCGCGACCAGCGTGCGCCCCGCCTATATTTTGCCGGCGATCGGGCGGCTCGAAGTTGGGCTGGGTGAAAATAGCGCCGATGGCAATCGGTCACGCGGGCTGACCATCCGCGTCGCGCCGGGTGCGCAGATTATCGCACCAGCCGCAGGGCGCATCGCCTATGCTGGCAGTTTTCGGTCCTTTGGGCGGATCATCATCATCGACCATGGCCATGGTTGGTCGAGCCTGATTACCAATTTAAGCGCCATCGAAGCGCGCGTCGGTGATGATGTCGAACAGGGCGCGCCGATTGGCCGCGCGGGGCCGGACAATCCGCGCATAATCGTCGAACTGCGCCGCAACGGCCAGCCGATGGATATTGGCGCGCTGGTCAGTTGAACCAAATAGGCATGCCGACTACAGTCATGGTTAAACAGCCTAGCCAAGCGCATCCGTGCGGCATAATATCCCCGCCCGCCGTGCCGACATAAGGGACAGATTCATATGGTTCAGAAACCCCGCCAAATGGGCATGGCCCGCATCGCGCGCCCGATGGCGGCGTTGATGCTGGTCGCGTCGGTGCCGCTGGCCACCAGCGCGATGGCAGGGGTCGATAATTCGACGCGGGTGGAACTGGGCCGTTTCATGCAAGCCTTTCAGGAAGTGAAGGCCAATTATGTCGAACCGGTTTCCGACAATCAGCTGATCGAAGGGGCGATACAGGGGATGCTGGCCAGCCTCGACCCCCATTCAGGCTATCTCAACACCGCAGATTTTGCGCAATTGCGCACGACGACCGACGGCGAATATGGCGGCCTTGGCCTGTCCGTCACGCTCGAAGATGGCGCGGTAAAGGTCGTCGCGCCGATGGATGATACACCGGCGGCGCGCGCGGGGATAAAGGCGGGCGATTTCATCACCCATATTGATGGCCAGCTTATCGTTGGTTTTTCCTTGGATGAAGCGGTCGAAAAAATGCGCGGGGCAGCGGGTACGCCCATCCGCATGACTGTGGTGCGCCCGGGACGCGAAGAACCGTTGCAACTGACGCTGACACGCGAAGTCATCATCGTCCGGCCGGTGACGTGGGAAGTGCAAAATGGCATCGGCATCCTGCGTCTGTCGAGCTTTTCGGAAAATGCCGCGCGCGATATGGCGGCGGGCATCGCCGGAATTACGCGCCAATTGGGCCATCACCCGACCGGCTATATATTGGATTTGCGGTCAAACCCCGGCGGCTTGCTCGACGAAGCGGTGGCGGTCAGCGACCTTTTCCTGACCGACGGCGAAATCGTGTCACAGCGTGGCCGCCGCACCAATGATGTCGAACGGTTCAATGCGCGCGCGGGGGATGCGACCGGCGGATTGCCGATCATCGTCCTCATCGACGCGGGCAGCGCATCGGCCAGCGAAATCGTCGCCGGCGCGCTGCAGGATCAACATCGCGCGGTCATCATGGGCGAAACCAGCTTTGGCAAGGGCAGTGTGCAAACCGTCCTGCCGCTCAGCGAAACCACCGCGCTGCGCCTCACCACCGCGCGTTATTTCACCCCGTCGGGCCGTTCGGTGCAGGAAGGGGGCATTTCCCCCGACATTCGCGTGCCGCAATTGTCCGACCCCGATTATCGCAACCGGCCCGTGGTGCGGGAGGCGGATTTGCGCCGTCACCTTGTCAACGAACGCGGGGTAGATAACCGCACTTTGCAGCAGGATGATACTGCCGATCCGCGTTTTCAACAGACCGCACAGCAATTGGAAGCGGCGGGGATCAGCGATTTCCAGATGCATTATGCGCTCGAAACCATGGCGCGGCTGGCGCGCGACCGGATGGCCGCAGGCCGCGCACCGCGCGCGGTGCCAGCGCCCCGGCGCGGGCAATAGGGCGGATTTGCAATGATGCGTCCCCGCCTGCTCGCCCTGCTGTTGCCAACCGCGCTGATCGGCGGTGCGCTGATCAGCCAATATGGTTTTGGCCTCTACCCCTGTGAAATGTGTCATTGGCAGCGTTGGCCGCATTATGCCGCGATGCTGGTGGCGCTCGGCGCGCTTATGCTCGGGCAGCGCCCCGGCGGGCGCGCGATGCTCTGGCTCGCCATATTGCTGATTGCGACCAGCGGCGCGATTGGCCTTTTCCATGCCGGGGTCGAATATCATTGGTGGCAGGGGCTGACGACCTGCACGTCGAACGGGCCGATGACGATGGACGATCTGCTCGGCCAGCCATTGGTGCGCTGCGATGTCCCGCAATGGCAGATTTTCGGCATTTCGCTTGCCGGGTTTAACGCCATATTCTCTTTGGGTGGCGCGGCGCTGATCGGCTGGCTGGCGTTGCGCGAAGCGCGCGCGGGGCGGGCCGGATGAAGCAGCGGCGCGCGCTTCCCCCATCGCAGATTGCCGCCATGCTGCGCGTCGATCAGGCGGGCGAATATGGGGCAAAGCGCATTTATGCGGGGCAATTGGCGATGCTCGGCCCCAATGGCCCGCATGCCGACGCCATCGCCCATATGGCAGCGCAGGAACAGGTGCATCTGGATTGGTTTGATGCACAGGTTGCCGCGCGCGGCGTGCGCCCCACCTTGCTCCAGCCATTTTGGCATGTCGCGGGCTTTGCGCTGGGCGCTGCGACCGCAGCCATCGGGCCAAAGGCGGCGATGGCGTGCACCGCCGCCGTCGAAACCGAAATCGACCGCCATTATGGCGCGCAGCTCGACGCGCTGGGGGACAGCGAACCGGCCCTTGCCGACGCCATCACCCGTTTCCGGGCCGAGGAATTGGAACATAAGGCGAGTGCGATGGAGGCGGGCGCCGAACAAGCCCCGGCCTATCCCCTGCTGTCCGCCGCCATCCGCGCCGGTTGCCGTTTGGCGATAAGGCTTGCCACCCGCATTTAGTCGGCGCATCGGGTGGGCGGTTCATCAGGGCGAAAGCCCGCCCGGCGCAAAAAGGAACCCTATGTTGCACCCAGCCCGTTCGCTTCGCTTTTTGATGCCGCTTGGTATCGCGCTCGCCACCCCCGCCTTTGGGCAGGATGCGGGGCCGGACGGCCCGGCGGCACCCGACCCGGCGGCAGAGGCGGACGCCGCCGCGCTGCGCATCAACCAGGTCAGCGTCTATGGCGACGATGCCTGCCCGGAGGGGCAGGGCGATGAAATCGTCGTCTGCCGCCGATATGGGGAGGATGAACGCTATCGCATCCCGCAGGAATTGCGCACCAACCCCAATGACACCAGCCGCGAAAGCTGGACGGCGCGGGTGATTGCGCTTGAACGCGTCGGGCGCACCGGCACCGACAGTTGTTCGCCGGTTGGTGGCGGCGGGATGACCGGTTGCACACAGGAACTTATTCGCAATTATATGGCCGAACGCCGCGCCAGCCGAAATGGCGATTGGGAAGATGCGGTTGCCGCCGCCCGGCGGGAACGGATGGACGGTTTTGATGCCGAAGCCCGCGCGGTGGAGGAACAGGTAACGCGCGATGAACAGGCCCGCGTTGCCCGCGAAGCAGCGGCGGACAGCGCGCCGACCGGCGGGGCTGCTGCGCCCGGTCAGCCGGTCACCAACCCCGAAGCCGAACCTTTGCCCACCCCGGCGAGCAGCGGCTCACCGGGCTGAACGGGGCATGCGCCACTCCGGCGCATGCGGGAATCCATCACCCGCCCTCGTGGGGGAAGGGTGTGCGTTTCCGATATTCTGGATCCCCGCCTTCGCGGGGATGACAAGGAGGGGGTATCTGTGCTCCGGCGTATGCAGGAGGCGCCTTTGTCTGTGCTCGGGCGTATGCGGGAGGAGCTTAACTGTGCTCCGGCGTATGCAGGAGGCGCCTTTGTCTGTGCTCGGGCGTATGCGGTAGGAGCTTAACTGTGCTCCTGCGAAAGCAGGAGCCTAGCGCGGCAGGGCAGGATATTTCGCCCCTAGGCCCCTGCTTTCGCAGGGGCGCAAAAGGAACACCCCCTGCTTTCGCAGGGGCACAAAGAGGATGCCCCCTGCCTGCGCAGGGGCACAATATCTGCCCGTATCTCGACTTATATCTCGCCGGATTTCCGGGCGGTGAAAGGAAATATTTCACTCGAAATCACGCTAATACACCACCACCGAACGGATGCTTTGCCCCGCGTGCATCAGTTCAAACCCCTTGTTGATTTCATCGAGGCTGAGCAGATGGGTGATCATCGGGTCGATGGCGATTTGCCCGTCCATATATAGGTCAACGATTTTGGGGACATCGCTGCGCCCCTTTGCCCCGCCAAAGGCGGTGCCGCGCCAATTGCGCCCGGTCACCAGTTGAAAGGGCCGGGTCGATATTTCCTTGCCCGCTTCGGCAACGCCGATGATGATGCTGGTGCCCCAGCCGCGATGACAGGATTCGAGCGCGGTGCGCATAACGTCGGTATTCCCCGTCGCGTCAAAGCTGAAATCGGCCCCGCCGTCGGTCAGCGCCGCGATGGCCGCAACCATTTCCTCGCGCGATTTGCCCCGCGCATCGATGAAATGGGTCATGCCGAATTTTTCGCCCCATGCGGCGCGTTCGGGGTTGATGTCGATGCCGATGATCGGCGTTGCGCCGACCATCTTTGCCCCCTGAATGACGTTGAGGCCGATGCCGCCCAATCCGAAAACGGCAACGCTGTCACCGCCCGCCACTTTGGCGGTGTTGGTGACCGCGCCGACCCCGGTGGTGACCCCGCAGCCGATGTAGCAACTGGTCTGAAAGGGCGCGTCCTTGCGGATTTTGGCGAGCGCAATTTCGGGCAGAACGGTGAAGTTCGAAAATGTCGAACAGCCCATATAATGGAAAATCGGCTGTCCCCGGTAGGAAAAGCGGCTGCTGCCATCGGGCATCACCCCCTTGCCCTGCGTCGCGCGGATAGCGGTGCATAAATTGGTCTTGCCCGACCGGCAGCTTTTGCACTGGCCGCATTCGGGGGTGTAAAGCGGGATGACATGGTCACCCGGAACGACGCTGGTGACGCCGCTTCCCACTTCGCGCACGATGCCCGCCCCCTCATGCCCCAAAATGCACGGGAACAGCCCCTCACTATCCAAGCCGTCCAGCGTATAGGCGTCGGTATGGCAGATGCCGGTCGCCATGATTTCGACCAGCACTTCGCCCGCGCGCGGGCCCGCCACATCCATCTCAACGATTTCCAGCGGCTGATTGGGAGCAAAGGCGACGGCGGCACGGCTTTTCATGTGCAAATCCTTTTGGGTCGAAAGTGTAAAATTAACCGACAGGCAAGATGGTCATGCTAAGAAAGGCCATTCACTGCCTGTATGAGCACATTTTGCAACGATGATCCGCCTGTTCAAACATTATATTTCGCGCGCGGTGCTCGCGCTGGCGCTGGCGGACTTTCTGGCGCTGCTGCTCGCGGCCGAATGTGCCTGGGTGATCCGCGCATGGCAGATCGATATGGCGATTACACCGGCGGCGGAACGCTTCGCCGCGCTGCTCAGCTTTGCGATTGTCGTCCAATTGGGCATGTCGGCGGTTGGCGTATATGGCACGCAGGCGCTCCAATCCTTGCATTATATGTTGATGCGGCAATTGGCGGCGGTCAGTGTCGCGGTCATCCTGCTCGCAACTTTATATTTCATCCTGCCGCAGGTGGCGCTTTGGCGATCCAACCTTGCCTATGCGATGCCGCTGGCGATTTTGCTGCCGGCTTTGCTCCGCCTGCTCATCGTCAAACAAATTGACCCCAAAAATTTCCAGCGCCGGATATTGTTGCTCGGCGCGGGCGACCGCGCGGCACGGATAGAGGCACTGGCAAGGCGCCCCGGCAGCGGCTTTGCGGTGGTCGGATTTGTATCGATGACCGACAAGGCACCGGTGGTTGCAGGGGCAATCCACCGCAACGACATTGCCAACCTGTCCGACCATGTGCTGCAACTGGGTGCCAATGAAGTGGTGTTGGCGCTGGAGGAAAGGCGCAATGCCCTCCCCCTCGATGACTTGCTGCGGGTCAAGACAACTGGCGTTTATGTCAATGAAATATCGAGCTTTCTGGAGCGGGAGACGGGGCGCGTTGACCTCGCCACCGTCAACCCAAGCTGGTTTATTTTTTCCGATGGTTTCACCGCCGGACAGCGGCTGTCCAAGCTCGCCAAGCGTGCGTTTGACATAATCGCCAGCATATCGGTGCTGCTGCTCACCCTGCCGCTCACCATCGCTGCTGCCATTGCGGTGCGGCTCGACAGCAAGGGGCCGATATTTTACCGCCAGACGCGCGTCGGCCTCTATGGCGAGCCCTATCAGATCATCAAATTTCGTTCGATGCGTTCGGATGCAGAGGCGGGCGGCAAGGCGATCTGGGCGGCGGAAAATGACCCGCGCATCACGCGGATCGGCAAATTTCTGCGCCAGACGCGTATCGATGAAATCCCGCAGGCGTGGAATGTGCTGAAGGGGGAGATGAGCTTTGTTGGCCCGCGCCCCGAACGGCCAGAATTTGTCGCCGACCTTGAAAAACATATCCCCTATTATGCCGAACGCCACATGGTGAAACCGGGGCTGACCGGCTGGGCGCAGATTAATTACCCCTATGGTGCATCGGTGGAGGATGCGCGCGCCAAGCTGGAATATGACCTTTATTACGCCAAAAATTACACGCCCTTTTTCGACCTTTTGATTCTGTTGCAAACCGTGCGCGTTGTCATCTGGCCCGAAGGGGCACGTTGATGCTGACCCCCGGTCTGGTCGCGTGGATCACCACTATATTCCTGATATTGTCGGGGCTGTTTTTGTTGCTCACCGGGGCAATATTGCTTGCGCGGCGGGCGATGCCGCTGGCGCTGGTTGCGGCATTGGGCATGACCGGCGTGTGGCTCGGCTTTGTTGCCTTTTTCGGGCAGTTCAGCTTTGCCGCGCTGGTGATGGAATCTGGCCGCAACCTCGGCTGGTTGTGGTTCCTCGCGCATGTCGCCGGAGCAGGAGCCCCCGCGCGCCGCCTGTCCCCCATTGGCTGGATCTATGTGGGCCTCACCAGTGTGCAGGCACTGCTGCTGGTGCTGCTCGCTTTGCCCGCCGTCATGGGGCTGAAGCCGGTCATCATGTGGGTACAGGTCGAATCAATCATGATGCTGGTGTTGGCGGGCGGGCTCGTCCTCCTCCACAATGTCCATGCCGCCGGACACCGCGACCGCACCCATGACATTGGCTTGCCGGTCATCGCGCTCGGCCTGTTGTGGGGATATGACCTCAACCTCTATGCGATCAGCTATTTCGGCAATGCACCCGCGATGCTGCTGGCGGCGCTACGCCCCCTGCCGGTTGCGCTGGCGTTCGGCGCATTGACGCTCGCGCTGTTGCGCCCGGCGGCGCAGCCGGTGCGGCTGTCGCGCCCGGCGGCGCTGCGTTCGATTGGCGCGAGTGTGATTGCGGCATGGCTGGCGCTGCTCGCGCTCTTGTCGGTATTGCTGCCGGGCAGCGGGCATTTTTATACCGCAGCCGCGCAGGGTGGCCTGCTGCTCACCGGTGCAGGGCTGGGCATGCTCATCCTGCTCTCGCGGCGGTTTCGCGCCTATGCGCAGGTATGGATTGCCAAGCATTTTTTTGCCCACCGTTATGATTATCGCGCCGAATGGATGCGCTTTTCGGCCACCTTGCATGCGCCCATTGCTGCCGACGGGGATGGGCAGGATATTGACGGCCGGGTGGTGCGCGCGCTCAGCGATATTGTCGGCAGCCCCGCTGGCCACCTGATCTTGCGCAACGCGGACGGGTTTGCCGCATCGCCAAGCGCCTGCTGTGCTGCGCTGCGCACGCTCGACTGGGCGATGCTCGGCCAATATCTCAGCCGCGAAGTGCGCATCATCCAGATCGACGAAGCGCGCGCGGGCACCGCCCCGCCGCGTGAAATTGCCGCCATCCCCGATGTATTGCTTGCCGCGCGCGACCATTGGATCATCGTCCCGCTACTCCATGGGGAGCAGTTGGACGCGATGCTGGTCATCGACCGCCCGCCGCTCGACCGCGTCCTGGATTGGGAAGATTTTGACCTGTTGCGCGCCGCCGCGCGGCAGGCCGCGCTCCACCTCGCGCAGGCGCGCAGCAGCCGGGCGCTCGCCGAATCGGCGCGTTTTGAGGAATTTCACCGTCGTTTTGCCTTTGTCATGCACGACGTCAAAAATCTCGCGAGCCAGATGGCGCTCCTGTCCCGCAACGCCGAACGCCATGGCCAGAACCCCGCCTTTCGGGAGGATATGGTTGCCACGTTAAAACTAAGCGCCGATCGCCTTGGCCAATTGACCGATAAATTGCGCGGACAGGGCAGGGTGCAGATCGATGCGCTCCACCCGGTCGAACTTGGCGCATTGGTGGCGCGCGCCGCGCTCACCCTCCAGCTGCGTCACGCGGTGGAAATCCACGGCACGGGCGAATATTGGGCCGTGGGTGATGGTGCGACCATCGAACAATTGATCGGCCTCATCGCCCAAAATGCGATTGATGCCAGCGGGGCGGATACGCCAGTCAGGCTCGAACTGCGGCGCAGCGATGCGCACATCTGCCTCGACATCAAAGACAGCGGCTGCGGGATGAGCGAAGCCTTCATACAGCATGAATTATTCCGCCCCTTCAGCTCCACCAAGGCCGGGGGCTTCGGCATCGGCGCCTTTCAGGCGCGCCAATTGGCAGAGGCGATGGGCGGCACGCTCAGCGTCGCGTCCAACAAAGGGGTGGGGACAATTTTCACCCTGCACCTCAAGGCGGCGGCACCAGCCAGCGAAAGCGCAGCGGCATGAGCAAGATGGAAAATATGCAATCCGAACATTCGGCCAAATCCCTGCCCAGGCTGTTAGTGGTGGAGGATGATCCCGGCCTGCAAACCCAGCTAAAATGGGCCTATGCCGATTATGACGTGCGCATTGCCGGCACCCGCGCGGACGCCATCGCCATGTTGCGCGCGGAGGAACCGGCGGTCGTCACACTCGACCTTGGCCTGCCGCCCGACCCCGACGGGGTGAGCGAGGGCATGGCCACTTTGGCGCAGATTCTCTCGCTCGCGCCGCATTGCAAGGTGGTGGTGGCATCGGGGCATAATGACCGTGACAGCGCGCGTCGTGCGATTGCGGCGGGGGCATGGGATTTTTATCAAAAACCGCTCGATTTCGACCAATTGGGCGCGATTGTCGCGCGCGCTTTTCACGTCGCGGCGCTGGAGGCGGAGAACCGCCGCCTGCTCGCCGCCGTGCCGGGCGCGACAACGGCTTTGGGCGCGCTCGTCACCGCAGCACCCGAAATGGTCAAGGTCGTGCGGATGATCGAAAAATTGGCCCCCGCCAATCTGTCGGTCATGCTGCTCGGCGCAAGCGGGACGGGCAAGGAATTGCTGGCACGCGCGCTGCATGACCTTAGCGGGCGCAAAGCGCAAAAATGCATCGCCATCAACTGTGCGGCCATCCCTGAAAATCTGCTCGAATCCGAACTTTTCGGCCATGAAAAGGGCGCATTCACCGGCGCGGTTCGCACGGTGGAGGGCAAGATAGAGCTGGCCAATGGCGGGACATTATTCCTCGACGAAATTGGCGATGTGCCCTTGCCCTTACAGGTCAAATTGCTGCGTTTTCTGCAGGAACGGGTGATTGAACGTGTCGGGGGCCGCAGCCCGATTGCCGTCGATACCCGCGTCATCTGTGCCACCCACCGCGACCTCAAGGCGATGGTGGCGGAGGGGAGTTTCCGCGAAGATCTTTATTACCGGCTGGCAGAGGTTAGCGTCACCATCCCCGCACTTGCCGAACGGCCGGGGGATGCGGTGCTGCTCGCGCGCCATTTCCTCAAGCTGCATGGCGCAGCGATTCCCGGTGGAGCCAAGTCATTATCCGCCGATGCGCTGGCCGCCATCGACGCATGGGCTTGGCCGGGCAATGTGCGCGAGCTGGAAAACCGCATAAAACGCGCACTTATCATGGCAGAGGGGCGGGAGATTGTGGCGGCCGACCTCGACCTTGACGGGGGCGGTGGCGGCGATAGCTTTCTCAACCTGCGTGCCGCGCGGGAGGATGCGGAACGCCGCGCCATCGGCCGCGCGTTGGTGGCACAGGAAGGCAATGTTTCGGCGGCCGCCCGGCAATTGGGCATCAGCCGCCCGACGCTTTATGATTTGATGAGGCAGCATGGTATCAGCGCCTAGTGTCCGTCGACAGCGCAAGGCCGAGCGGCGTGCCGAACAGGTGCGCCGTCATGGCCATCGGCGCGCGCCGATAGTCCGCATCGCCCTGTGGGGGGCGGGTGCGCTTTTCCTGTTGCTGGCCATATATGCCATCCATGGCTTTTTGGTCGATCCCGCCGAACGCGGCCGCGCGGCGCTGGCGTCGGGGGATGCGCGTTCAGCGCGCGTTGATTTTCTGAACGCCATAGCCGAAAACCCACGCGATGCGACGCTGCGCATCGACCTGGCGCGCGCGCTCAACGATCTGGGTCGGGCGGTGGATGCGGAACGCCAATTGGCCCGGGCGGCTGAACTGGGCGCACCCCCCCTGAACCTCACCATTGAAACGGCGCGTGCGGCATTGGCGCGGGGGGATACGACGGGTGCGCTTGGCGCGCTGAACGGCCCTGTGCCAACTGGACAGGCGGCGCTGGCCAACGCGCTGGCGGGGGACGCCGCCTATCGCAACCGTGATTTCACCGCCGCTGCGCAATATTATGCGCGTGCGGTGCGCCTTGCACCCAATGACGGCGACATCTGGACGCGTTACGCCCGTTATCGGCTGGCTGAACAGGATATGTCGGGGGCCGACAATGCCGCCGACCGCGCCCGCGCGCTTGCGCCCCAATCGGGCGCGGCATGGTGGGTAAAGGCTGACGTCGTGCGCTATCGCGCCGGGCCGGTCGCATCGCTTGCCTGGTATCGCGCCGCGCTCAGCCATGCGCCCAATGATGTCGGTATTTTGGCCGAATATGCCGCCGCTTTGGGGGAGGCGGGGCGGTATAGCGCGATGCTCGACCCATTATCGCGCGCGGCGGAACTGGACGCCTATAATCCGCGTCTATTGTTTCTGGAGGCGACGCTCGCCGCGCGGGGCGGCGAACCGGCGCTGGCGCGCGCGCTGCTCCAACGCATCGGCGGCGATGATGCCAATCTGCCCGCCGTTTTGACGCTGCGCAGTGCGGTGGAATTGTCGCTCGACACGCCGGTTGCGGCGGCGGATTATGCGGGGCGGCTGCTGCAAATTCAGCCCGATAATCGGGAAGCGCGCCGCCTCTATGCACTGGCGCTGGCGACCAGCGGCAATGCGCGCGGTGCCATTGCCGCGATTGATGCGATTACCACCGCCAGCGATGCCGACAGCTGGTCGCTCCTCCTCCTTTCACGCGCATTTGCCGCCAATGGCTGGCAGGGTGATGCCGCGCAGCCGGCATTGCGCGCCAGCTTGTTGCAAACGGGCGCGGCGGGCAGCATCCACCCCATTGCCAATGACCAAAGGGCGGGGGTGACGCCCGCCATCATGGAAATCCGCGCGGCGCTTGGCGGCGGGGATTATGCGCGCGCGCGCACCCTTGCCGACGCGCTCTTGGCCGCGAACCCGGGCGTGCCGCAGGCGGCGCTGATTGCAGGAGATGTCGCGCGTGAGGGCGGTGATCTGGCGGGCGCGCATCGCCTCTATCGCCGTGCGGCGGACCTGCGCTTTGACCGGCGCACCATGCTATCGCTCGTCGCATTGCAACTGCAAATGGGCGACCGGCAGGGTGCGTCCGCCACGCTGGGCCAATATATGGCGCATTGGCCCGAAGACACAGCCGCGATGCGGATTGCCGCTGCGATGGCGGCGGAGGAAGGGCGTTGGCAGGCGACAAAGGATGCGCTGCTCGCCGCGCGCGACAGGGTTGGCGGGCGTGATGCGTTGCTCCTCGCGCAATTGGCGCGCTGTGATTTGGAATTGGGCGGTGTGGGGGACGCGCTGGCATCTGCGCGCCAAGCCTATGCGTTGATGCCCGGCAACGCCAGCGTCAGCGCCATTTACGGCATATCAATTCTGCGCAATGGCGGCAATCGCACCGACGCGCTCGACCTGTTGCGCAAGGCGATGCAATTGGCGCCAGAGGACAGGCAGATCGCCCAATGGTGGGCCGAAGCGGTGGAAAGCGCCCGCCGATAGCCGATTTTCAGGCGCGTTCGCTGTCGAGCAATTCGGCAATGTCGATGCCAAGCCGTTCAATCTGCTGTGCAACGGGGGGCCAGATTTCTGCCAAGAATTGGCTGCGCAGCCGTGCGCGCAAACGCCCCGCCGCGCCGCTGGCAACAAACATGCCGACCCCGCGTTTGACCAGCACCAGCCCCTCATCCTGAAAGCTTTGATACGCCTTGGCGACGGTCAGCGGGTTGGCCCCATGGTCGGCAGCCAGCGCCCGAACCGATGGCAACATATCGCCATCGCGATACTGCCCGTCGAGGATCGAAGCGGCAATATGGTCGCGCAGGCGCTGGTAAACGGGCTTATTATTGTCGAGCATCGCTGCCTTATAACAGTGACACAGCGATTCGTCAAAGCCCCCCGGCATCCCATGTCTGAAAAATATCGGAAATTTGCGGACGCGGCCGTTCTTCCAATGGCTTGCCGGGGCTGCCGATAAAGAAATAGCCGATGATTTTATCGTCCGCGCCGCCGCCAAATGCCGCCACCACATCGCGATTTTCGGCGGCCCAGCCGGTCAGCCAATTGGCGACAAAGCCATGCGCGTGCGCGGCGTGGAGCAGGTTCATCGCGGCGGCCCCTGCCGACAAATATTGTTCGTGGCGTCCAATTTTGGTTTCGATGACGGGTTTGAACAAAAGGACGATCAGTTCGGGTGCCTGGTGCGCAAACTGGTCGAGCGGGGATAAATCCTGTCCCGCCGCCTTGGGAAATTCAGCACCATAGGCTTGGCGGAGCAGCGCCGACAGCGCGCCGCGCGCGCCGGGCGGCACATGGATGAAACGCCATGGGACAAGCTTGCCATGGTCGGGCGTGCGCGCGGCCAGCGCAACGATGTGCGCCAGCGTTTCGGCATCGGGGCCGGGGGCAACCATATCGCGCGCCTTGCCCGACCGGCGGGTGGCGAGGTGGCTGCGCGGCGTGCGGATATCGTTAAAGCGCGTCATCGGGGCGCTCTGCCGCCTTCGCGCCATGAAGACAAGGCGTATATGCCGTCGGCTACGCCTGTCGATTTACGCAATTATATTCTTTCCATCCGCAATTTTGCCGCTAGGTTGCCCGGTTAGAGGGAGGGGGTGGCATAGCTGCAAAATGCGGCACGCCCCCCTGCATTTGCCGGGGAAGCACAGCATGACACAGCCTGTTGATACTAACGCGTCACTCGAACCGGGTGCGCCGGGCGCCGACATAACCCACGCATCGGGTGGCAGTGGCGGCTGGTTTGGCCATCCGCAACAGTTGAAGCGGCTGTTCACCACCGAAATGTGGGAACGGTTCGGCTATTATGGCATGCGCGCCATTTTGACGCTCTATCTGGCGCAGCATTTCCTCTTTTCCGACACGACGACCGCCGGGGTCTATGGTGGTTTTACCGCGCTCGTCTATCTGACACCGTTGGTCGGCGGGCTGATTGCTGACCGCTATTTGGGCAGCAAAAGATCCGTGAAATTCGGCGCTATTTTGATGGCGCTGGGATATTTCACCCTCTGTTTTGGTGGCGACACGGCGCGTCCCTATGCGACGATCGATGCGCAGCGTTATGATGTGACGATCAGCAAGGATGCGGCGGGCGAAGATGTCCGCACCTTGGTAATAAACGGCCAGCCGCTGGTTATCCGGGGGAATGAGGATAAGAGCGTTTCGCTGATCGGTGGCGATGGTGCCGAAGTGCGCCGGATTGCAGAGGGTGGCTTTCAATCGGATGCTGACCGTTCGCCGTTTTTCATCACAATTTTGTTGATTGGCCTTGGCCTCGTCACCATCGGCAACGGTTTTTTCAAACCCAATATCTCCACGATTGTCGGCACGCTCTATGCCGAAGGGGACAGGCGGCGCGACGCTGGCTTCACCATGTTTTATATGGGCATCAACCTGGGTTCGCTGATGTCGCAATTTTTCTGCCCCATCCTTGCTGTATCGGTCGGCTGGTGGGCGGGCTTTGGGCTTGCTGCCGTCGGCATGGCCTGCTCGTGGTTGCTTTTCCAATTCGATGGCGGCCGCTTGCAGGGCTATGGCGAACGCCCGCAAGGGGCCGACGCGGGCAAGGATTGGCTGATTTATGGTGCGGCCATTTTGGCGGTGCCGCTGGTCTATTTCCTCTTTTCCAACCTCATGTCCTATGTTCCGCCGCCTGCGGGCGATGGCATCGGTGGCTATCTCGCCAGCCTGCCGATCATGGGCAAATTGATGTTCGGCACCTTCATCCTCGCCATCCCCGGCATATTATTCTGGGCGTGGCGCGCAGGTAACAAAACCGAATTTCAGATGATGTTGGCCGCCATGGTGCTGATCGTCTTCAACACTGTATTTTTCACATTGTTTGAACAGGCGGGGTCGTCGCTCACGCTGTTTGCTGAACGCAACACGGTGCTGGAAATTGGCTGGACTGGCCCGTTATTTGCGATGTTCCGTGCAACGCCCGTCAGCTTTTACCTGTTTTTTGCTGCGGTGTTCGGGGCCGTGGCTTACGGCGCGTGGTGGTTTTTTTCCAACGGCGAATTACCGGCGGTCAAGCGCACCATGGGCATAGGATGGGGCGTAGCCTTTGTGGCCGCCATGCTGGGTATGCATTTTGCGCGCACCCAAGGTTTCGGCAGCGAAGCCGTTTATGTCATGCCCGCTGGCCAGACGCAGATTTTCAACGCGCTGTTCATTGTCATCCTCGCCCCGATTTTCAGCCTGATGTGGAACAGTTTGGCGGCGCGCGGGCTGGAACCGTCGATCCCGGTCAAGTTCGGCATGGCGTTGATGGGGGTTGGCGCGGGCTTCCTATTCCTCGTCTGGGGCGCAAAATTTGCGGGGTCGAGCGCGCAGGTCGGCCTTGTCTGGCTGGCGGGGCTCTACCTCATCCACTCGATTGCCGAATTGTGCATTTCGCCGGTCGGCCTGTCGATGATTACCAAATTGTCGATTGCGCGTATCGTCGGGTTGATGATGGGGGTCTGGTTTCTGTCGATTGCCACCGCGCAATATGTGGCGGGGATTGTGGCACAGTTTGCCAGCGTTGAAACCGTCGGTGGGCAGGTGACCAATTTGCAGGTCAGTCTCAACACCTATGTCGGGGTGTTCAACACCATCGGGATGATTTCGATCCTGCTCGGCGGGGTGCTGCTGCTGCTCGCCTGGCCGCTGAAATATCTGATGCATGGGGTGAAATGACGCTGGACGGGCAGCGCCCCCGCGCTGCCGCCGGCCACTGGTTTTGAGGAGGTTTGGGGATGAGGTTTCGCAACGCATTGCTGCTGGGTGCAGCGGTCGGACTGCTTAGCGGATGTGCGATGGGTGGGGGCACCAGCACGCCGCCAGCGAGCGCCAGCGATACGCCGCGCACGACACCCGCTGCTGAACCGGTCAACAGCAACCCCTTCCCATCGACCTATCGCGCCTATCCCAGCCAGCCGACGGCAATAGTCGGCGGCACCATTTTGGATGGGGAGGGTGCGCGGATTGACAATGGCGTCGTGCTGCTGCGCGACGGACGAGTGGAGGCGGTGGGCGGCGCTGACCTTGCCGTCCCCGATGGCTATACCCGCATCGATGCGCGCGGCCGTTATGTGACGCCCGGCATCATCGACATTCACAGTCATTTGGGCGCATATCCATCGCCCGCCATTCAATCGACCAGCGATGGGAATGAGGCGACGAGCCCCACCACGCCAGAGGTTTGGGTGGAACATAGCGTCTGGCCGCAGGATCCTGGTTTTTCGCGGGCCTTGGTCAATGGCGGGGTGACCAGCCTGCAAATCCTGCCCGGCTCAGCCAATCTGATGGGCGGGCGCAGCGTCGTCCTTAAAAATGTGCCAGCCCGTAGCGTGCAGGGGATGAAATTTCCCGGCGCGCCCTATGGCCTGAAAATGGCCTGTGGCGAAAACCCCAAGCGGGTTTATGGGTCGCGCGGGCGCATGCCATCCACCCGCATGGGCAATTTTGCGGTCAACCGGCAAACTTGGGCGCGCGCCGCCGAATATCGCCGCCGTGTCGATGCCGGTGAACGGGTGGCCCGCGACATTGGCATGGAAACGCTGGCCGATGTGTTGC
>CALFXW010000143.1 GCA_937957805.1 uncultured Sphingopyxis sp.
GCGAAGAACAGGGTGCGGCGACCGTTGCCGCCGTTATCGAACGCGCGCATGCCTATGCCGCAGCGGGGGCGAACAGCCTGTTCGTGCCCTTTGTCTTTGATGGCGAATTGATCGGCGAACTTTGCGCCGCATCGCCGCTGCCGGTGAATATTTTGGTCAATCCCGCCGCGCCGGGGATCGCCGAATTGGCGCGGCTGGGCGTCGCGCGCATCAGCCACGGCCATGGGCCATGGGCGCGCGCGATGGATCAACTCACCGCCGATGCCAGGGCGGCGATGGCTGTGTTGGGCTAGCGATCCCTAATTGCCGTTGAGTTCGACCGGCGGCAAATCGACAAACACGGGCGGGGAACCCTCCGCCCCGTTCTGCACCCATTGGAGGAGGGCGAGCGCATGCGCCTGTGTCGCGGTGCGGTGCGGGGAATAGGCGATGGGCGCGATCAGCCGTGCCGCCAGTGTCAGATCATGATGGTTCACCGCAGCGGTAAAGGCGGTCATGCGCACATCATCCTCCTGTGGCATAAGTTCGACCGCGCGCAGGATGCCGGTATAGGCAATTTCGGGCGGCATTGTGCGGGTCAACGCAAAACTGTCGTAAAAGGCGATCAGCCCCAACGGGTCATCGGGGTTATGGTTCTGCCCACGGATGATTTCGGCGCGCGCGGGTGATGCCGCGCTGGTCGACACCGGCGCATCATTCGCCGCCAATCGGTTCAGCGTCGCCCACCCATGCCAGATTTGTGCACGACCGTTGGCGGGGTCGATGGCCAGCGCGCGCGCCGACGCTGCCTCTGCCGCTGCCCAATCGCGCGCGTCAAAGGCAATCCGCGCTTCGAGCAGGCTGACCGCCGGGTCGTCGGGATATTGCGCGCGCAGGGCGGCTGCGCGGGTGAGGAGCGCCCGGCGTTCTTCTGCATCAAGGTTACGCCCGGCCTGCAACTCGACCGGCACCGCCGCCGCTTCGCCGGGGCGCATTGTGCGCAACACCGGGCTGGCCATTACATTGGCGGGCAGGGGCGCGAGGCGTCCTTCAAAGCTGCGCTGGTTGGAATATCGGCGCAATTCATTGTCGAGTGCCGCGATGCCGTCAGCAAAGGAGCCATAGGCCTGTTGCAATTCCACCCCGTGGTTGAGCGCATTGATGAAATGGTTGAGTTCGACGCGCCGTTCATCATGCATCAGGAGATAATGAGTCGTCAGCCAATATTGGCCATAGCTCGCGGCACCGGCGCGCCGGTCAGCGCGGTTGGGCAGCGCAAACATGCGTTCGGTAGGTGTCCATTCGCCATCTGCAATTTCATATTGCCGGTGCGTCGCGGCTTTCCCGATGCTGATATGCCCCTCGCGTTCAAAGGATGCGGTGGATGCAAATTCGGCAAACCCCTCCACTAGCCAGGGTGGGAAATTGGCGTCGAGATATTGCAGCATGAAATGGTGCGCATATTCATGAAATAATATGGTGGTGGAAAAATCCCCCTCGCTGCGCGGCACAACCGCAAAGGCACCGGTTTGATCGGCGCGATAAAAGCCCGCAACATCGCGTGCGTCGGCACCCGGGCCATAAGCGGTGCGCACGTCGATCAGGCTATCGACCAGAAAAATCCGCACCCGTTGCGTATCGGTTTGGGGT
>CALFXW010000144.1 GCA_937957805.1 uncultured Sphingopyxis sp.
GGCAATATTCTTGTCCAAAACCATTGTTATCGCGCCGATGAAATGGTGCAGGTTTTGGACATGGCGCGCGAATTTGGCTATCGCGTCTCCGCCTTTCACCACGCAGTTGAGGCATATAAAATCGCCGACATATTGGCCGACAACCATGTTTGCGTCGCCATGTGGGCCGACTGGTGGGGCTTTAAGCTCGAAGCCTATGATTCCATCCCCGAAAATGTAGCGCTGGTCGAACGCGCGGGGGGCTGTGCCATCGTCCACAGCGACGATCAGGATCAGATTCAACGGCTCAATCAGGAAGCGGCAAAGGCATTGGCCGCTGGTCGCCGTGCGGGGATTAACATCAGCGATGAAGCCGCGATGCGCTGGCTGACAATCAACCCCGCCAATGCGCTGGGTATCGGGCAGCGGACAGGTAGCCTGAAACCCGGCAAAATGGCCGATGTCGTGATGTGGAACGGCAATCCGTTCAGCGTCTATACGCGACCCGAACGTGTGTGGATCGACGGGGCGGTGATGTACGATATGTACGACCCGGGGATGCGACCGGTCAGCGATTTTGAATTGGGCCAGCCGGGCGAAGGAGACACGAAATGAGTGGCCGTCTTTTTGCCAGCGCCGCCGCGCTAACCCTGATGGCGGGGACAGCATTTGCCGCTATGCCTGCTGCGGCACAGGATGTCGCCATTACCAATGCGACGCTGGTGATTGGCGATGGCAGCGCCCCCGTGCCGCAAGGGACAGTGGTCATCCGTTCGGGGCGTGTTGTCGCCGCTGGCGCAAATGTCGCGGTGCCGCAGGGGATGGACACCGTCGATGCGGCTGGCCGTTATGTGACGCCGGGGATTGTCGGCGGGTTCAGCCGGGTCGGCCTGATTGAAATCGACGCGGTCGATGGGTCGAATGATGCTGACGCCAGCGAATCCATCTATGGCCCGGCTATAGACATTGCCCCCGCGCTCAACCCGCTGGGTGTGCCGGTCGGTGTCAACCGGATGAACGGGGTGACCCGCGCGCTGGTATTTCCGGGGGCATCTGCGGGGCTGTTCGACGGGCGCGGCGCGCTGGTGGATTTGGGCGCCGACAATGATATGGTAACCCGTGCGGGGCTGTTCCAATATGCCGAATTGGGCGAAGCGGGTGCCGAACGTGCTGGCGGCACGCGCGCGAGCGCGATATTGACGTTCCGCAATCTGCTCGCCGAAGCGGCAGAATTTGCGCGCAGCCCCGGCACCTATGATGGGCGCAGCCGCGATGCCTTGCTCAACCGGGCGGATGCAGCGGCGCTTGGCCGTGTGCTCGACGGGCGCGACCGGCTGTTCATCAAGGTCAGCCGCGCGTCCGACATTTTGGCGGTCATCAACCTGCTGCGCGATTATCCCCGGATAAAGGCGACGCTGATCGGTGCTCAGGAAGGGTGGATGGTCGCGCGCGAAATTGCGGCGGCGCACCTGCCGGTCATCGCATCGGCGCTCAGCGATTTGCCAACCAGCTTTGAACAATTGGCCGCCACGCAGAGCAATATCGGGCGGATGCGGGCAGCCGGTGTCACCGTCGGCATTGGGCTGGTCGATGATAATGAAACCCACCGTCTGGCCTATGCGCGCCAATATGCGGGCAATCTGGTCGCGCTGCGCCATGTCGCGGGGGCCACCGGGCTTAGCTGGGATGAGGCATTTGCCACCATCGCCTCAGGGCCGGCAGCGGCAGCAGGGGTTGACGATCTTGTTGGTTCGCTCCGCCCCGGACGCGTGGGTGATGTCGTCATCTGGGACGGCGACCCGCTGGAGGTGACGAGCGCGCCCGCCATGGTCTGGATTGATGGCGTCGCCCAATCTTTGGTGTCGCGGCAGACTGAATTGCTGCGCCGTTATATGGACCCAAGGGAAGGGAATTTGCCCAACGCATATGACCCCCGTTAGCAGCTGAACAATATCGCGCTGCCGGGGGTGGGGGAGGTCGCACCCATGTCTGCAATATCCGCGCTGATGCTCGCTTGCGCTGCCTTTGTCGGCAGCCATTTCCTCTTGTCGCATCCGTTGCGCGGGCCATTGGTCACACGCATGGGCGAAAATGGCTTTCTGGGGCTTTATTCGCTGGTCGCCTTTGCAACATTTGGGGCGATCATCTGGGCATGGCTGTGCGTTCCGGCCAGCCAGCCCGCCTATGTTCCCGGCCCCGTTGCATGGGGCATTGCCAGCGCGGCCATGTGGCTCGCGAGCGTGCTGCTCATCGGATCATTGCGCGGCAACCCCGCCTTACCCGCGCCCGGAGCGGTGGCTGCCGCCGCGCAAACCCCGCGCGGCGTTTATGCCATCACCCGCCACCCGATGCTCTGGGCATTTGCGATTTGGGCGCTGGTGCATATGGCATTATGGCCGACGCGCGAAAACCATGTGCTCAGCGCGGCGATATTGCTGCTCGCCATTGGCGGCGCATGGGCGCAGGATGGCAAGAAACGGCGGCTGATGGGCAGCGGCTGGCGCGATTGGCAGGGGCGCACCAGCTTTTTCCCCTTTGCTGCGCTGCTCAGTGGGCGGCTGCCATGGGGCGCGGCGCTGCCGCCGCTGTTCGCGCTGCTTGGCGGCACCACATTTTGGCTGGTGATGAGCTGGGCGCACATCCCCATGGGGGGCAGGATGCCGGCGGGCATATTCCTCTGGCTATAGGCGGACCATTCGCATCCCCGCCTCGCCATAGCGCGGCCCATGCGCACTGCCGACGGGCAGCGCCGCGTCCAGCGTCGCCAGATCATCGGCGGACAGGCACAGCGATGCCGCCGCTGCGCTATCTTCCATCGTCGCGCGGCGCTTGGAACCGGGGATGGGGACGATGTCATCCCCCTGCGCCAGCAACCATGCGAGCGCCACCTGTGCCGCGCTGACCCCATGGGCGGCGGCAATCGCCTTGACGCTGGCGATGCTTGCCAGATTGGCGGCAAAATTATCCCCCGACCAGCGCGGGTCGCGCCGCCGCCAATCATCAGCCGGCAGATCATCGAGGCTGGTAAAATCACCGGTCAGGAAACCGCGCCCCAGCGGTGAATAGGGGACGAAACCGATGCCCAATTCGCGGCAAGTCGGCAGAATGTCCCCCTCCACATCGCGTTCCCACAGCGAATATTCGCTTTGGAGGGCGGCAATGGGGTGGACGGCAGCGGCTGCACGTAGCCGTGCGGGGGCCGCTTCAGAGAGGCCGATATGCCTAATTTTCCCTTCCTGCACCAATTCGGCAAGCGCGCCGATCGTATCTTCAATCGGCGTTCGGGGGTCGGGGCGATGCTGGTAAAAAAGGTCGATATAATCGATGCCCAGCCGTTTCAGCGACCCTTCGACCGCGCGGCGAGCATTGGCGCGTCCGCCGTCGATGCCGACGATATTATTACCCTCGAACGTCATGCCAAATTTTGTGGCGATGATGATGCCGTCGCGCTTACCCTTTATCGCGCGGCCCAGCAATTCTTCGTTGCTGAACGGGCCATATATTTCGGCAGTGTCAAAAAAATTGATGCCAAGTTCGATGGCGCGGTGGATGGTGGCGATGGATTCAGCCTCATCGGCGCGCGCGCCATAGGTGATATTGCCGTCGGCCACCATCGGCATACAGCCGATACCAATGGCGCTGACGACCAGACCATCGCCCAATTTACGTTGTTGCATCATCCGTCTCCCTCCACCAAATCCCCGCCGCCCAACCGGTCGGCGCTGGCGGTCACCGCCACATCCATGGTGACATTGCCCAAAGTGCGCATCAGATCGGGCAATTGTTCAACCGCGATCAACAGCGCCAAGGGTTCGATGGGCACGCCCATCCCGATGGCGATTGGCCCGCAGGCCGAAATGAAACTGATCGATCCGGGCAGGCTGACCGAACCCAGCGTCGTGGTGGCGGCAATGGCAACGCCAATCGCCAGCGTCACCGGCGTCACCGGCGTATGCGTCAAATATGCGGCATAGATACAAACGGCGAGGTTCATGGCAGGGCCGGTCGCCCGAAACAGCGCAACGGCGAGCGGCAGGGTAACGTCCGCATTATGCGCGCGCACCCCCAGAGCGGACGCGCTGCGCAACATGGCGGGGAGCGATGCAAGCGAACTTTGCGTCGATAGCGCGACCGCTTGGGGTGGCAAAATTGCCTTGGCAAATTGACCGAGCGGCAGGCCGCCGACCAGCATGGCAACTGGGTAAGCGGCAAGGAATACGACCCCGCCCACCGCCGAAACCACCAGCACATAATGGAGGAAGATGCCAATCGCCTCCACCCCCACATGGGCGGCAACGACAAAGGCGAGCGCGGCCACCCCAATCGGCGCGAGCGCCAATACCCAGCCGATGACGGTCAGCATCGCGCTGCCCACCGCGTCGAAAATCTGGGCGATAAGGTCGCGGCGCGCAGGGTCGAGCCGCGCAACGGCGAGCGCGAATATCGCGGTAAAAATCAGCAGCGGCAAAATGGCGTCGGTCGCCGCCGCCTGCACAGGGTTGGTCGGGATGATGCCGATCAAAAAATCGCTCATCGTCGGTACGGTGCCGACATTGGTATTGGTGCCCAAGGATGCGGTCAATGTGCGCGCGGCCTCTGCCGAAATCGGAAAGGCGTTGAGCAGCGCCGGGGTGACAAAGGCCGCCATCGTCGCTCCGCCCCACAGGATGATCAGAAACAGGCCGATTGACCAGCCGGTCAGCCGCCCGGCGCGCGCGGCGCGCACCGCGCTCAATATGCCGGTGAACAGCAGCGCGACGACCAGCGGTATGATCGTCATCTGCAAGGCGCGCAGCCATAATTGACCGACGGGGGCAATAGCGTCGGCAACGCCGATAACGCGGTCCGGCGCGATGCGCGCAGCTATGGCACCAACCACCAGCCCGCCGACCAACGCCAGCAAGATGCGCCAAGGGGAAATGCGTGGCCCGCCGGCAATATTGTCGCTCATTGCCCGATATTGTGGCGCGCGCTTTGCCAAAGCACAAGGAAAAGCGCGAACATAGCTTGCCAAGCCGCGCGCATATTGGCACCGATAATGTCGAGAGAGTGGGAGTGGACTATGTATTTGGAACGCGGGGATGTTTTCGGCGCAGCGCTCAGATATTGGGCGGCGCGGCAGGGGGGTGTCACCGCAACGACTTTTGAAGGGCGCGCCACCAGCTATGCCCAATTTGATGCAGCGGTTGATCGGATCGCATATGCGCTGGCGGCTGAGGGGCTGCAAAAGGGTGACCGTGTCGCCTACCTCGGCAAAAATAGCGATCTTGTAGCGCAAATGACCTTTGGCTGCGCGCGGGCGGGCATCATCATCGTGCCGATTATCTGGCGCTTGGCGGGCGAAGAAATCGCCTATATTCTGGGCGACAGCGGCGCAAAATTGCTGTTCGTGGGGGATGGGCTTGCCGCATCCGCCAAGGCAGCGATGGCGGCCAACGGCATGGATTTGCCGGTCATCGCGCTCGACGCGGCGGACAAAGACCCCTCATGGCGCGATTTTGTCGCATGGCGCGACGCGGCGGACGGCACGCCCTATCCCGACCATGTTACCCGCGATGATATTGTCGTCCAGCTTTATACCTCCGGGACGACCGGCAAGCCCAAGGGTGCGATGATGACGCATGGCAATGGCACGGGGCTGCGCCCGCTGCTCGACGCGTCGGGCATCGAATGGCTACAAAGCGAACCGGGCGATACCAATTTGAACGCCATGCCCTATGCGCATATCGCCGGGGTCGGCACGGTGCTGGGGACGATTTTTGTTGGCCAGCACCTCGTCATCACGCGCGAATTTGACCCCGGGCTGACGCTATCGATTATCGAGAAATTTCGGCTGAAGCGCATGTTTCTTGTGCCCGCCGCGCTCAAAATATTGATTGAACATCCCAATGCCGCGCGCACCGATTTCTCCTCGCTCGTCACATTTTCCTATGGGGCCAGCCCGATCCCGCTCGATCTGTTGCGCGCCGGGGTGGCGATGCTCGGCTGTGATTTCATCCAAATGTATGGCCTGACCGAAACTTGGGGGACGGTGGTATCCTTACCGCCGGAGGATCATCGCCCCGAACGCGCGGACAAGATGCGCGCGGCCGGCAAGGCGCTGCCGGGGGTGGAACTGGCGATATTGGACGAAGCGGGCCGCCACCTGCCAACGGGCGACGTGGGTGAAGTGGCGATCCGTTCGCCCAGCGTCATGGCCGGATATTGGCAGCGGGCAGAGGAAACGCGCAAAGCGTTGAGCGATGATGGCTGGTTCCGTACCGGCGATGCCGGATATCTGGATGCGGAGGGTTATTTGTTCATCCAGGATCGCATCAAGGATATGATCATCACCGGCGCCGAAAATGTCTATCCGGCGGAGGTGGAGAGCAGTCTTTACGCGCATGATGACATCGCCGATGTGGCGGTGATCGGCGTGCCGCACGACAAATGGGGCGAAACGGTCAAGGCCATCGTCGTGCTGCGCCCCGGTGCCACGGCGGATGGGGATGCGATTATCACTTGGGCGCGCGGGCGGATGGCGACATATAAATGCCCGACCAGCGTCGATTTTGTCGAAGCCCTGCCGCGCAACCCGTCGGGCAAGATTTTGCGGCGGCAATTGCGCGAACCATTTTGGGCGGGGCGCGAACGGCGCGTGAATTAGTCGGAATATACGCGTGCCACCGCCTTGCGTGGATCGGTCACGCGAAAGACCATCACCCACAGCGCCACGGCGGTGAGCAGTGCGGCACAGCCCAGCATCGCGCCCGCGCCCGCCCAGCCGAGCAGCAGTCCGCCCAAAATCGGCGCGGTGCCCGACAGCCCACCCTCCACCATGGTGGATAGCGCAATGCGCATCGGCACGTCTTCGCGCGCCCCAAATTCGAGCACCATCGTCTGCGTGCTCATTGAATAGCCGGCGCTCGACGCGCCAAAGGCTCCAAAGGCGGCAATCATCGCTGCCGCGCTGCCGTGCAGCGCCAGTGCCGCCAAGCCGACGAGCATCAACCCCAGCGCCAGCACGCTGGTCAATTTATAGCCATGCCGGTCGCCGACATAGCCCCAGACCGGGTTCGACAGCGTGTCCGCACCCAGATAGGCGAGGCTGAGCAGCCCGATGGTGCGCCCATCCAGCCCCATATTCTGCGCCGCGATCAAAATGTAAAAGGGGGCTGCTATCCGCCCCGCCATCGCAAACCCCTGCGCCCAGACGAAATGGCGATAGGGCGCATCGTGCAGCAAAATGGGAATGTCGCGCATGCGCGAGAGCACGTCGCTGCGCGGACGAACGATGGGGGATACAGGTTCCTTGACCCCAAATTTCAACGCCAACAGGCCAAGGCTGGCGAGGACAAAGGCCAGCGCGAATGTGGTGGCAAAACCATTGCCCAATATATTTTCGCCGATCAGCCAGCGCCCCGCCGCATAGGATAATATGGCCGCAATCCCCCCGCCCAGCAAATTGCGCCACCCCTGCAACCGTCCGCGCCGATCAATGGGGATGAGCTTGCCGATCAACATTTGAAAGGCGACGCGCTGCATGCCGTTCGACAGGCCGAGCAGCAGCAAAAATGCCAGCGCCAGCGCAACGCACAGCCAGCCGTCCGTAAACCATGCGCTGATCGCGAGGCCGAGGATGGCGAGCCGCATGATCGTGCCGTACCGCAGCGCGGCGGGCAAAATCTGACGCCGATGTTCGAGCGCGGCGGCGCTCACCAGCGGGGTTATCAAAATCCCCAATTGCAGCAATGCTTGGCCGAAGCCGACGACAAAATGACTGCCCGAAATCAGCAACAACCATGCGGGCAGCAGGGTCGGCGCATAGATGACGCGAAACCCGGTCATGCCCAGCATGCCGTGAGTAAAATTGGCGATCATATTGCGGCGCAGATGCTGTTCCACCGCCCCCGCAAAGGCGGCTTCGCGTGCCGCTAAATCGCCGCTTTCACTCAATAGCCGCCCAGTCGGGCAAAACGGTCCCGCAGAAAGCTGCTATTGCCCCACGCCGCCTCCAACGGACGCGCGCGTTTCAGGTAAAAGCCAGCGTCAAATTCATCGGTCATGCCGATGCCGCCGTGCAATTGCACCATTTCGCGGCTCATCCGGTGCAGGCAATCATTGGCGCGCGCCTTGGCGATGGCGGCAATTTGCCCCAGATCGCCGTTGTCGCCCATCGAATCAAGTGCGCTAAGACCCGCTTCCACCGCCGAACGGGTGAGTTCAATGTCACCGAACAAATCGGCCATGCGGTGCTGCAACGCCTGAAAGGAGGCGAGGATACGGTCAAACTGCACCCGCTGTTTCAGATATTCCAGCGTCTGGTCAAATGCTTGCTGGCTCATCCCCAACATTTCCGCAGCGGTAAGGATGCGGGCATGGTCAAGCACGCGGTCGAGCAAGCCATCGCCGCCGCCTGCCAATTTATCCGCCGCCGCGCCATCGAAACATAGTTCGGCATGGCTGCGATGATCGACCATCTGGCGGCGTGATTTGGTAACGCCCGCGCCATTTTCGACGAGGTAGAGGCCATCTGCCGCCGCAACTACGAACAGGCCCGCGCTGTCCCCCTCTGCAACGAACGCCTTGGTGCCGGTGATTTTGCCGCCGGTAACTTTGGTCGTGATGGCAGCGGGGTCATGGCGCGGCCCTTCATCAACGGCAAGTGCCGCCACTAACTCGCCCGATGCAATGGCGGGCAGATATTTGGCCTGTTGTTCGTCGCTGCCGCCCAGCGATATGGCACGCGCGGCAATGGCACAGGCGACCAGCGGGCTGGCGGTCAGCGTTTTGGCGCATTCCTCCACCACCAGACCCAGGCTCATCCAGCCGAAATCGCTGCCGCCATGCGCCTCTGCGATGGTGATGCCGGTCCAGCCCATCGCAGCCATCTCGCCATAGACGGCGCTGTCATATCCTGCCGCCGTGTCGGCATCGCGCTGTTTGCGCCATGCGCCAATCGGGCTTTCACCGCGCACCCAATTTTGCGCCATATCGCGCAGCATTTCCTGTTCTTCGCTCAGCTTTGCCATATGTCGTCCCCTTAGCCCCGTTCCTTTAGCCCATGTCGGGCATGCCAAGGATCCGCTTGGCAACGATGTTGGTCTGAATTTCGGTTGATCCGCCGTAAATGGTGGTCGCCTTGCCAAACAGCCAGACGCGCACCGCCTCTATCTGCTCCTCGGTAAAGCCTTCCCCTTCCCAGCCCAGCCCCTGCATACCCAAAATATCAATCAGCAATTCGCTGCGTTCCTGCATCAGCTTGGTGCCATTGATTTTCAGGATGGAGGATGCGACCGAAACCCCGCCTTCCTGTGCGACGCGCATCGCGGTCGCGGCAAAGGTGCGACCATCCATTTCCAGCTTGGCAATCCGCGCACGCAATTCACCATCGGCGATGCGTCCTTCGGCATCGGTGCCGACGCACGCCTTGGCCAGTTCGGACAGCGACACCCCGCCGCCCATGCGATTGCCGCCCGAAATATTGGTCCGTTCATGCTGCAACAAACGCTTGCCAATCGTCCAGCCCTGTCCTTCATCGCCGACGCGATTGGTCTTGGGCACCGCGACATTGGTGAAGAAAGTCTCACAAAATGGGGAAAGCCCCGAAATCATCTTGATCGGTTTTACCTCTACCCCCGGCGCATCCATGTCGATGAGGAGGAAGCTGATGCCGCCCTGTTTCTTGCTCTTGTCGGTGCGCACCAGCGCGAAACATTTGTCCGCCCACTGCCCGCCACTGGTCCATGTTTTCTGACCGTTGACGATATAATGATCGCCCTTATCCTCCGCAAAACATTGCAAATTGGCAAGGTCGCTGCCCGCATTGGGTTCCGAATATCCCTGGCACCAGCGCACCTCCGCGCGGCAGATGCGGGGGATATGTTCCAGCTTTTGTTCTTCGCTGCCAAATTCCAGCAGGGTCGGGCCGAACATCATAACGCCCATCCCGCCGATGGGGTTGGACGCGCCCGCGCGCGCCAGTTCCTGTTGCAGCACGCGCGCTTCGGCATCGGACAGGCCGCCGCCGCCATAACGCTGCGGCCAGGTTGGTGTGCCCCAACCCTTTTCACCCATGGCGATGCGCCAAGCCTCTTTTTCCGCGCTCTTGTCGCTTGGCCCTTCGAGTGCGGAGCGCGACAGATCGACACCCTTTAACGCGGGCGGGAAATGCGCGGCGATCCAGTCGCGCGCCTCGACACGAAAGGCATCGAGCGCCTCGGCACTGGGGGATGGTTCGGCCAGACTCGCCATCGTCATGCTCCTGTCACAGGGTCAAAATCCAAGCCGCAGATGCACCACAGGTTGACGTGAACGTCAACCATAACTTATTTTTGAAAAGCCAAAAACCATGCCGCATGGTTTTGGCGCGAGGCAAATCAGGGGGTGATGGGTGCAGGCATTGGTGGTGACCCATTTGGGCGATGAATTTTCCGGCTGTGCGCTGGCCGACCTTCCGATGCCCGAACCGGCGGCGGGTGAATTGCGCATCCGCATCATTGCGGTTGCGCTCAACTTCCCTGATTTACTGATGACGCGCGGCGCATATCAATTCCGCCCGGCCCTCCCCTTTACCCCCGGCATGGAATGTGCAGGCGTGGTCGATGCGCTGGGCGCAGGCGTCGATGCCGCATGGCTGGGGCGCGAAGTCATCGCCGGGATGCGCCACGGCGCGATGGCGCAATATGCCATCGTCGATGCCGCGATGGTGCGCGCCAAACCGGCGCATATCGATTGGGATGTGGCGGCGGCCCATCGCGTCGGATATTTAACCGCTTGGGTGGCGCTCCACCGGCGCGGCGCATTGCGTCCGGGCGAATGGCTGCTCGTCCATGGCGGCGCGGGCGGCATGGGCCTCGCTGCGGTGGAGATGGGGCGACATATGGGCGCGCGGGTGATTGCGCTTGCCAGCAGCGCCGAAAAGCGCGCGACCATAGAGCGGCTTTTCGCGCCGGATGCCGTGCTCGCCCCGGGTGATGCGCTGCGCGATGCGGTGTGCGACATAACGGGCGGGCGCGGAGTAGATGTTGTTTTCGACCCCGTCGGCGGCGATGCGCTGCACCAGTCGCTGCGCTGCATTGGCTTTGGCGGGCGGATATTGGTGGTCGGCTTTGCATCGGGCGAGATTGCGCACATCCCCACCAACCTGCCGTTGATAAAGGGTTGCGCAATCATCGGCGTGCGCGCGGGCGAATATGGCCGCCATTTTCCTGATCATCAGCGCGCCGACGTGGCGATGATTGATGATCTGCTGGCAAAGGGTGCGCTGCGCCCGCACATCAGCGCCGCCTATCCGCTGCGACGCTGGCGCGATGCGTTTGCGTCGATCAACGCCCGCCGCGCGGTGGGCAAAATCATCCTCAGGCCATGGGATTGATGCCCTAACAGGCCACCACATTGACGGCGAGCCCGCCAAGGCTGGTTTCCTTATATTTGGAACGCATATCTTCGCCCGTCTGGCGCATGGTTTCGATGACCGCGTCGAGGCTGACGAGGTGCGCGCCATCCCCCTGCAGCGCCAGATAGGCGGCGTTAATCGCCTTTATTGCGCCCATCGTATTGCGTTCGATGCAGGGTATTTGCACCAACCCGCCAATCGGGTCGCAGGTCAGCCCCAGATTATGTTCCATGCCAATCTCGGCGGCATTTTCGATCTGCCGGTTGCACCCGCCGAGCGCGGCAACCAGCCCGCCCGCCGCCATAGAACAGGCAACGCCGACTTCGCCCTGACAGCCCATTTCCGCCGCAGAGATGGAGGCGCGTTTCTTATATAACATGCCGATGATCGCTGCGGTTTTAAGCAGCGCCCGCGCGCCCGCATCATTCGGGCGGTCGGTAAAAATCTCATAATATCGCAGCACAGCGGGGATGACGCCCGCCGCGCCATTGGTGGGGGATGTGACGACCCGGCCCCCGGCTGCATTTTCCTCATTCACCGCCAGCGCCCACAGGCTGACCCATTCAAAAATGGTGGAGGATGCAGGGCGCGGCCCACGCGCAACCAATTTGTCGTGGATGGCGCGCGCGCGGCGCTTGACCTTCAGCCCGCCGGGCAAGACGCCATCGGCATGGCAACCGGCATCGATGCTCGCCGACATGGCGGCGCGCACCGCATCCACCAGCGCGTCGGTTTCCGCCTGTGGCCGCCACGCCATTTCATTCGCGTCGAGTATTTGTTCGAGCGTCGCACCGCGCGTATCGGCGATTTGCAACAATTCTTCGGCAGAGGAAAATGGGCACGGCAGGCTGATGTTGGCGGGGTGCGCCCCATCCCCTTCGCGCAGGATCGCGCCGCCGCCGATGGAAAAATATATTTCTTCGATCTGCGTGCCATCACCAGCGGTGGCGACAAAGCGCATCGCATTGGCGTGGCCGGGGTGAAATTCACCGACCGCAAAGTGGAGCATTTCCGGCTCGCGCCACGGCAAAGCAATACGGCCATCGAGCATGATCTGCCCACCCTGCCGAATGTGCGCGGCGCGCGCGCTGATGGTGGCAGGCTCGATGCTCTCCGGCTCCTCCCCCGACAAGCCCATCAAAATGGCGGTGTCGGTGGCATGGCCGAGCCCCGTCAGCGCCAGCGAACCATATAGGGTGACATGGACGGATGATATGCCGGACAGCGCGGCGGCATTGGCCGCAAAACGGCGCGCGGCGCGCATTGGCCCCACGGTATGCGAACTCGACGGGCCAACGCCGATGGTGAATAAATCGGCGATGCTGATCGGCGTGTCGGCGGGCAGGGCGATGGTCATGGCTGGCCTCGCTATCGCTTTCCCTAGCGTCCGTCCAGCATGGCCATGTAAAGGGTGCGCGGCGTTGCGATAATGTCGCAACGGCGGTCCGGCGCATCTTGTCTTGGCGCACGCACGCTGGTAAGCGCCCCGCCACAAGCCGCTTTAGCTCAGTTGGTAGAGCATCGCATTCGTAATGCGGGGGTCACAGGTTCGAGTCCTGTAAGCGGCACCATCGACCCCATAATTCAGTGACTTAGGCCGGATTCGTTTTTCCGGAAGCCGCCGTTTGCGGTGATTTGGCGTCACCTGAATCAGGACGATGCCCTCCTCGTCTCCACATAGGAGAGCAACTCGCGCAAACCGCCTTCTGTCCGAACAAGATCGATCGGCC
>CALFXW010000145.1 GCA_937957805.1 uncultured Sphingopyxis sp.
GCTGGAGCAGGAATGCATCGTCGAGGTGGCGGGCGAGATTGCGCCCAACGGGCTGCAGCGCCTGTGCCACGGCCTGTCGTTCAACGGGCGGCCACTGCCCCCCATCAAGGTGAGTTGGCAAAACGAGACCAAACTGCGCTTTGCCTTGAAGGGCATCCGCCCCGGCCAGATTCCGGCCATGTGCGAGGCTGTGGGCCTTCGCGTGCTGGGCATGGCCGACAACGTGGAGGATGCCGTGCGTGGCATCACGGCCCTCGACCCGGACCTGATCTTCATGGACATCCACCTGGGAGACGACCTCTGTTTCCGCATCTTCGAACGCACCGTGGTCGAAGCCCCGGTGATCTTCACCACGGCGTTCGACCAATACGCCATCCAAGCCTTTCAAGCCAACGGCATCGACTACCTGCTGAAGCCCATCGAAGCCGAACGGCTCCGCCGCGCGATCGCGCGCGTGCGCGACAACCCGCGCTGCGCGTTTGTGCAGGGCGACATCGCCGATATCGACGCGGTGCGCGCGGCCATCGGGGTTGATGTGCCGCTGCCCGAACGGCTCGCGGGCGTGATGGATGCCCCCGAACATATGACGCGCCTGCCCGGTGCATATGGCGCGGTGCGCGAATTCGTGCTCGCCCTATGACCAGCAATCCCATGTTGCAGACAATCGCCGGTGCGCCATGGGCGGACTATGCGCTGCTGGACAGCGGCGACGGGCAAAAGCTCGAACGCTATGGCGATTATCGTATCATCCGCCCCGAAGCGCAGGCGATGTGGGCACCGGCGACCGGCAAATGGGCGGCGGACGCGCGCTTCATTCCCGGATCGGACGCCGATGGTGGCGGGCGCTGGGACATGTCTGGCCCGCTGCCGCGCGAAGGCTGGCCGATGGCGTGGGATGATGTGCGCTTTAACGCCGAACTCACCCCGTTCCGCCACTTGGGCTTTTTCCCCGACATGGCACCGGTGTGGACATGGCTACGCGGCGAAGTGGCGGGGATGGCGCAGCCCAAATTTCTGAACCTTTTTGGCTATACCGGCGTCGGATCCCTCGCCATGGCGGCGCGCGGGGCAGAGGTGGTGCACGTCGATGCATCCAAAAAATCGGTGACCGCCGCGCGTGCCAACGCCGCCATGTCGGGGCTGGCGGATGCGCCGATCCGCTGGCTGGTCGATGATGCGGTCAAATTTGTGGAGCGGGAGGGGCGCAGGGGACGCCGCTATGATGCAATATTGCTCGACCCGCCGAAATATGGCCGGGGGCCGGATGGTGAAATCTGGCAGTTGGAGACGGATTTGCCCCGGCTGATTGCCGCGCTGGCGCCGTTGCTTGACGGGCAATCGCGCGCGCTGTTTCTGACCGTTTATGCGGTGCGCATGTCGGCAATCGCGCTTCATAATCTGCTGGCAGAGGCGCTCGCCCCATTGGGCGGACGGGTGGAGGCAGGCGAATTGGGCGTGGTGGAGGAAGCGCGCGGTTTAACGCTGCCCACCGCGATCTGGGCGCGCTGGAGCCGGGATTAGCTTTACGCTTCGCGCGCTGCGCGCAGCGCCGCGCCCGCCGCAAAGGGCGCGATGGCGAGCGCGGAAAGACTGCACGCGGCCAGATAGTAAATCGCGCTCGCCCCCGCGTCGGAGAGACTGCCCGCGCCGAAAATCAATATCGGCACGGCGAGCGGCAGGAGGAGCAGGGGGCCGAGCGCGCCATGGCCGCGCTGCCCCAGCGTCACCGCCGCGATGGTAACGCCGAGCGCGGAGAGGCCGGGCAGGCCGATGGCGAGGCTGCGGAGCAAGCCGCCCCAGCGCGCTTCGGCAAGGCCGAGGAGGGCGGCGGCAGGCACGGCGGCGATGATGAGCGGCAGGCCAAAGCTGATGAGGTGGGCGAGGATTTTGGTAAGCGCCAGCCCCTCCTCACTCAAGGATCGCAGCGCATATTGGTCGAGCGCGCCCGACGCTGCATCACGGCTGAAAATCTGATCGAGGGGGAGGAGCGTGGCGAGCAGCGCCGCCACCCAGACCATGCCACCCCCGGTCGCGGCGAGCAGGCGCGCGTCCGGCCCGACCCCAAAGGGGAACAGCAACGCAACGAGCAGAAAAAAGGCGACCGGCAGCCACCAATTGCCCGACCTGAGGTCGCGCGCGACATCCGCCGTCAAAATGGCAACCCACGCTTTCATGCCCCGCCCAGCGCGATCAACTGCGCCCCGTCCAAGGCGATGGGCAAATGGGTGGCGATGATGACCGCGCCGCCCGCTGCACGGTGCGTGGCGATGACGCTTTCCAGCCGCGCAATCGACGCAGCGTCCAGCCCGTTGGTCGGCTCATCAAGCAGCCAGAGCGGCGCATCTTCGATAAGGAGGCGGGCAAGCCCGGCGCGGCGGCGCTGCCCGGTGGATAAATAAGCGACCGGCACCTGGGCGAGCGGGACGAGCGCCATCGCATCAAGCGCGTGGGCAACATCGCCCGCCCCCTTGCCACCGACCTGCGCCCAAAAGCTGAGCGCGCGGGTAAGCGTCAGTGCAGGATCGAGCGCGGGGCGTTCATCGGCAAGGCCGATGGCGCAACCCCGCGTCACATGCCCATGCGCGGCGGGCAAGAGGCCCGCGAGCACGCGCAACAGGCTGGATTTACCGCTGCCATTGGGGCCGCTGATGCGCAGCGCGCCGCCTGCCGCAACTTCACCTGACAGGCCGCGCCATAGCAAATTATCGCCGCGCACACAGGCAATCGCGTCGAACGACAGTATCGGCGCAGTGCCACGAATGGGCAATTTATCATGGCACGGTGCGGCAGTTTGCGGCATAGCCCCCCTCTCTAATCTATGTGGCGCAGGCGGCAAGGTGGGGCAGGATGATGGTGGCGAAATTAAACGATGGCGAACGCGCGGCGCTGCTGGCGGCGCACCCCCTGTGGCGCCACGACCCGGAGCGTGATGCCCTCGTGCGAGATTTTAGCTTTGCCGATTTTTCGGCTGCCTTCGGCTTTATGACGCGCGTGGCGATGCTGGCAGAGGTGCAGGAACACCACCCCGAATGGTCGAACGTCTATAATCGCGTCACCATTTTGCTGACGACGCATGATGCAAACGGGCTGTCGGCGCGCGATGCCAAAATGGCCGGTGCGATTGATACTATCGCCGGCTGATCATTGGTTGCCGAGCAGGCTGCCGTTCCCCGTCGCCGCCTTCATCCTTTTGCGCAGCGCACCGGGCAGCCAGCGCATGGTAAAGGCCAGGCGGCGCGCGGTCTTGCCCACCGGCGTATGCACCCGATCGCCATGGATGGCGTTCCACACCGCTTCGGCCACTTGTTCAACCGGGGTGAATTCCAACCCTGCTGCCATCACCCGGTCGCGGCTGGTTTCATTGCTGCCCGGCACCACGCGGGAAAGAAGGGGCGTGTCGATGAAGCCGGGCATGATGTCGCGCACGATAATGCCGTCGGGGGTGAATTCGACGTCGAGCGCCTCGGTCAAAGCACGCACCGCAAATTTGGTCGCCGAATATATGGAAAGCCCCGACGTGCCGTAAAATCCACTCGCCGACCCGGTGTTGACGATGGCGCTGCCCGGCATTTTCTTGAGGTGGGGTCGCGCGGCGTGGATGCCGTTGACGACCCCGCGAAAGTTGATGTCGATCAGCCGGTCGGCCTCCTCTGGGTCGAGATCATCCCATTTCCCCCCCGAACCAATGCCCGCATTGTTGAACAATAGGTCGAATCGCCCGCCGCTCGCCGCGACAAATTCGTCGGTCGCGCGCCGCCATTGGCCAAGGTCGCGCACGTCGAGCAGATGCTGCGAAGATGCGCCGGCGGGCAGCAGCGCCGCGGTTTCGGCCATCCCCGCCGCGTTGACATCCCCCAGCCCGACGAACCAGCCGCGCGCGGCAAAAAGTTGCGCGGTTGCCCGGCCAATGCCGCTGCCGCCGCCGCTGATGAAAATTGCCTTGCGATCGGTCATTTGCCCTCTCCCCATTTCTTACTGACAGGGTTTTCAGCAAGGGCGGCGCATGCGCAAGCATAAATTGCTTGGCAGGCGCGCGCGCGGGTGGATAGGGTGGGGCATGGCCCTGTTCCGAATATTGCAGCTTGCCCTGCTGTGCCTGTCGCTCATCGCTGTTCCTGCCAAAGCCGATGTGCTCGTCACTTTCTGGAGCCACAGTCGCGACCAAAATTATCCGCACGCCTTTTTGGTGATGCAGGGGCGGATCGATGCGACGGGGCAGGCGGTGGACAGCAATGTCGGATTTACCGCGCACAGCATATCGCCGATGGTGCTCTTAGGGTCGGTGCGCGGGGAGATGGAGCGACTGTCGGCGGGCTATGTCGCGCGCCCGGCGTCGCAGCCGCATTTTGCGCTGCGTCTGACCGATGCGCAATATGCGCGACTACAGGCATTTATCGCGCAATGGGGCAATGCGCCGCAGCCCAATTATAATTTGCGGCGGCGCAATTGTGTCCATTTCATCATGGAGGCCGCGGTGCTGCTCGGGCTCAACGTCAATCGCGCCAGCAGCCATTTTCGCGAGCCGTCGGCCTTTTTAGACGAAGTCATGCGCCTCAACCCGCAATTGACGCGCGCGACACGCTGAGCGCGCGCGTTAACCGCGATGTTCGGAATAAACGCGCCGCACGGTGCCGCTTGATGCGCGCATGACAATCGATTCGGTGGTGATGGCCCCGTCGCGGCGGCGCTTTACCCCGTCAAGCAGGCTGCCGTCGGTGACCCCGGTCGCCGCGAAAATAACATCACCCTTGGCCAGTTCTTCGAGCGCATAGATGCGGTCGAGGTTTTCGATGCCCCATTTGCGCGCGCGGGCGCGCTCATCCTCATTTCGGAACAGCAAGCGGCCCTGAAACTGGCCGCCGACACAGCGCAACGCCGCTGCTGCCAGCACCCCTTCGGGTGCGCCGCCTGAACCCATATACAGGTCGATACCGGTGTCGGGGTTGGTTACCGCAATCACGCCCGCCACATCGCCATCGGGGATAAGCTGGATGCCGCAACCCAGCGCGCGCAATTCGGCGATCAGCGCTTCATGGCGCGGCCGGTCGAGCACGCACACGATGATGTCGCCGGGCTGCACCCCCTTGGCCGCTGCCACCGCGCGGACGTTTTCGGTTGCGCTTTTGGCAAGGTCGATCACCCCATCGGCATAGCCAGGGCCAACCGCAATCTTGTCCATATAAACATCGGGTGCATTGAGCAGCCCGCCCTTTTCCGCGATGGCGAGCACGGCGAGCGCATTTGGCCCGGCCTTTGCGGTAATCGTCGTCCCTTCCAGCGGGTCGAGCGCGATGTCGATGCTGGGGCCACTGCCCGAACCCACTTTTTCGCCGATATAGAGCATCGGTGCTTCGTCGCGTTCGCCTTCGCCGATGACCACGGTGCCATCCATGTCGAGCGCGTTGAGCGCGGCGCGCATAGCCTCCACCGCCGCAGCGTCCGCCGCCTTTTCATCGCCGCGCCCGATCAGCTTGGCCGCGCCCACCGCCGCAGCTTCGGTAACGCGCACCATTTCAAGTACAAGCACGCGGTCGAGATTTTGGCTGACTTCGGTCACGATGATTCCCCTATAATTTCTTGTGCAATTTCTTGGCTGTTGCCCGCGCGCATAGGCGCAGACGGATATAAAGTCGATATTGTGGCGTTACGGCCTAAAGCGCCAATATCGGCAGGCGCAGCGGGGGTGCGACCAGTGCATCGCCCCGTGCCAAGAGGTTGAGTGCGCCGTCCACTGCGGCTGCATCGCTGGCATGGGTGACGAGCACGATCAGCGCCTCCCCATCCATGCCGCCGCGCTGGATCAGGCTTTCGACCGAAACTCCGGCATCGCGCATGGCGATGGCGATTTCGGCGAGCACGCCCGTGCGGTCGGCGACATGCAGGCGGATATAGGATTTGCCGACAACATGCCCCACATCCGCGCGCGGCAATGCGTCGAGCGCGCCGACCGCCATGGTAAAGGCCGGGCCATATTCATCGCGCGCAACGTCGATAATGTCGGCGACAACCGCGCTTGCCGTCGGCCCATCGCCCGCGCCCGCACCCTCCAGAAACAGTCGGCCGACAAAATTCCCCTCCGCCACCACGGCGTTGAGGCAACCGGGCACATAGCCCAGCGGATGTTCGGCAGCGACCAGACAGGGACGCACATATTGCAACAGTGCGCCATTTTGCATTTCGGCCATGGCGATCAGGCGGATACGATAACCGAGCGCGTCCGCCTCCTTAATATCCTCTGCGTGGATCGCGCGTATCCCCTCCACCGTCACGCCCGCAACGTCGGTGCGCGCGGAAAAACATATGGCGGCGAGGATGGCGAGCTTGTGGCTGGCATCCACCCCGTCAATGTCGAAGCCGGGGTCAGCCTCTGCATAGCCCAGCGCCTGCGCTTCGACCAAAGCCGCCTCAAAGCTGAGCGCGCGGCTTTCCATCGCGGTCAGGATGAAATTGCAGGTGCCGTTCAAAATGCCGTAGACGCGCTCGATACGGTTGGCCGATGCCCCTTCGCGCAGCGCCTTGATGACCGGGATGCCGCCTGCCACCGCCGCTTCGAATTTGAGCGCGATGTCACCGGCTTCGGCCCGGGCGGCGAGCGCCATGCCGTGCGCGGCAATCATCGCCTTGTTCGCGGTGACAAAGGGTTTGCCCGCCGCCAAGCTCGCCTCCGCCAGCGCCAGCGCGACGCCGTCCGCCCCGCCGATAACTTCGACCACCGCATCGACGTCGGGGTCATGGGCGAGCGCGACGGCATCTTCATGCCAGCGCACAGCGCCAAGGTCGATGCCGCGATCGCGCGTTGCATCGCGCGCGGCGACCGCCGTCACCCTTATCTCTCGCCCTGCGCGCCGTGCAATCAGCGCGGCATTTTCATTAAGCAGGCGCATGACGCCGCTGCCCACCGTGCCCAAACCGGCGATGCCGATACGCAAAGGCTGGGTGGATTGGGGCGCATGGGGGGGTGGGGTCATGGAAAACTCGATTGTCATATGGAGCGCCGCCGATAGCCGCGCGGCGCGCGCAAGTCACGCGCGGCGGCAATGTTTTGGCGCAAATGTCGGTTCAGCGCGCTGCCGTGCGGTCACATGGCGCAATTGAACCCAGCACCAGCGCATAATCGGCGGCGATGGCGCGGGCATCGTCCGCGCTGCTATTGCGTAATATCGCCGCCGGAATGGTGCGCGGCAGGCCGCATGCCAGTCGATACCAACGCAGTGTGCGCGCCACGGGGCGACGGGCGCTGGCATCGATAATCTCCCCAAAGGCGACCGCCCATTGCGGCGGTGCATCCGCGCGCCGTTCGATGGTGAGCGTGATGGGGATGGCGGCATCGGTCGACAGGAAAATCTGGCTCTCACTCTCCCCGCGCACCGTGCCGGTGACGTGGAACGCCTGGGCGATACCGGTAACCGCTGGCGGCGGGGCGGCGGCGGCCAGTTCCGCCGCTATGGTGCGCGCGGTCACCTCGCGTTCCATGTCCCACAGCATCAACGCGGCGGGGTTGACCAGCGTCAACTGGTCGCTGCGTTCGATGATCATGCGCAAGATCTGGAACGCACTATAGCGCGCCACGCCCTGCTCCCGCAGCACCGCGTCGATGAGCTCGCGCCGCGCGCCGCGGGGGCCAAGCCCTACCGAGAGCTCATCACCTTCGTCAAAGACCGCCCGGGCCACGATCGCCGTTACGCGATCGACGCGAGCAAGATCAAGCAGGAGCTCGGCTGGCGCCAGACCGAATCGTTCGAGTCCGGCCTCGCGAAGACGGTCGATTGGTACCTCGACAACGCGGCGTGGGTTGGGCGCGTGATGGACGGCTCGTACCGGCTCGAGCGGCTGGGCGCCACGGCGTAGGAAACGTCCTCCCGGGACTGTCGCGCCGGCCGGGGGTAGACTCGCGGCCGTGAGCAGGAACACGCCCCGGTTCACCCTCGCGATCGCCGCGTGCGGCGTCGCATTCGCGTGCGCGGGCATCGCGCAGGCCGACACCGAGGTCGTCATCCGGACGGTTCGTGACGGGCCCTGTTCACCCGGGTCGCAACCGCTCGCCGTCAGTAGCGACGGACGCATCTGGATCGCCGGCTGGTGCAGCGGTGCGTACGTCAACGCGTTCGCCCCCGACGGCAGCAGCACGCTGCTCGCGCGGCGGCAGATGGCCGCGGACCC
>CALFXW010000146.1 GCA_937957805.1 uncultured Sphingopyxis sp.
GCCCAAGGTGGCGCGACAGGCGGCGGGCAGGTGCCGCCGTTCGCGCAATCGGGCCTCCATGCACCATCGGCGACATTTTTTGCCGCACCCCAGCGCCGTTTTGACCAATTCACCGCGCTGGCCCCATTGGCGGGACAGGCGGTCAGCGCACCACAATATGCGGGGGCGGTTGATGCGCCGCTTGGCGTTGCGCGCGGACAGGTTGGCGCGACCTATATTATCGCCGAGGCGGCGGACGGGTTGATACTGGTTGACCAACATGCCGCCCATGAACGGCTGGTGCTCGAACGGCTGCGCCGCGATGCGGCGGGCAGCGGGGTTGCGGCGCAGCAATTATTACTGGGCGATGTTGTGGAGATGGAGGAGGTGGCGTGCGATAGGTTGGAGGATGCGGCGCGCGATCTGGCCGTCCTTGGGCTGGAAATCGAACGCTTTGGCCCTGCCGCCATGCTGGTGCGCGCGACGCCAGCGCCGCTCGGCCATGTGGACTGCGCGCGGCTGCTGCGCGATATTGCCGATGATCTGGCCGCGCATGATGCGCCCCTGTCGCTCCCCGAACGGATTGAACATGTCGCGGCAACCTTTGCCTGTCACCATAGCGTGCGCGCCGGACGGGTGTTGAGCGCGGCTGAAATGAACGCGCTGCTGCGGGAGATGGAGGCAACGCCCCATTCGGGTCAGTGCAACCATGGCCGACCGACCTGGGTCAAACTCGACTTTGCCGATATCGAAAAGCTATTCGCGCGGCGTTGAGGGGCGGGCGCTGCGCACCGCCGCGATATAGCTGCGTCCGACGGGGCAAATCTGTCCGCTGTTGAGCCTGAGGATATAGGATGCGCCATCGCGTTCCAAACAATCAATCGCGCTGTGGGCAACCCACCAGCGGCGATGACAGCGGATGCCGATGTCCGTGCGAATGGCGGCAATTGCGGCATTCAGTCCCATGTGGATGAGCGCGTCCTTACCCGGCAGATGGACGCGCAGATAATGATCCTGCGCTTCCAACGCCAAAATCTCCGTCACATGGGGTGGCAGCTTGGCGCGTAATTCGTCCGCATAGTCGGCGCGTGTGGCCTTGTCGGGCAGGTGCTGCGCCGCAGGGCGATCCTCGGCCAGCAACAACCAGACGATGATTGCCTGGATTACCGCGACGGACAGGAATAATAATGGCATCTGCATCGGCGAAATGGTGCGTCCCGGCCGAATAAGCGGCAGCAGCCATGCGACGAGCAAGGTCATGGGGATGGCGGAAGCAAGGCTGATCGCCAATTTGCGCAGCCACAGCGGCTGTGCTGCCTGCCATTTTGGCCGCAGAAATGCGGCCACCAAATGCGCGGAGCCATATCCCGCTGCAACCATCGCCAGCCAAAAGGCATAGCGTGCAACCGGGGCCATCGCCGCGATGGTGCCAAATGGCCCGGCAAAGCCAATGGCCAGCCCCAGCAAGGCGATGGGGCCAATAGCCGCCATGGCTGTGCCGAATTTGGGAAGGTGGAATGGCATAAGCGCCGTTGGCGTAATATCGAACGGCGTTGGCGTAAAGCGACTTGTCGTGTGGCGCATTTGGTGGGGAAGGAGCGGCTCCCTCCCCAATATGAAGGACGACTTTCATGAAGAAATTTGCGCAACCGCTAATCTTGGCAGCACCATTGGCTATTTTGGCTTTCACGGCACCGGCACAGGGGCAAAGCGCCCCCGTTCATGCGCCAGAGCTTAGCCTCTGTCCCGCAGCGGGCACGCCCATCCCGCCGCCGCCCGCCAGCGCCGATTTGCAGGGGCAGTGGGATTTTCTGATTGATGTCGCGGGCACCCCGTCGCGCGGGGTGCTGGCGCTCGGCCACATCGACGGTGCTTATGCCGGGGCCGCCAGTCCCGAAGCAACCAATACGGTGGCGGTGCGCCGCCTGACGATCAACGGGCGTGACATTCAAATGGCGATTGCATCACGCAGCGATGGCGACGTCCATTTTTCCGGCCAATTGGTCGGCAATGGCGGGCTGATGTGCGGCACGATGATTTATCATCAGGGGCAAAGGTTCCGCATGGTCGCGGTGCAACGCGCCAACAGCTATGTGCCCCGGGCGCGATAATTATTTGGGGGTTTTTGGAGCGGAGGGCCGGGATAGAGCCTGTTTCGATTAGATTATATCGAAACAGGAGCTAACTATCCTTGTTTTCCGTAATTTCCGAGCCGTGAAATGTTCCACTTCACTCGAAATCACACGCCCCTGTCTCCCGCGATTTCCGAGCCGTGAAATGTTCCATTTCACTCGAAATCACACGTCGCTGTCTCCCGTAATTTCCGAGCCGTGAAATGTCCCATTTCACTCGAAATCACTTTGGCCCTCCGCCACCTCCGGGTGGCGCACTCGAACCAAGCCGTTGGCGATCAGCGTCATCACCACTTCATCATCCTGATTGTAAACAGTTGATTTGGAACGGGTCAGCCCCATGTCAGGGCGCGATGTCGAACGGCGTTTGGACAAAAGCTGGTTTTCAACGCGCAGCCGATCACCGGGATAGACGGGTTTGCGCCAGCGTATCTCATCAATTCCCGGCGATCCCAGCGATGCCATGGGGCGGCCGTGCTGCATATTATCGACCAGCATCCGCATCACCATGGCGGCGGTGTGCCATCCGCTGGCGGACAGCCGTCCGAAATAGGTTTTCGCCGCCGCCTCATCCGACAGGTGAAAGGGTTGCGGGTCATATTTGGAAGCAAATTCAATCACTTCATCGCGCGTTACAGCGTAATTACCATAACAGGTGACGCTGCCAACCTCCAAATCCTCATAATGAATTGGGTCGATCATTTCCGCTCCCCCGTTCATGCCATGCGCAGCCCAAGCTCGCCCGACGCCACCTCTGCTGTGGCGCGGCGCGACAGGATGTTGGTGGGGGTCGTCACCTTGTCGACCACCATATAATGGGTGCGCCAGACATCTCTGTTGACTTCGCAGATGACATAGCCGCGCTGATCATTGCAGAATTTTACCTCTGGGTTGAGGGCGAGGAATTGCTGCGAACCGGGGCGCAGATCGCTGCCATCGCCGCCGCTGGAAATGGACGTGGCGACAAATTCGCTGCCGACCACCCGGTCACGCAGCACCAGATCCCCGGCGAAATTCTGATGCTCATCACCCGTCAGCACCACGCAATTGCGCAAATTGCCGATCCGCCCCAGCATCCGTTCGCGCGGCGCTTCATATGCAGCCCATGAATCGAGGTTGAGGATTTTTTCCGGTTCCTCCGTCCGGCGGCGGCGGTCAAGGCTCATCATCGTGACTTGTTGCGCCATCGCATACCATGCGGCGGGGGTGCGCAAATTGGCGTCGAGCCAAGCCTCCTGTGCGCGGCCCAGCACCTGTGCATCGCGGGCGAATACGTCGGGGCAGGCGGGTTTGAAACCGTCGCCGCACGGCTGGTCGCTGCGATATTGGCGGGTGTCGAGCAATTGCATCGACATCAGATCGCCATAGCGAAGTTCGCGGTTCAGCGCGACCATGCCGTTCCGGGGCAACATCGACGCGCGCACCGGCATATGTTCATACCATGCCTGCATCGCCGCTGCCTTGCGCAGCATGAAGACATCGGCGCTGGGTGCTTCGGGGTTGTCGCCCGCGATGCCGAGCGCCCAATTGTCGATGTTTGAAACCCAGTCATTGACCACTTCATGGTCATCGATGCTCGACAAAAATGCATGGCGGCCGCGCGCCGCCTGCAAATCCATGTCCATCAGGCTCTGGCTATAGGCGATGCGATAATCATCGAGGCTGATGAGGTTGCGGTACGCATGCTGGCGCACCGGGCGAAAGGGCAGGCCGCCAGCGAAATAGAAATCGGACCGATATTCGTAGATAAAGTCGCCATAGTGATAGACAAAGGCAAGGTCATCCTCCGCCGCGAGGTGGCGGTAGGCACCATAATAGCCCGCTTCATAATTTTGGCAGCCCGCAACCCCGAATTTCACCGAATCGGGGCGCGCATTGGCGGCCGGCAGCGTGCGGGCTGAGCCACGCAGGCTTTGTTCGCCATCCGCCGTAAAGCGGTAAAAATAGGGGCGATCGGGCATCAGCCCTGTCAATTCGACATGGACGCTGTGGCCCAGTTCGGGGCGCGCAATCGCGGTGCCATGCTGAACGATATTGCGAAAGCCGCCATCGCTCGCCACTTCCCAATCGACATGCGTCGGGCCAAGCCCCAGCCCGCCGTGCCGATCCATGGGTTCAGGGGCGATGCGTGTCCAGATGACAAAACCGTCGCTGCTGGGGTCGCCCGCCGCCACGCCGAGGCTGAAGGGGTAATCGCGCCACAATGTGCGCGCGCGGATGATGGCGGGCGCGCCAATCAGACCCGCCGTTGCCCCGGCCATGAATAAGCGTCGCGTGAACATCCCAGCATCCCTTTATGCAGGTTCGGATTTGCAACCGAATCAATATGCTCTGGGTAAGCTAGCTGACGCACATGGCAAGTGCGGTGACGGCCCTCTCGGGCTGTGCAGACCCTAGCTATGCAGGAAATGCATCACATCGCCATCGGCAACGATATATGCCTTGCCCTCCGCACGTAACTTGCCCGCTTCGCGCGCGCGCGCTTCGCCGCCCAGTTCGACATAATCGGCAAAGGCGATGGTTTCGGCGCGGATAAAGCCTTTTTGAAAATCGCTGTGGATGACGCCTGCGGCTTCGGGCGCGCTGGCACCGCTTTCCACCGTCCATGCCCGCGCTTCCTTTGGCCCGACGGTGAAAAAGGTGAGGAGATGGAGCAGCGCATAGCCTGCGCGCACCACCCGCGCGAGCCCGGTTTCGGCCAGCCCGAGTTCGGCCAGAAACAGGTCGCGTTCATCCGCCGCCATGCCGACCAGTTCGCTTTCGATGGCGGCGGAAACGACGACCGCTTGCGCACCCTCTGCCGCTGCTTTGGCAAAAACCCGTGCCGAATGGGCGTTGCCTTCGGCCGCTGCGCCTTCCTCTACATTGCAGACATAGAGGACGGGTTTGGCGGTGATGAGTTGTGATTGCGCGAAATGGCGTGCTTCCTCTGCATCATTGGGGGTGAGCAGGCGCGCGGGCTTGCCATCGCGCAACAGGTCGAGCGCGCGGGCCAGAACGGCAGCGGCGCATTTAGCGTCCTTGTCGCCATTTGCCCCCCGTTTGGTGAGGTTGGGGACACGTTTTTCCAGGCTTTCAAGGTCGGCGAGCAATAATTCGGTTTCGACCGTTTCGGCATCGGCAATCGGGTCGATATGGTTTTCGACATGCTGGATGTCGTCATCCTCAAAGCAACGCAGCACATGGACGATGGCGTCCACTTCGCGGATATTGCCGAGGAATTGGTTGCCCAGCCCTTCGCCCTTGCTCGCTCCGCGCACCAGCCCCGCAATATCGACAAAACCCAATTGGGTTTCGATGATTTTCTGGCTGCCCGCAATCGCTGCCAATTTGTTGAGCCGCGCGTCGGGCACCGCCACCTGCCCGACATTGGGTTCGATGGTGCAAAATGGGTAATTGGCTGCCTGCGCCGCCTGCGTTTCGGTCAGCGCGTTGAACAGGGTCGATTTGCCGACATTGGGCAGACCAACGATGCCACATTTGAAACCCATGTTAATTCAAATCCTTATCAGGCATAATTAAAAGAGATGGAAAGCCGCTGCCCCTTGCCCTGATGGGGCAGCACGGCATGACGCAGCCAGCTTTCCCACAGCAACAACATGCCGACCTGCGGTTGGATGGTGACAAAGCTTTGCTGGCTTTCGTCCGCATCGGCGCGGCGCAAGGGCGCTGCCATCAACATCGGCAGGCGCGGGTCTTCAAAGCGGATGCCGCCTGCGCCGTCGGGTATGGCGACGTAGAAAGTCCCGGAAACGACGCTGTGCGGGTGGATATGGCCGCTGTGGTGCGCGCCGGGCTGCATCACATTGACCCACAGGCTGTCGCAGCGCAGTTTTTTGTGGAGTTCCATCCCCGCCATTTCGGCAAAGCGCGCAACATGCCGGTCGATCAGCTTGACCAGCGCGGCAATGTCGGGGTCACGTTGGGGCAGATCATTCAGGCTGGCATAGCTGGTATAGCCTTTATAGCCATGGTCGCGCGACCAGTTGATGCCGGCGCGATCCTCCTTTGCCAGAACAGTCAGCGCATGCACCAGCGCTTCGACCGGCGCGGCATCGCCAAGATCGGCCTGATACAGGGGTGTGGCAAAGAGCGAACGGATGGTCATCGCCGCGCTCCCTATGCCGCCGGGGCCAAGGAGTCCATCCAGCGCGCCCTAATCCCGCGCCAGACGCAGCGCGACGTCGGACAGAAAACGTGCATCCTCCCCCGATGCAAGACGCGGCGCAGCATTGGCGATGGCGGCCAAAATGTCGGTCAGCGGTTCCAATTCGGCCTTGGCAAAATTGCCCAGCACATGGCCGGTCACCGCATCCTTATGCCCCGGGTGGCCGATGCCGATGCGCAGGCGGCGAAAATCCGTGCCGATATGCTGGATGGTCGAACGCACGCCATTATGCCCCGCTGCACCGCCGCCGCGTTGCAGTTTCAGCTTCATCGGTGCCAAGTCGAGTTCGTCATAAAATATGGTAACATCATCCGCCACACCCTTGTAAAAGCGTAATGCTTCGCCAATCGCGCGACCGCTTTCGTTCATGAAAGTCTGTGGCTTCATCAATATTACGCGGTTGTTGCCCACTCGCCCTTCGGCAATTTGCGCATGAAATTTGCGCGTCCATGGGCCGAATTGGCCGTCCGCTGCCAAGACGTCGGCCAGCATAAAGCCGACATTATGTCGGTGGAGCGCATAATTCGCGCCCGGATTGCCAAGGCCAGCCCAGATTTGCATAAAAAACCCCTCCCCCAAAAGGGGAGGGGTTGGCAAGTGCTGAATATTTTCTGGCTTAAGCTTCGGCGGTGTCGCCGTCGCCCTTGCTGTTGTCGCCTTCGGCCGAACGCAGACCCGACGGGGCAACGACGGTGGCGATGGTGAAATCGCGGTCGGTAATCGTCGGGGCAGCACCCTGGGGCAGGGTGACCGCAGAAATGTGGATCGAATCGCCAACATCATAACCCGAAAGGTCGATGGTCAGCTCGTCGGGGATATGGCTTGCATCGCAAGCCAGTTCGACGTCATGGCGCACGATGTTCAGCACACCACCACGCTTTAGACCCGGCGATTTTTCTTCGTTGATGAAGTGGACGGGGACGTTGACCGTCAGCTTGGTATCCTTGGACACGCGCAGAAAATCGACATGCAGCGGCCGTTCGGTCACCGGGTGAAAGGCGACATCCTTGGGCAGGGTGGTCTGCGTTTTGCCACCGACGGTGATTTCAACGACGCTGTTGAAAAAATGCCCGGTCATCAATGCTTTGACCAGTGTTTTTTCTTCAAGATGGATTGTCTGCGGTTCGGATTTGCCACCATATATGACGGCGGGTACGCGGCCATTGTTGCGCAATGCACGGGATGCTCCCTTGCCTTCCCGATCGCGCGTTTCGGCCGACAGCGCTAGCTGTTCGCTCATGTAACTTACTCCATTTGCAATTTGGACTTCCGCCACGCCTCCAGGGATGACCATGGCCAGAAGGGCGCGCGCATAGCCATGTTGCGGGCAAATGGCAAGCTTTGCCCCCCACTTCAGCGGGCGGGGAGGGCGCGGACGCGAAAACCTTGTGCGGCGAGCAGGTCGGGCAGATTATCCTGCCCAACCAGATGGCCGCTGCCCACGGCGACCAATATGGTGCCGCGCATGCCCGCCAGCGCGCTAGCCCAAGCGCGGTTGCGGCGTGTTACCAACGGTTCGATAATCCATGGCGTGCGGGCAAGATCCGCAGTGGCGATGCGGCCAAGTTCACCATCATTCCCCGTCGCCCAAGCTCGCAGCAGTGCGACGGTATGCGCGCGCGCGCTATCCCCCTCCGCCAGCGACAGGGTGAGCGCGCGCGCCTGTCGCGCGGGGTCGATATCGTCAAAGGCGCGCAGCTGATCCTGCGCCGTTTCAAGCCCACTGATCGGCTTGCCATCCGCGCGAAACTTCGCCCGCAGCACGGTTTCAACGCCATTGTCCCCCGATAGCCCCCAAGCCTGCGCGCGCGCATTGCCGAGCAGCAGGCTTAACGCCCAGCTTTCCTGTCGATCGGCATCGCCTTCATCGATGCCGGTATAATCGGCCAATTGCGCGGCAGCGGCTGAACCGATACGCGCGGTGAGGCTGGGCACCGGTTCATCGCGCGCCATGCGCTCTGCAATCGGGGCGGCGCGCGCCAATTCATCGGGGGCCAGCTCAAGCAGCAGGCGGTTCGAGCCGGCAATCGCCGCGCGCACCCGCGCATCCTGCCAGTCCACGCCCGACGGCAGCGCATGCACCGCACCCAAGAGGTAGAGCCGGGTTCCATCGCGCTCTGCAAGCCACATTGGCGGGTGGGCTGCACCCGAAATCAGCGGCGCAGGCGCTGGCGAGCAAGCGGCGAGCAACAGGAGGAGGAGGGGGAGGACGCCGCGCATCAATATTGGATGCGTTCGACCCGCAGGCCGCGCGCTTCGAGCATCGCAATCACCGAATCCGGCCCCGCCAGATGCCCGGCCCCGACCGCGACGAACATGGTGCCGCTGCTCTGGTCAAGGCGGGTTTTGATCCAGTCGGCCCAATTGGCGTTACGCTGGGTCAGGATGCGCGCGCGCAGGTCGGGGTAGTCATCCAGCCCCTGATTCATCGCGCGGGCCAGCGCGTCGGGGTTGCCTGCCGCCCAATCGGCCAGCATTTGCGGCATTTGTGGGCCATTGCCCAGCGCTTGATCCGCGCTCGACACCAGCATCGCCACTTGTTCTTCCATCGGCATAGTATCAAATAATGCCAATTGCTGTTCGGGGGTTTCCAGCCCGATAATTGGCTTGTGCGCAGCCACTGCCGCGTGGGTCAAAACCGCCTCAACCCCCTGGTCGGGGCTATAACCCTGCTGCGCCAGCGGAATGATGTTGAGCAAGATCGCGGGCAGCCAAGGCTCCCGATTTTCAAAGGCCGCAACGGGCATCTGCACATGTTCCATCGCGCGGGCATAGGTTGCATATTGTGCCGCGCTCATCCGCGATTGCAGCGTTTTCCCGTCGCTGGCGACCGACAGGGCGTTCATCCGCGATGGCGCACCGTCATTGGCCCCTGCAGGTAGTTCGAGCACCAATGTGTCGGCATTGTTGAACGCTTGTGCGACCGCCGCATCAAACCAGCTGAAGCCGGGGGGCAGCATATGGACGCTGCCGAAGAGGTAGATGATGCTGTCATCATCGCGCACCACCCAGAGCGCCGGGTCGGCATCTTGCGATGCGCCCGCAGCGGGTGCGGCAGGTGATGCATCCTGCGCCGTCACCGGATTGAGCGGCAGCAGGGCCAGCACGGCCGCGCTCAACAGGTGGCGGGCTTTGACGAAAAATGGACGGCGCAAGCGAGCTTCCTTTGTCAATTTTCTGCGCATCATGCGCCCGCTTCCCTTGACCTCTCCCGCCCCGATTGGCAAGGCGGCGCGAAGTTTGTTGCAGTGCGCCATAAATGGGTGCGCCGCTTGGGAATCGGGGCAAAGGAAGGCGATTTGGCCGATACAGCAAAGCCGCTCAGCTTTCAGGATATCATTCTGACGCTCCATGCCTATTGGGGTGTGCGCGGCTGCGCGATTTTACAGCCTTATGATATGCGCATGGGGGCAGGGACATTCCACCCGGCGACCACTTTGCGCGCACTGGGGCCGGACGCGTGGAACGCCGCCTATGTCCAGCCCAGTCGCCGACCGACCGATGGACGCTATGGCCAAAACCCCAACCGGTTGCAGCATTATTACCAATATCAGGTGATATTAAAACCTAGCCCGCCCGATTTGCAGGCAATGTATCTGGGCAGTTTGGCCGCCATTGGCATCGACCCGATGCTGCACGACATTCGCTTTGTCGAGGATGATTGGGAAAGCCCGACTTTGGGTGCGTGGGGACTGGGTTGGGAAGTTTGGTGCGACGGGATGGAGGTGACGCAATTCACCTATTTCCAACAGGTTGGGGGCTTTGACTGCAAGCCGGTGGCGGGCGAAATCACTTACGGCCTCGAACGGCTGGCGATGTATATTCAGGGCGTCGATAATGTTTACGACCTCGCCTTTAATGACGCAGGCGTCAGCTATGGCGACGTGTTTCTGGAAAATGAGCGGCAGTTTTCCAAATGGAATTTTGAAGTGGCGGACACCGATGTGCTGCTGAAAGGCTTTGAAGCGGCGGAGGCTGAATGCCAGCGCGCGATTGCCGCCGACGTGCCGCTTGCCGCCTATGATCAGGCGATAGAGGCATCGCACCTGTTTAACCTGTTACAGGCGCGCGGCGTCATTTCGGTGCAGGAACGCGCCAATTATATCGCCCGGGTGCGCGACCTTGCCAAGGGTAGCTGCGCGGCATGGATGACCAAAAACGGGTGGGCAGCATGACCGATTTCCTGCTCGAACTATTGTCCGAAGAAATCCCGGCGCGGATGCAATTGCGCGCCAAGGCGGATCTGGCGAGCGCATTTGCCGATGCGCTGGCCAAGGCGGGGTTAAGCGCGGACAGCATCGACGCCTTTGCCACACCGCGCCGTCTGGCCTTGATTGCGCACGGGCTTCCCGCTGCCAGCACCGCTGAATCGGAGGAGTTTAAGGGCCCGCGCGTCGGCGCGCCTGACGCGGCGATCGATGGCTTTTTGCGCAAAACGGGGCTTGGCCGCGATGCGCTGATCGAACGTGATGGCGTCTATTTTGCGCAGGTGACGCGCGAAGGGCGGACGGCGGCGGCGATATTGGCCGACATTATCCCCGCCATCATTCGCGGCTTTGGCTGGCCCAAATCGATGCGCTGGGGCGCCGCGTCCAAATCCAGCGATGCGTTGCGTTGGGTGCGCCCATTACAGGGCATTGTCGCGCTGATAGATGGCGAAATCGTGCCGCTGTCGTTCGACGGCCTCACCAGCGGGCGCGAAACGGCGGGGCATCGTTTCATGGGCGGCGGCGCGCCCGTCACCATCGCCAGCGCCGCCACTTATGTGGAGGATTTGCGCGCGGCGCATGTCATCGTCCACCACTCTGAACGCTGCCAGATCATCCGCGATGGCGCGGCGGCGGCTGCCGCATCGGCGGGGCTGATGCTGGTTGAAGATGAAGGGCTGGTTGTCGAAAATGCCGGCCTCACCGAATGGCCGGTGCCGCTGTTGGGGCGCTTTGACGAGGCATTTTTGACCGTTCCGCCAGAAGTTATTCAGCTAACCGCGCGGGTGAACCAGAAATATTTTGTTTGTAAATCCCCCCTCCCGCTCGCGGGAGGGGCCGGGGGTGGGCAATCCGCAGTTGCGCAAACCGATGCACCCCACCCCCCAACCCCCTCCCCTGAAGTGGAGGGGGCGTTGGCCAACGCCTTTATTTGCACCGCCAATATATCAGCGACGGATGGCGGCGCGGCGATTGTTGCGGGCAATGAAAAAGTGCTGGCGGCCCGCCTGTCGGATGCCAAATTTTTCTGGGAACAGGATTTGGCGGTGCCGCTCGACGCACAGGCGCAAAAGCTGGCGCAAATCACTTTCCATGAAAAATTGGGCAGTGTGGCGGACAAGGTGGACAGGGTCGCCAAATTGGCGCGCTGGCTGGTGGAAAGCGGGGTTGTTCAGCCCGATGCCGTTCGTGTCGAGCGCAGTCGAGACACGGGGGGAGAGGGCAATCGCCTCTCGACAACGCTCGAGGCGAACGGGGGTGCAACGCAACTCGCCGATCAGGCCGAACGTGCCGCACGACTGGCCAAGGCCGATTTGGTCACCGGCATGGTGGGCGAATTTCCCGAATTACAGGGGGTCATGGGCGCCTATTACGCCCGCGCCCAAGGCGAAGTTGATGCGGTGGCCGACGCGATCCGCGACCATTATAAACCGGTCGGGCAGGGCGATGATGTCCCCACCGCACCGGTCAGCGTCGCGGTGGCGCTGGCCGATAAGCTGGATAGTCTCGCAAGCTTTTTCGAAATTGAAGAATTTCCGACTGGTTCCAAAGATCCTTTCGCGCTGCGGCGCGCGGCGCTGGGTGTGATCAAGTTGATCCGGGAAAATTCAATCAAACTTCATATTGGGTCGGGATTGTTGCTCGGGTGGTTAGGGCATGCAGCAAGCCAAACGCTATCCGATAGCGATATCAATCGACGTAGAATTGGCAGCACCGTGCCGGTGTTCATTCTTGATAGGTTGGAGGTTCAACTTAAGGAGGAGGGTGTCCGCTATGATTTTGTGCGCGCATCCATTGAGTGGGGGGCAGCCCACGATGGCCGGATTGACCGTGTCGAGAAGCGAGCACGTAGTTTGCAAGCGTTCATGGTGAGCGACGACGGCGCAAACCTGCTCGCCGGCTACAAGCGCGCGGCGAATATTTTGAAACAGGCGGGCGGGGGCGCGGATAAGCAAACCAGTCATGCTGAACTTGTTTCAGCATCCATGGCCGGATCATCGACCCTGAAACAAGTTCAGGGTGACGAACGATTGGGTGCGAGCGATGATGAACTGTGCCGGGCACTGGATGCTGCCGAACCCACCGCCGCTGCCGCAATCGCGGCGGAAGATTTTGCCGGTGCCATGACCGCACTCGCATCCCTCCGCGCGCCAATCGACCAATTTTTCACCGAAGTGATGGTGAATGACCCTGACCCAGAAGTGCGCGCATTCCGGCTGGGCCTGCTCAGCCGCTTCCGCGACGCCTGTCACGGGGTCGCCGATTTTTCCAAGATAGAGGGGTAGGGCGCATGCAGGATTGGCAGCCATGACCATCGCCTCTGTCCTGTCCGCTGCCATGTCCGCATCTGCGCTGCCGGAAAATGGCGAAAGCCCCTATTTGACGGTTATATTGCTGCTGTTTTTCTTGGTCGTCTTTCCGTTGATATCGATCGCCGTTTTTCGCCTGATGGCGCAGTTCGGTTGGGCATCCTTAGCCGATCTCTATCGTTTTGATGGCATTTTTCCGCCAGCCAGCGATGGCATGCGCGCAGCATCCATTGCGGTAAAAAAGGGCTATTTTCCAGCCAATTATGGCAATTGTATCGTCATGGCGGTTTTGCCCGATGGCTTATATTTGCGTCTGTGGCGCATCATGTCCTTTGGCCATGCGCCGATAAAGCTGCCCTGGGCCGCCATAGAATCTATTGAGGGGCAAAAAAGGCTTTTCTCGACGCAATATATCCTCTCGCTCAAAGGAACATCCACCACCATCCAGCTATCATCTGCGGTGGGGGAACGGGTCAGCGCCGCATGGCAGCAATATCGCCGGTAAAGGGAAATCAAGTGCAGCAGTCAGTCCATCTTTTCGGCGGTAGTGCCACGACCAGCGAACGATCCAAGGCGTTGTTGGGCGGCAAGGGGGCGAACCTTGCCGAAATGGCATCCATCGGCCTGCCGGTGCCACCCGGCCTTACCATCGCGACGTCGGTGTGCGGGCAATATTACGCCAATGGCGGCAAATTTGATGATGGCCTGCGCGCCGAAGTGGCGGCGGGGCTGGCGCATATAGAGGCGCTGACGGGGCGGAAATTTGGCGATGCGGCCAATCCGCTACTGGTTTCGGTGCGGTCGGGTGCGCGCGTTTCAATGCCCGGCATGATGGATACCGTGCTCAACCTCGGCCTCAATGACCAAAGCGTCGTCGGGCTGGCCGCGAACAGCGGGGACGCGCGTTTTGCGTGGGACAGTTATCGCCGCTTCATCCAGATTTATGCCGATGTCGTTCTGGGTCTGCCGCATTGTGATTTTGAAGATGCGCTGGAAATCGCCAAGGAAGACAGGGGTTTTGCGCTCGACACCGAAATGGCGGCGGATGACTGGCAAGCGCTAGTCGGCGAATATAAGGCGATTGTCGCCGACGCGCTGGGCCGCCCCTTTCCGCAGGATGTCCATGAACAATTATGGGGTGCCATCGGCGCCGTATTCGACAGTTGGGAAAGCGAACGCGCGCGGGTTTACCGGCGGCTAAACGCCATTCCGGCCGAATGGGGCACCGCTGTCAATGTGCAGGCAATGGTTTTCGGCAATATGGGCGACACGTCGGCAACCGGGGTTGCCTTTACCCGCGACCCCGCGACCGGCGCGGCCGAATATTATGGCGAATATCTGGTCAATGCGCAGGGTGAGGATGTCGTCGCCGGGCTGCGCACCCCCCATTATCTGACCCGCGCCGCGCGCGAAGCGGCCAATGCCAAGCCCTTGTCGATGGAAGAGGCGATGGGCGATGCCTATGGCGAATTGGCGCGCGTGTTCGACCGGCTGGAGGGGCATTACCGCGACATGCAGGACATCGAATTTACCGTCGAGCGCGGTAAATTATGGATGCTGCAAACCCGTTCGGGGAAACGCACAGCCAAGGCCGCGCTCAAAATCGCGGTCGATATGGTGGCCGAAGGGCTGATCAGCAAGGAAGAGGCGGTGGCGCGGGTCGATGCAGCCGCGCTCGACCAATTATTGCACCCGACGCTCGACCCAAAGGCGGCCCGCCAAGTGTTGACCCGCGCGCTGCCCGCCAGCCCCGGCGCGGCGTCGGGCAGCATCGTTTTTGATGCCGATAGTGCCGCGCTGCGCGCCAATGAAGGCGTGATTCTGGTGCGCGTCGAAACCAGTCCGGAGGATATTCACGGCATGCACGCGGCGCGTGGTATTTTGACGGTGCGCGGCGGGATGACCAGCCATGCCGCCGTTGTTGCGCGCGGCATGGGCCGCCCGTGCGTGTGCGGTGCAGGGGCCATCGCCATCGACATGGCGGCGCGCACGATGCGCATCGGCGACATGGTGCTGAACGAAGGCGATAAAATCACGCTCGACGGGGCAAACGGGGAAGTGATGTTGGGCATCATCCCCACCATCGAACCCGAATTGGTCGGTGATTTCGGAACCCTGATGGCATGGGCGGACGGGGTGCGGCGGATGGCGGTGCGCACCAATGCCGAAACCCCCGCTGATTGTCGCACCGCGCGGCAGTTCGGGGCAGAGGGGATTGGCCTGTGCCGCACCGAACATATGTTCTTTGATGCGGCGCGCATCCGCGATGTGCGCGCGATGATTTTGGCAGAGGATAAGGCGGGGCGGGAAGCCGCGCTCGCCCGACTATTGCCCGAACAGCGCGGCGATTTTGCCGAAATTTTCCGCGTCATGGCGGGCCTGCC
>CALFXW010000147.1 GCA_937957805.1 uncultured Sphingopyxis sp.
TGCCGAGCGGGGCGACCGCGTCGGCCAGGCCCGCCTCCGCCAGCGCGATAACGTCCATATATCCCTCGACAATGATCAGCCGTTCGCTCTTGCGCGCAGCGGCGGCGGCGCGGTCGAGGTTGAATAACACCCGCCCTTTGTCGAACAGGGGTGTGTCGGGGGAATTGAGATATTTTGGTGAGCCTTCGCCCCCGCCCCCGCTGTTGCGGGTTGCGGGCAAATCAAGCGCCCTGCCGCCAAAGCCGATGGCACGTCCGCGTGCATCGCGGATGGGGATCATCAATCGGCCACGAAACCGGTCATAGGGTTGCTTGTCGTCGACGGAAATCAGCATCCCCGCCTCTACGCCCATGGCATCGCCAAAGCGGCTGAGCGCACTGCGCACCCCGTCCCGCCGGTCGGGGGCAAAGCCCATGCCGAACGCCTCTGCCGTGCGCCGCGAAATGCCGCGCGACTGGATATATTGGCGCACCGGTTCGCCCGCATCCCCCCACAGATTGTCGGCAAACCAATGTTGCGCAGCGTCGATGACATCGCGCAGGCCCAATTGCCGTTCGGCCCGTTTTGCGGCGCGCGGGTCGGGGGCGGGCAGTTCCATCCCCGCGCTCGCCGCCAATTCCTTGACCCCGTCGATAAAGCTCAGCCCGCGATGGTCGGTCATCCAGCGGATGGCATCGCCATGCGCGCCGCAACCGAAACAATTGCCGGTCAAAATATTATCGTCGATGGCAAAGGCGTGATGCCGGGGGACTTGGGCGCAATAAACCTCTTCGTGGCGCGTTGTCGGCTCAACCGATTGGACAACCCAGCGCAGCCGTTCAAACTTTGCGGTGCGTGCGGCAAAGCGTGACCGATGCTTGGTCAGCAGAAACAAAGATGGGTGGAGTGTGGAGCCGACAAAATGGATGCGGTGCAGCGCGCTCGCCCTATCGCCATATCCCTTGCGCATCAGGGTGGTGCGCCCGAATGTGGCGATGCCCAGCGCGTTGGCAATGTCGCGAACCCCCTCCAGATGTTCGGCGCAGGCAGAGTTCAGCATGACGGTGCCATCCTTTGCCACATGGCCGTCCGCCGCCAGATAACCGGCCAAAAAACCCATTAAATAGGCAGGTTCATTGTCTAATCCCGGCAGCGCCTTCATATGGGCAAAGGCTTTGCCGCCATAAATGCGCAGATATAGCTTGCCGCCGCTGCGTTCGTGGACATGCTGGGCCTGACCGGGAAACCAATGGCGCAGTTCGGCATCCTTTTCCCCATGTAGATTCACCGTGCCATAGGTGGATTTATACATGCTGCCATCACCGAACATGATGCCATGCCGTACGCCCGCTGCGTCCAGCGTCCAATCGTCCGCCTTGGGGGGGAGGATGGATGTCAGCGCATGGCCGCGCCGCAATTCGTCGGTGTGATATTCGCGGGCGCGGTCATGCACGAACCAACGATGCCCCGATGTCGCGTGCAGGCTTTTGTTCACCCCATTGCGCGACAGCGTGATTTTCCAGAGCTGCTGCACGCCAAAGGATTTGAACGGTGCTGGCACCCATTGCCCGCCGCGCGTCAGGACGTGCGCGGTCTTCCCCGCCAATTGCGCGATTGGCATGCGGCCCTGCGGCGTCATCACCAGCGTTTCGGCGGCCAGACAATGATAAAAACCCTTGTCATCATTTATCGTGAAGCTGGGGGTTTTTTCGTCGTGAAAGGGGCAGCAGGCTTTCCATTCGCGCCCCGCACGCGTCACCTTTACGCTGCGGCCGATTAAGGCGGACAGCAATGTGCGTGCGCGCAATTCATCCAGCCATTGCGGGGTGAGGGTCATCCAACCCCGCCCCGCGCAAACATGCCGACGCCGGCGTTCGTGTCGAGCGAGGTCGAGGCACGCGGTCCCAAGCCGCCGTTCGTGTCGAGCGAAGTCGAGACACGCGGCCTCACGCCGCCGTTCGTGTCGAGCGAGGTCGAGGCACGCGATCCCACGCTGCCGTTCGTGTCGAGCGAGGTCGAGGCACGCGGCAATACTGCCCCACGCTCCCTTGGTGGTCGCGCAAAAAAGGACAGGGCGCCCCAGTCACCGGTTATCAGCGCCCGTTTCTTGGCAACTGACCATTTCTTTATTTTTAACTCGGCTTCCAGCGCTTCCAGCCGGGTCGGAAAATTGTCGGCCCATACCAGTTTGACCGGCATACGGCGTGCAGTGAATCCAGCGATCAAGCCTGACTGATGCTGCCCCATGCGCGCTTCCAAATCCTCTGTACGGCCGGTGTAAAATTTGCCGTCCGCGCACAGGAGGATGTAGGTCCAAAATGCCATGGCGGCTTAGTTACCCCTGGCCTTACGTGAAGTCGATAGGTTGGTGGACATGTGTCTCGACTTTATGTCTTGCCGGGATTTCCGGGCCGCATGATGTGCCATCATGCTCGAAATCCCTAAATGCTCGACACGAGCGGAAAGTAGGGGCGTGTCTCGACTTCGCTCGACACGAACGGATCGGGTTGCGCGCCCACCCCGTTCGTATCGAGCGTGTCCGGATATGAACGGATGTCGAGAAACGGCCCACCCCGTTCGTATCGAGCGTGTCGAGATAAGAACGGATGGGATAGCGCAGCCGCACGGCTTACCGGCATAAACGACTATTCGCCGCCAGAAAAACTAGGAAAGCGCCGCCTTCACCAGTGCGCTGGCGCGGCCCATGTCAAGCTGGCTGCCGTGGCGCGTTTTCAGCGCCGCAATGACCCGGCCCATATCTTTGAGCGAAGTTGCGCCCAGTTCCGTCTTTATCGTCGCAATCGCGGCATTGGTTGCCGCTTCGTCCATTTGTTCGGGTAGAAATTCTTCGATGACAGCGATTTCGGCGGCTTCCTCTGCCGCCTTTTCCGCGCGGCCACCCTGTTCGAACATGGCAATGGATTCGCGGCGCTGCTTGACCATTTTTTGCATGACTTCGACGACCATCGCATCATCATCGGCCGCCCCGCCCGATGTGCGCAGTTCAATTTCGCGGTCCTTGATCCGCGCCGAAATCAGCCGCAGCGCCAATGTGCGCGGCTTGTCGCCTGCCTTCATCGCCGCAATTTGCGCAGCCTTCAATGCGTCGCGAATCATGCGCTCCACCCTCTTGCAATCAACGGGAAAGGAAAGCCCCTAGCGGCTATTTTTGATATTTACCAGATTGTGCAGCGCAAGATTCGCCTATAGCTGACCCACCGTTTAACCTGCCGACTCGAACGCGGCGAAACGGAGCCCAATTATGGCAATTGCCCCCCCATCCGGCCCTATTGCAGGGGCCGCACCCAAAGGCGCGACCGGCCTTGTCCTGTTGGCGTCGGGGGAGGTTTTTTGGGGGCGTGGCTTTGGGGCTGAGGGCGCGGGGGTTGGCGAGATATGTTTCAACACCGCGATGACCGGATATCAGGAGGTGATGACCGACCCCAGCTATGCCGGGCAGATCATCAACTTCACCTTTCCGCACATCGGCAATGTCGGTGCCAACGGCGAAGATGCCGAATCGAACGCGCCCGCCGCCATCGGCTGTATCGTGCGCGAAAATGTCACCGGGCCGAGCAATTTTCGCAGTGCCGAGGGGTTTGATGCATGGATGGCGGCCAATGGACGGATTGGCATTGCCGGCATTGATACCCGCGCGCTGACCCGCTTCATCCGCGAAAATGGCGCGCCCAACGGGGTTATCGCGCATAATGCAGCGGGGCAATTTGACTTGGATGAACTGGCGGCGATGGCGCGCGGCTGGGCGGGGCTGGAGGGGGCCGACCTCGCCCGCGAAGTCAGCCGGACGGCGGCGCAAAGCTGGCAGGCGGGGCGCTGGGTGCTGGGCAGGGGCTATCCGACCCCGTTCGCATCGAGCGACGTCGAGATGCCCCTCAGCAGTGCGCCAAGTCCGCGTGTCTCGACTTCGCTCGACACGAACGCAACAGGGGCAGGGGGTGCTGCTCCGCGCGTAGTCGCCGTCGATTATGGCATCAAGGACAATATCTTACGCAATCTGGTCGATGCCGGTTGCGATGTCATGGTCGTCCCCGCAACCGCCAGCTTTGACGAGATTATGGCGCACCGCCCCGACGGCATATTCCTGTCGAACGGGCCGGGCGACCCGGCGGCAACCGGCGATCATGCGGTGCCGGTCATCCGCGCGTTGATGGACGCGGGTGTGCCGATTTTCGGCATTTGTCTGGGCCATCAATTATTGGCGCTGGCGGTCGGCGGGCGCACGATAAAAATGCATCAGGGGCATCGCGGTGCGAACCACCCGGTCAAACGGCACAGCGACGGCGCGGTGGAAATCACCAGCATGAACCATGGCTTTGCGGTCGATGCGGCAAGCCTGCCCGCCGGGGCAGAGGTGACGCACACCAGCCTGTTCGACGGGTCAAATTGCGGCTTTGCCTGGCCTGAGAAACGGATTTTTTCGGTGCAATACCACCCCGAAGCATCGCCAGGGCCGCAGGACAGCCTTTATTTGTTTCAGAAATTTGTGGGTGATCTGCGCGCTAATGGCGCGGGTGGCCGCGCATAATGGCTGAAAATGCAGGCCTATTTCTGCTTGCGTGTCTTTCCCCCTCTCACCCTTTAGGGGGAGAGGGTCGGGGAGAGGGGGGTGTCCGGATCATGGCCACTGGCGACCAAAATCGCGCGGATGACGCCATCGACATTTTCCATGATGTCTGCATTGGTAAAGCGCAAAACGCGGTAGCCTTGGGCGTGCAATACAGCGGTTCGCGCCGTATCGTAGCATTCTTGCCCGGCGTGGCTGTCGCTGTCGATTTCCACGATCAGTCGTTCGCAACGCGCCGCAAAATCGGCAATATATGGCGCTATCACTACCTGCCGCTGAAATTTGATGCCGGCGCGCCCGGCGCGCAGCTTTGCCCGAAGTCGTCGTTCGGGTTCGGTCATCGTCTGACGCAGCGTTTTCGCGCGGGCGCGTGTGATTGTGTGGCGTTTTGTCATGCCCCCTCTCCCAACCCTCTCCCCCTAATGGGTGAGAGGGCATTGTTCACCCCCTCACCGAATCCTCTCGGAAGGGCCCTTTCCCACATTCCCCACCCGTTCGCCCGAAATGGTGTGCGTAAAACTTTAGCAAAGATCGCCTGATGCCCAAAAATACAGACATATCCTCCATCCTCGTCATTGGTGCCGGGCCGATTGTCATCGGTCAGGCGTGCGAGTTTGATTATTCGGGGACGCAGGCGATCAAGGCGCTGCGGGAGGAGGGGTATCGCATCATCCTCGTCAACTCCAATCCCGCGACGATCATGACCGACCCCGATCTGGTCGGGGCCGACGGTGCGACCTATGTCGAACCGATTACGCCTGAAATTGTCGCGCGGATCATCGAAAAGGAACGGCCCGACGCGGTTTTGCCGACGATGGGCGGGCAAACCGCGCTCAACACCGCGCTCGCCCTCTTCAAGGATGGCACGCTCGACAAATTCGGCGTCAAGATGATCGGCGCGGACGCCGCTGCCATCGAAAAGGCGGAGGATCGCCTGTTGTTCCGGGAGGCGATGGACAAAATCGGCCTTGAAAGCGCGCGCAGCGGCATAGCCCACAGCATGGATGAGGCGCTGAGCGTGCTCGAAACCACCGGCCTGCCCGCGATTATCCGCCCCAGTTTCACGCTGGGCGGCACGGGTGGCGGCATCGCCTATAATCGCGAAGAATTTGAAGCAATCGTCCGTTCCGGCCTTGCCGCATCGCCGACCACCGAAGTGTTGATTGAGGAATCGCTGCTCGGCTGGAAAGAATATGAGATGGAGGTTGTCCGCGACAAAAAGGACAATTGCATCATCATCTGTTCGATTGAAAATGTCGATCCGATGGGCATCCACACCGGCGACAGCATCACGGTTGCGCCCGCATTGACGCTGACCGACAAAGAATATCAGATCATGCGCAATGCCAGCATCGCCTGTTTGCGCGAAATCGGCGTCGAAACCGGCGGGTCGAACGTGCAATTTGCGGTCAACCCAAAGGATGGCCGTCTGATCGTCATCGAAATGAACCCGCGCGTGTCGCGTTCATCGGCGCTGGCGTCCAAAGCGACGGGTTTTCCGATTGCCAAGGTCGCGGCAAAGCTGGCGGTTGGCTATACGCTCGATGAAATAACCAACGACATAACCGGCTGCACGCCAGCATCCTTTGAACCGACGATTGATTATATCGTCACCAAAATCCCGCGCTTTGCCTTTGAAAAATTCAAAGGCTCGCAGCCGCTGCTGACCACCGCGATGAAATCTGTCGGTGAAGTCATGGCGATTGGCCGCAACATCCACGAAAGCCTGCAAAAGGCGCTGCGCGGACTGGAAACCGGGCTTTCCGGGTTCAACTTCATCGACCATCTGATAGGGGCCGACCGCGACACACTGATTGCCGAATTGGCGCGCCCGACGCCCGAACGGTTGCTGGTGACCGCGCAGGCGCTGCGCGAGGGTATCTCGATAGAGGATGTGGCGCATATCACCGGCTATGATCGCTGGTTTCTGGACCGGATTGCCGAAATTATTGCGGCAGAAAATGACGTGATGGCCAATGGGTTGCCGCGCGATGCGGTGGGGCTGCGCCACCTTAAGTCCATGGGGTTTTCGGACAAGCGGCTTGCCTATCTCGCGCTGCGTTCGACCAATATGAAGGACGGGATGGACCGTGCCGTCGCCAACAGCAGCGGGCTGCTCCACGATGCGATGGTGGCGATGGCAGGCGCGCTCAACGAAGGCGAAGTGCGCGCGCTGCGCCATAAATTGGGCGTGCGCCCGGTCTATAAGCGCATCGACAGTTGCGCGGCGGAATTCGCCGCCATCACCCCCTATATGTATTCGACATATGAAGCGCCCGCCTTCGGTGAACCCCAGTGCGAAGCGGCACCCAGCGATGCGCGCAAGATCGTGATTTTGGGTGGCGGCCCCAACCGGATCGGGCAGGGGATAGAGTTTGATTATTGCTGCTGCCACGCCTGTTTCGCGCTGTCCGAAGCCGGTTTTGAAACGATCATGGTCAACTGCAACCCGGAAACCGTTTCAACCGATTATGATACGTCCGACCGGCTCTATTTTGAGCCGCTGACCAGCGAAGATGTGCTGGAAATACTGCATGCGGAGGCATCGCGCGGTGAATTGGTCGGCGTTATCGTCCAGTTCGGCGGGCAGACACCGCTCAAACTGGCGCAGGATCTGGCGCGTGCGGGCATCCCCATTTTGGGGACATCGCCCGATGCCATCGACCTTGCCGAAGACCGCGAACGATTTGCCGCGCTGGTCAATAAACTGGGGTTGAAACAGCCAGAAAATGGCATTGCCCGCAGCCGGGAAGAGGCTTTGGCGGTCGCCGCGCGCATCGGTTATCCGGTGCTGACGCGTCCATCCTATGTGCTGGGTGGGCGCGCGATGGAAATCGTCGATGGGCCGGCCGCGCTCGAAACCTATATCGACACCGCCGTCCATGTATCGGGCGACAGCCCCGTCCTGATCGACCGTTATCTGCGCGATGCGATAGAGGTGGATGTCGATGCCCTGTGCGATGGCGATGATGCGGTGGTGGTTGCCGGGATTTTGCAACATATAGAGGAAGCGGGCGTCCATTCAGGGGACAGCGCCTGTTCCATCCCGCCCTATAGCCTCGATGCCGCGACAATTTCGGAAATCGAACGGCAGACAGAGGTGCTTGCGCGCGCGTTAAAGGTGCGGGGGCTGATGAACATCCAGTTCGCGGTAAAGGATGGCGACGTCTATCTGATAGAGGTGAACCCGCGCGCCAGCCGCACCGTGCCCTTTGTCGCCAAAGCGATTGGCGCGCCGATTGCCAAAATCGCCGCGCGCGTCATGGCAGGGGCAAAGCTGGCTGATTGCCCGCCGATCGACCGCGATATTGCGCATGTCGCGGTCAAAGAAGCAGTTTTCCCCTTTGCCCGTTTCCCCGGTGTTGACCCGCTGCTGTCCCCCGAAATGCGCTCGACGGGGGAGGTTATGGGGATTGATGCGAGTTTCCCCGTCGCCTTTGCCAAGGCGCAATTGGGCGCGGGCAATGCGGTGGGCGGCGCGGGCACGGCCTTCATTTCCGTGCGTGATGACGACAAGCCGCGCATCTTGGCAGCGGCTCAGCGGCTGGTGGCAAGCGGCTGGCAGATTGTCGCAACCGGCGGCACCGAGCGGTTTTTGCGCGATGCAGGCGTTGCCGTCGAACGGGTGAACAAGGTGGCAGAGGGTCGCCCGCACATTGTGGACAAGATAAAGGATGGGCATATCCAGTTGATTTTCAACACAACCCACGGGCGGCAATCCGAACAGGACAGCGCAGCCATCCGCGCGTCCGCGCTCAGCGGCAACATCGCTTATTATACGACGGCGGCGGCGGCAGATGCTGCATCGCAGGCGATTTCCAGCGAAGATGCGCGCCATCTTGATGTTCGGCCATTGCAGGCTTATTATAGGGCAATCTGAACCCCCCTGCATTGTTGGTGCTGGCCATTCGGGCAAGCAACGACGGCGAGGCTCCACTCGCCGGGGACGCAGATTATTTTGCAAAAGGCATGGGTAAAATGGCAAGCGTTGAAAAACTTCCGATGTTGGCAGAAGGCTATGAAAAGCTGACGGCGAGCCTTTCGGCGTTGAAAGCCGAACGACCATCAATCGTTGATGCGATCGAAGAGGCGCGCGCGCATGGCGACCTGTCGGAAAATGCCGAATATCATGCGGCCAAGGAACGGCAGGGGCAGGTCGAAGCGTCGATTGCCGATATAGAGGATAAATTGTCGCGCGCGCAGATCATCGACCCGGTCAGCCTGTCGGGCGACCGCATCGTTTTTGGCGCGACCGTGACCCTGATGGATGAGGATGATAAGCCCATCCGTTACCAGATTGTCGGGCAGACCGAAGCCGACGCCAAGGTTGGACGGATCAGTTACAATGCCCCGATGGGTCGTGCGCTGATCGGCAAACGGGTTGGCGACGAAGTCGAAGTGACGGTGCCTTCGGGTGACCGTTGGTTCGCGGTTTCCAAAATCGAATTTATCTAAACGGCGGCGGCGGGGGAGCTGCTCCCGCCCTTCATATGCGCCATCCCCGCGAAGGCGGGGATCCATCACCAAAGCATTTGCGCTATTTGGATTTCACGCAGAGGCGCAGAGGGCGCGGAGATTTAATCTCTCTCCCCTTCAGAGGAGGGGTTAGGGGTGCGCCGCCCACCGCGTTCGTATGGGAGCCAGCCGGGCTGACCGCCGCCTGATCAATCCTGATCGGGGGTCAAAAGCCGGTGCAGGTGGACGATGACATATTTCATTTCGGCATCATCAACCGTGCGCTGCGCTGCGCCGCGCCACGCCGCCTCTGCTGCCTTATAGTCCGGGAAAAAGCCGACAACGTCGATTGCCGATAGGTCCTTGAAATCCAAAGTTCGGGGGTCTTTGACGCGACCGCCAAAGACCAGATGCATTTTGCTCATAGGGGCGACTCATTTTGGCGCATAGCTGCGCGGGGAGGGGGTGGCGCGCCCCCTACCAAGCTGTAGCGACGGCGACAAGTTTAGCCGCCGGTATATTCGTCATCCACCTCCGCCTCTTCGCGGCGGCGCTGCACCAGATTATTGGCAAGATAGCCAAGCAACGCGCCCGCGATCAACCCGGCCGCAATCGCGGCGATGGGGCGTTCGGCCACCAGTCCGCGCGATGCGTGCAGCGCCTTGTCATAGGCGCCGCGCCCCTTGGCGACATAGGCATTATTGTCGGCGCGGCTGCGCGCTTCCCCATAAACGCTGGCGATGCGTTCCCGCGCGGCGGATGCCGCATCCCGCGCGCTGTCCGACAAAGCGGTGACGCTGGCACTGGCGCGTGTGCGGCCCTCATCCAATTTTTCCATCCAGCTGCTATTCTTCATGGGGAGCCTCCTGATTATCATTGTCCGAGGGCGGCAGGGCGTTGTCATCACCTGTCATGTCGCGCTGTGCCACGGCTTCGCTGAACGAGAGCTTACCCGCCGCCCAGCCATATCCGCGTTGCAGCAGGCCGGGCGCATGGGCGATGATCGGGCGGCGGAATATCCACGCGAGCAGTGCGGCAACACCAAAGCCTATGCGCACAGGGTGCGCGCGCGCGTGGGCGACAATTTCGCGCCCTGCGCTGTTAAGGCCGGTTTTTACGCTGCCCAATGCGTCCGCCTTTAACCGTGCAGGGGTCAAACGCGCGCGCGTCGTGTCGATGCTGGCGAGCAAATGTTGGCGACTGGCCGCGGCGCGTTCACCCGCCGCTTCCACTTTTTCAACATCGGCGCTCATTTCTGCCGCCATGCATCGAGCGCGCGGCGCAGCGGCTGAACATCACCCAGTCGGCCGTCTCGCAACGCCTGCGCGCGCTGGAGGCGCAGGTGGGCTCGGTGCTTATCGTGCGCAGCCGGCCGCTGCGGCCGACCTCGGCGGGGCAGTTGCTGCTCAAGCACACCAAGCAAATGCGCCTGCTGCGCGCCGACCTGGAGCGTGACCTGCAGGAGCTGGCCCCCAGCGCGCCGGGGGGCACGCGCGAGGATGAGCGCATCTCGATCGCCATCAATGCCGACAGTATTGCCACCTGGGCCATGGGTGCCCTGCACGATCTGGTGCGACAGCGTTTGCCGCTGGAAATCATCGTGGACGACCAGGATTTCACCCAGGAATGGCTGCGCTCGGGCCAGGTGCTGGGCTGCGTCACCACGCTCAAGCAGGCGCTGCGCGGCTGCAAGATGGTGCCGCTGGGGGCAATGCCCTATGTGGCGGTGGCCTCGGCTGCATTTGCGCAGCAGTATTTGCCGCAAGGGCTGACGCCGCACAACTTTCGTGAGGTGTCGTTTTTGTCGTTCAACCGCAAGGATGACATGGCCTCCGAGTTTGTGGCGCGCGCGTTCGGGCTCAAGCGGGTGGCGCTCAACCACCTTTTCGTGCCCAGCGCAGAGGGCCAGATGCGGGCCGTGGCTGCGGGCTGGGCGGTGGGGGTGGTGCCCGAGCTGCTGGCACGGGGCGCCCTGGCCGACGGCTCCATGGTGGACCTGGCCCCCGGCCGCGCCCTGTCCATCGAGCTGTATTGGCATTGCTGGAACCTGGAATCGGAGCTGCTCGACGCCCTGACAGCGGCCCTGACCGGCGCCGCCGCCCAGGCGCTTGTTGCCTGAGATCGTGAACACGTTTTCAGGCACCGGGCCCGCGCAGGGCGTTGGTGCACAGCGTTCGCAGGGCCCCAAGCCGTTCAGGATGCGATTGAAAAGTGAACGACGTGGTTGTAGTGCAACTGTTAAGTTGTTTTGGAACCGATGCGTATAAAATACGCAAATGCAAACGCCGAAACCCAAGGTTTC
>CALFXW010000148.1 GCA_937957805.1 uncultured Sphingopyxis sp.
CTTAAATATTATGACCTGTCGGTGACCAAGCGCGATGAAACCGCCGACCAGATCACCGTCGATTGCGCCCATGCAATCCAGCAATATGGTGTCGGCATCAAATGCGCCACCATCACGCCCGACGAAGCACGGGTGGAGGAATTCAAGCTCAAGAAAATGTGGAAATCGCCCAATGGCACCATCCGCAATATCTTGGGCGGCGTGGTTTTCCGCGAACCGATTGTCATTAAAAACGTCCCGCGCCTCATCCCCGGATGGACCGATCCGATTGTCGTTGGCCGCCACGCATTTGGTGACCAATATCGCGCCACCGACACAAAGATTCCGGGGCCGGGCACATTGCGTCTGGTCTTTGATGGCGAAGATGGTCAGCAACTTGATCTGGAAGTGTTCAAATTTCCCAGCGCCGGCGTTGCCATGGCGATGTATAATCTGGACGATTCCATCCGCGATTTCGCGCGCGCCAGTTTCAACTATGGCCTCTCGCTCGGCTGGCCGGTCTATCTGTCCACCAAGAATACGATTTTGAAGGCCTATGACGGCCGCTTCAAAGATTTGTTCGCCGAAGTCTTTGAAAGTGAAGGGTTTAAGGAAAAATTCGCCGAAGCGGGCATTGTTTACGAACACCGCCTGATCGACGACATGGTCGCATCCGCCCTGAAATGGAGCGGCAAATTCGTATGGGCGTGCAAAAATTATGACGGCGATGTCCAATCGGACCAAGTGGCACAGGGGTTCGGGTCGTTGGGCCTGATGACATCAATCCTGATGTCGCCCGACGGCAAAACGGTGGAGGCAGAGGCAGCGCACGGCACCGTCACCCGCCATTTCCGCATGCACGAACAGGGCAAGGCAACATCGACCAACCCCATAGCGTCCATCTTTGCATGGACTGGCGGGCTGAAGTTCCGGGGCAAGTTCGACGACACGCCAGAGGTGACGCATTTCGCCGAAACGCTCGAACGTGTGTGCATCGAAACGGTGGAACAGGGCGCGATGACAAAGGATCTCGCCATCCTGATCGGCCCTGATCAGCCGTGGATGACCACCGAGCAATTTTTTGAAGCCATCCGCGCCAATCTGGAAAAGGCGATGGCGGCGGCTTAATTTTGTCTCGCGGCAGGGGCGGTGACCCGTTCCTGCCGCACACCATGGCCAATAAAATAGCCCGGAACCCGGCGCAGCAATGCAAAGCGGTTGAGCAGGCGCAGCGCCATCGGGGGCGCGTCGCTGGCACCCACCCCGCCCGCCATCAACGGCGTCAGCAAATTGCGATGCACCGCGGCCTGCATCCCCTGAATGATGCGCGTCGGCAATAATCGACGCGCAGCAATTTCGGCGCAATAGGGGGTGAGTGGACGCCGTTCCAACAGCGGTGCATAGAGCATATTGGCCGCACACACCGCATCCTGCACCGCCAGATTTATGCCGATGCCACCGACCGGTGACATGGCATGCGCGGCATCGCCGATCGCCAGCAATCTAGGCTTGTGCCAGCGCTCCAACCGGTCGAGGCTGACCGACAATAAATGCACCCTATCAAAATCTGGCAGGGCGGCGGCCAGTCCCGCAACCTCCTCTGGCGCGGCGCGATGCAGCGCGTCGGCGACCGTCGCGTGAAAATCGGCGATCCCGCGCGCCTCTATTGCCGCGCCCTCCCCCTTGGCGATGACAAAGGCGCACTGCCAATAATCGCCCCGGTCGATCATGACGATCAGCTGACGGCCATGCACGACGCCGCGCAACGCCGCACCCGGCGCCAGCTTTGGCAAAGCGAACCAGAAAACATCAATCGGCGCACCCAGCGATTGCACCGGCAAAATCGCACGGGCGAGGGACGCACGCCCGTCGCACATCAAAACCAATTGGCCGGCCCGCATTTCGCGCCCATCCGCCAGGCGAACACCCGCCACCTGTCCAGATTCCTCGATCAATTCGCTGACTTCGGCGTGCATATGCAACTGAAAAGCCCGATATTTCTTCGCCTCATCGCGCAAAAAGTCGAGGAAATGCCACTGCGGCATCATCGCGATAAAGGAGGCAGGCATGGCAAGGTGCGACAAATCGCCGATCTGCATCAGGCGATCGTTCCAATAAATTTCTGCCCGGTCGATGCGATTGTGCGGACGCGCCAGAAACTGTCCCAGCAACCCCAAATCATCGAGCAATTGCATGGTCGACGGGTGAACCGTATCGCCGCGAAAATCGCGAAAAAAGTCGCCATGTTTTTCAAGCACCGCGACCGAGACACCCGCACGCGCCAGCAACAGTCCCGTCATCATCCCCGCCGGTCCGCCACCGACTATGATGACATTGGCGCTTTCGTACACCGCTTGCTTGGACATGGATGCGTCCTTGTAGCCAGGGTGCACAACCTAACGCAGCGCAGTGCCTGCGCAACCAAATATCCCGAACCTGTTCAGTCAGGCGTCCGATGCCGCACGGCGCAGCAGGCCATAGTCCATCAGGCGCCGCGCCAAATCCTCAACCGCATCGTCGGACATTTGGTCACCCGCCACGGCACGTAATTCAGCGAGCGTGCACGCTCCACCATCGACCGCGCGCGCCAGAACCGCGCCTGCTTCGGCTGGAAAATCGGCATCGCCGCCCGGAACGATCAGGCACCAGCCATCGCCTTCACGTGCCAAGCGCGCCGCCGCTTCGGCCACGCGCATCAGCGGTTCATCGGGTGCAATCGGCCGCGTCCGATCAATCAGGCTGCCCGCATTCACCGCAGCGCGCGAACGGATATGCTGATCGATGAGGAGGTCGAGCGCCGGATCCAGCGTCACATTCGCCGCCAATTGTTGCAGCAGATTGGTCAGTGTCGCCCGCGTCGCCGCTCTGTCAAAATCCCCACGCGCAAAACCCGGCGGCAGACTGGAACGCAAATCGGGCAAGCGCAATGCCGCCTCTGCCACCGCTTCCAACAGCAAATCGGCCCATGTTTTGTTGATCAAGCCAACGGTGATGTGCAGGCTGGGCGCATCGCCGCTGGTCGCTGCATCATGCATCATGCCGCGCGGCACATAGAGGCAATCGCCCGCATGCAGCGTAAATTCTTCGCGCAATTCGCCGCTGACGTGGGTGGTGGAATCAAATTTCTCCCCACGGAACGGCAGATCGAGCGGCACGCCGAGCAGACGCCAAGCCTTTTCCCCCTCCACCTGAATGACAAACACGTCGTGATTGTCAAAATGGGTGGCGAAACCCTGTTGTCCCGGCGGGGTGAGGTATAAATTGGTCTGCACATGGCAGGAGAATATATGTTCCATCCCCTGGCAAAGCTGCCCCAAAGCGGGCAAAAATCGCTGCGCCTGATTGACAATAACCGTCGACCCTTCGCGATAGAAACGGGCGATGGCCGCACGATCAACAAATCCGCCGCCATCAACATAGGCACCGGCATCGGTATGCCCGCTGCCCGCATTGGCCAGCACAACATCCCCGTCTTTGAGGTCGGTGCCCGTTACAATCCGGTCGACATCGGCGAGCGTTACGAGGCCGGCAAAACGATCTGCCGTAGACCCGCGTGACAGGCAAAAATCCCGCTCAAAAATCGAGCCAAGGAAATTTACGCCATTTTCTGCGCCCAATAAAGCATTGAGCGGATTGCCCTGCCAGCGCGTCAAAAATCCGTCACCCATGCCAACCCCCAACTATCCAAGCTGCAAAAAAGGGGGCGGATAACTCCACCCCCTCTTCTAGATTGTCCGACTATGTTTAGCCCGGGCTAGGCCCACGACCATGACCCGCGCTGTCGCTGCTATCCCCGTCGGTATAGCCTGAACGGCCGCGCCCGGCACGGTCGGAACTGTCGCTGTCCGTGCGGCCGTTGCTAGTGCCACGACCGTTGCCGCCGCGATCAACGCTGTCGCTGTCGGTGAAACCTGTATTACCACGGCGGCCACCGCGACCATTACCCGCGCTGTCGGTGGAATCGCTGTCGGTAATCCCGGTGCGCCCGCCGCGACCATTGCCCGCGCGGTCGGTCGAATCGCTGTCAGTATAGCCGGTGCCACGGTTACCACCGCGACCATTGCCCGCACGGTCCGTGCTGTCGCTGTCGGTGTAACCAGTGCCGCCACCACGGCCATAATTGGCGCGGTCAGAGCTGTCGCCGTCAGTAATGCCGGTCTGACCGTAGCCCGAACCATCGCTCGGGTCGCTGTCGGTCCGCCCCGTATAACGGCGGTTCTGGGCGGCCACGCCCGTGCCGGTCACCAGCGCCGCAGCGCCGCCAAGCAATGTTGCGGCACCCGCGACGCGTCCCAAAAAGCTGCGCCGGTTGATGGCGGGCTGCTTGCCCCCCTGATCATCATTATCTTGCATAAATCCCCCAAGGAACAGTCAATTTGTTACGACCATTATCGTTGTTTATTCTCTAATCATCCGCGCCTTTCCACATGATGAACCGTCAAGCAATAGCGAACATCGGAAATAAATATCGGAATTACTGCGATTAATTATCAATTGCGCGATCTGCGGCCCGCCATTTTGTCGCGCTAAGCAGCAATAGAGCCGCGCAAATCCCCGCACTATCTGCCAGCACGTCCCAGAAATCTGCCTGTCGGCCCGCGCCAAAAGCCCATTGGCTCAACTCAATCAACACGCCATATGCCAGCATGGCGAGCGCGACTTTCCACCATTTTTGTTTGGAATATGCAGCAAAAGCCAATGTGCAAAGCAGCGCAAATGCCAGTCCATGCTGCCATTTGTCGTTGACTGCCGCCGGGGCAGGCGGCGGACTGGGCAAGTTGGCCATCACCAGCGTCAAGATTAACGCCGTCCAAAAAATCGGGCGGCGCCCCACCCGCCATAGTCGCATCAGCATGCGCGCGGCTGTGCGAGCATGCCAGCAAGGGCAATGGCATCATGATCGGCAAGGAATGGTGTAATTACCTGCATATTGATCGGCAAATCACCTGCACCGATGGCAATCGGCGTCGATGTGCTGGGCAAATGGCAAAAGGTTGCCATCGATATCCATGCAAATTGGTCGGCAAAGCGGGTCGTCGCCCCATCGACATCCAGCGTGCGATCCATCATCGCGCGATCATCGTGAGCGAAGGCGGTCGTACCAAAAACCGGTGCCAAAACGGCGTCTATATCGTCAAATAGTTTGGCAAATTGGCGCTGCATTCTTGCCTGCACATCCTGCAGGGCGAACCAGTCGGCGACCGTTGCCACATGCCCATCGGGCGCGGGCGCACCGCCACTGACCGTGATAACCAGCATTTTCATATAGGCATCGAACAGTGCCGAAAGGTCGGGCAAATAAGGATGTTCACGCAACACGACCGCGCCGGCCGCTATTGCGCGTTCCTCCACATCCTCAAGCGCCGCGACGGTTTCCGCAGAAACGGCAGCGCGCGGATGGGTGGTCAACAACAGCAAGCGTGCATCGTGGAGCGTGGTGATACGCGCGGGCGGTAATGGACGGGCAGCGACCACATCGAGCGCGAGGGACAGATCAGCGGCATGGCGCGCCATGGGGCCCGCAACGCTCATTGGCCGGTCGGCGCCATCGGTGCCGGGGTAACGATGCCCGTCGAGCGGGATGACCCCATAGCTCGTCTTATGGCCGAAGATGCCACAAAAATGCGCGGGCGTGCGGATCGAACCGCCAATATCACTCCCCATTTCGAGTGGCACCATCCCGCTCGCCAAGGCTGCGGCTGAGCCACCCGACGAACCACCCGGCACCCGTGACACATCCCACGGATTATTGGTGCGCCCGTATATGGGGTTGACCGACTGTATGTCGGCGAGCGCGACCGGCACATTGGTCTTGCCCAAAATCACTGCCCCTGCCGCACGCAGGCGGCGCACGGTCGATCCATCCTCGGCAATCATATTGCCGCGCGCATGGTCAAAGCCCCAGGTCTGCGGATGCCCGGCAAGCTCAAAGCTTTCCTTGACGGTCATCGGGACGCCGAGCAATGGTCGCCGTTCGCCGCGCGCAATCGCCGCATCTGCGGCATCCGCATCGGCCCGTGCGCGGTCATAATCCTTTACGATTACGGCATTCAGTGCATCGTTAAGCGTCTCGATCCGCGCGATGGCGGCTTCACATTCGGCCCGCGCGCTGGTGCGTCCCGCCGCTATCGCCGCTGCGGTTTCCGCCGCGCCTATCCCCCATATGTACTGCGCCATCTGTGTCACCTCCATTTCCATACCGGGGTGGCGCAAGTGGCGCGCATGGGCAAGGTAAAATGAAAGTCAAAATGATGGAGAGGTAGGGGGTTTCTGTTGCCCGGCACCCCCCAAGCCGCTGGTTTCCGATTCTGTTGCCCGGTTCGGTCCGAACCGCGCTCTATTTGGGTAATATCAGGCCGTTAAGCCCTCCATTACGCAGCCAGAGCGAGCGCCTCGTTGTCGTTGGCACTTGTAGGTTTTGAGCCTTTAACGGGTTACTCAGCCCGGGCAAAAGCCAGCGTCTTTCAACACACGTCGATCCTGGTTCGGCCCCTTCATCATCGCCCATAGGCCAAAGGCCAAGGCGCTGGTGGTGGAGCCGCCGGGTACTGCCCCCGGGTCCGCTGTGTCTATTGCACGCGACAATTTATCACCATAGTCAGCAAGCCGACGCCCTTGATATAGGGTGCCCGCCCCCCCTTTGCCAAGGGCGCGCGCTATTTTTTCAGCGCATCGCGGATTTCGGTCAGCAAATCGACCTCGCTCGGTCCGGCGGGTGCGTCCGCTGCCTTGCGCAGCACCTTGTTGGCGTATTTGACAATCAGGAAAATGACAAAGGCCAATATGGTGAAATTGATGATCGCCGTCACAAAGCTGCCGAGCGCCAACACATTGGCCCCGCCTGCACGCGCAGCGGCCAGTGTTGCCCCATCCGCCACCTGCCCCGACAGGATAATATATTTGTTCGAAAAATCGGTGCCGCCACCAGTGATATAGCCAATGACCGGCATGATGACATCATCGGTCAGCGACGTCACAATCTTGCCAAAGGCAGCGCCGATGATGACACCGACCGCCAAGTCCAGCACGCTTCCCTTAGCGATAAAATCCCGAAATTCCCTGAGCATCTACCTGTCCCTTTGATTGAATCTGGCCATATTTTGCAGCAGAAGCACGCTTTGTCCACTTTTCTGGAGTATCGTATGACCCAGTCACCACCCGAAATAATGTGGCAGGGCCGCTTTATCACCACGCTGAAATCGGGACGTTGGGAATATGTCAGCCGCGCTCGCGCCATTCGGGCCGCCGTCATTTTGGCAATCGATGACGCCGATGAAGAGCGTCACACCCTGTTGGTCGAACAATATCGCGTGCCGATGGGCAAAAATTGCATCGAATTGCCCGCCGGGCTCATCGGCGATGATGGCGTGGAGGAGGATGACAGTATCGCCGCCGCGCGGGAGTTGGAAGAGGAAACGGGCTATCAGGCGCGCGACTGGCAAAATATAGGCGAATTTTACAGCTCACCCGGCATGGTGAGTGAGAGCTTCTCACTCTTTCTGGCCAGCGGATTGACACGCGTCAGCGCCGGCGGCGGGGTTGAGGGTGAAAATATCACCGTCCACCGCGTGCCGTTTCAAGGTCTAACGGACTTTATTACCCAAAAACGGGCTGAAGGTTGCGGCATTGATGTGCGCATCATGGCCCTGTTGCTGGCTGGCCTGATTTCCTAATCTTCAATCCGTTCAATCGGCGGCGTGGCATAGCGGCCATCCAAAGCCTCTGCGCGGGGCAGATACATACGCATGACGACCAGAAACTGGCTGCGCGGCACCGGCAGCCAATTTGCCCTGCCCTCCGGCGGTTCGCTGCTCGACAGATAGAGCGTCAAACTCCCATCCGCGCCATAAACCAGACCATCCGTCCGGTCACCGATCGCATAGCGGCGGATCGTATTGGGCATAAGCTGTGATGTTGCCCGATCATACGCCGTGAACGACCAAAAGGCATCGACCGGCGGCAACGCGCCCGCGGCAAAATGGATGCGATAGCGCCGGTCGCCCTGTAACAATTCGCCGCGATTGTCGGCTACCGCTGCCGGGTAGATGGATTCCAGCGGATCGTTGACATAACCGCCGCGCGCCGTTTCTGCGCGCAGCAGAAAATCGAAACCGGGGTCAGCCATGTCGCCCGACCACATCCAGCCATTGACGATATTTGTCGGGCGATAGCCCCGCTGCCTCAGGATTTGCGGGCCTGCACGCAGCGCACAGCCGAGGCCGAGCTGTTGCGCGGCGGACAATGATGTGGGATCAAATTGCACCGAAGGGCCAAAACCCGCCTGATCGAATTGCGCCATCAACGCGGCTTCGCTCGCTCGCACGGGGACGGCGCGCAACGCATCGTTCAGCATCGCGAAAAAAGCCAGACTTTCGCCGGGACGCCGCGGCTGAGCATCGCTGACCGGCGGCCCCAACGGCCCATCAAAGCGGATAGCCTCGGCAAGGGTTCGCGCAGCATCCAAATCCGCCCCCTCCTGCGCCAACACGCGGCCAAGCATCCAGACAATATCGGTATCGAGCCGCAAAACTTCGATCCCATCGGGCACCTCATCGGGCGCGATGCCATTTGGTCCAACCAGCGCATAACGCCGCGCCGCGCCACCATTGGTGCGCGTGCCCAGATGCTTGGGCAGACCATAAAGGTCCATGAACGCGAGCGTATAATATCTATCCCCCATCGCCGGAACGTCGAGAATCACCGGCCCTTGCGACAGATCCAGCCAAGCGTTGAGGTAGAGCGTGTCGGCATTGGCCGCGCGCAATTGCCCCTGCGTTTCGGGGGTCAAAAGATGCGGGTAAATACCCAGCGTGTTGATGCGCGTTGCAACGGGTTGATCGGGCGCCACCCGGTGGGTTTCATTGTGCCGCTGCTTCAGCAAATCGACCATCGGATAGCCATATATATAGCCTTGTAGCCCCATTGCCTGGGCCAGCATGGCTTCGGGGCTATCGACCAGAGAACGACAGGCTGCGGCATCGGGCAGGCCCGTCGCCATGGCCAGAGCAAAGGTAAGCATCGCAACCTCCTATGCGTAATCAGTAAGCATAAAAGTTACGATAATGAAGAAATATTTCCACGCAATCATTGTTTTGCGTAGAATTATGGGCATTAAATCTGCGCTATTGTCCTAGCGGAAATTATCCGCATAGGCCTGAATTTTGAGGCGGCGCGGCGGTGTCGAGAGTATCCGCGCGTCGATGGCATTGGCTGCGGCATAGCCCTTAGCCTCCTCCAGCGTTGCGAAATGCAGGCGCAGTTGGCGGCGGGTATCGCCGCTGCCCGCCCAGCCCATCAGCGGGTCGGCGTGCTGCCCCTCGTTCGGCACAAATTCCAGCATCCAGCCATCCAATTTGGCCTGCCCCGACTGCATGGCATTTTTGGGAGTCTGGAAAATTCGCGCTTGTGGACGCATCGCCTCTACTTCGCCTTGTTGCTGTAGCCTAGCCCCTTATCAAATTGTGCGCGCCGTTCAACCGCGCGCTTGCGCTCTTTTGGTCTTTAGCGACGCCACCGCCTGCCAAGGTTCGTCCGGCCACGCATGTTTTGGGTATCGCCCGCGCATTTCCCGCGCCACATCGGCCCAACTGCCGCGCCAGAATCCGGGCAAGTCGCCGGTCAGCTGGATCGGGCGTCCGGCGGGCGATGTCAGCGCCAAACGCAATGCGCGCGGCGGATGACCGACCATAGGATGCGCGTCCAATCCGAACAAAGCCTGCACCCGCACCTCCACCAACGGGCCGCCTTCTGCTGTATAATCAATGCGATGCGTCGATCCGGCAGGCGTTGAAAAATCGGCTGGCGCATATTTGTCGAGGCGCTGGCGCGTCGGCCAATCGAGCAGGTGGAGGAGCGCGGCTGCCAAGGCCGCGCTGTCCAATTCGCCCAAACGGCGCACATTGGCGAGCATCGGGTGAAGCCAATCGTCGCGCGTCGCCCGCAGCGCCGCATCCCCCAAGCCATCCAAGCCGGCAAAACACGCGCGTGCCCGCAGCATTGCCGCCGCGCCATCCCACGGCAGCAGGGCGAAATCGCTGTCGACGACCGCGTCGGCCAGCAACGCCACCCTGTCCCCGTCCGCCGCTATCACCTGTCGGGACAGCGTCAGCCGCCCCAATTTTTCGACCCGCAGCGCATCGATCCGGTCCGCCTTTGCATCATAGGTGACGCGCTGTTCGGCGCAGATTTGGTCGGCAAAGAGGGTGCGCACATCGGCTTCCGCCATGGATGCGGCGGTCATTATCCGCGCACCAGCGGCTGCGCCCTGCACTTCGCCCACCGCAAGCCATTGCGCACCGGCCAGCGCACACGCATTGTCCAGTCGAAATCCGCGCCCCGAAACGCTGGCCCATTCAGCGCCATCGGCGCTGCGGCGGCGCGCGACGCGCTGCGGAAAGGCGAGCGCGAGCGCCATTGCGACGCCCCCATCGGCCACATCACAATCGCCGACATCACCCCCCCGCGCCAGATCCGCCCCGGCAAGCTTGGCCCAACGGTCTGCAAGCGCACGGGCGCTCCGCGCGCGCGGCCCATTGTCGCGGGCAAAGCGCGCCATACGCTGTGTCAAATCAACATCTTGGCCGCCCAGCCCCCGTTCACCGATCAGCACCGCGACCCGCGCGGCGGTGCGGCCATGGCCAAGCGCGGCGGCGGCAAGCAGCATATGCGCCAGCCGTGGTTCGATCGGCAATGCCGCCATCGCCCGCCCGTGCGCGCTGATGCTGCCGTCAGCCATTAACGCGCCCATGTCGGTAAGGCGCGCGCGCGCGGCATCGAGCGCGGCAGCGGGTGGCGGGTCGAGCAGCGGCAGACGGCTGGGGTCACGCTCCCCCCACAAGGCGCAATCGAGCAGGAAGGCGCCAAGGTCGGCATCCGCAATTTCGGGCGCATCAAATTGTGCCATGCCGCCGGTTGCCGCCGCCGCCCACAGCCGCCACGCCACCCCCGGCGCTTGGCGCGCGGCACGACCGGCACGCTGGGTGGCCGACGCCTGGCTCGCCCGTTCGGTCACCAGCCGCGTCATCCCCGCCGCCACATCATATCGGGCGCGGCGCGTCAGCCCGCTATCCACCACGATGCGGATGCCGGCGATGGTGAGCGAGCTTTCGGCGATGCTGGTGGCAAGCACGATCTTGCGGTGCTTTCCCGCATCCGGTTGGATGGCCCGGTCCTGATCGGTGAGCGGCAGATCGCCATGGAGCGGCAGAATGAGGACATTGGCGATACTGCCAAGCTCGCGTTCCGTGCGGCGGATGTCAGCAAGCCCAGGAAGGAAAGCGAGGATGTCGCCTTCCGCCTCGGAAAGCGCGCGGCGAATGGCCACTGCCATCTGTTTTTCGATCCAGGTACTGCTGTCATCGCCCAGGTGATGCGTCGTCAC